>NZ_VTZN01000015.1 GCF_008370645.1 Mycobacterium simiae
CCGTGCTCATCGCGATCGAAGGCGTCGACGGCGCCGGCAAGCGGACGCTGACCGAGGGTCTGCGCAAGGCCTTCGAAGCGGCTGGGAAATCGGTGGCCGCGCTGGCTTTCCCGCGGTATGGCAGCTCGATCACTGCTGACCTGGCCGCGGAGGCGCTGCACGGCCAGCATGGCGACCTCGCGTCGTCGGTGTACGCCATGGCGACGCTGTTCGCACTGGACCGGGCCGGCGCCGGGGCCGAAATCGCCGAGCTGCGCGGCAACTACGACGTGGTGATTCTGGACCGCTATGTTGCCTCCAACGCGGCCTACAGTGCGGCGCGTCTGCGTCAGGGCGCCGGCGGCGCAGCGGTGGCCTGGGTCCAGCAGCTGGAGTTTCAGAGGATGGGACTGCCCGAGCCCGATTGCCAGGTGCTGCTCGCGGTGTCCACCGAAGTCGCCGCGCAGCGCGCTCGAGACCGGGCCCAAGCCGATCCGGGACGAGCGCGGGACAGCTACGAACGCGACGAGCAACTGCAGCAGCGCACCGGCGCTGTCTACGCGCAGCTGGCTCGCGCCGAGTGGAGCGGACGATGGTTGGTGGTCGACTCCACGGTCGATCCGGACCGGCTGGCGGCCACTCTTCTGGTCCCAAACGGGCGGTTTTGACGGTATTTGCCCGTATCGAATGAGAAACGCCCGTGTGTTGAGTGAGTTTTGTCCCGTTCTGGTGCCAACATGGACACCATGAGGCAAAGGATTCTGGTTGTCGACGACGACGCTTCGCTGGCCGAGATGCTCACCATCGTGTTACGCGGGGAGGGCTTCGACACCGCCGTCATCGGCGACGGCACTCAGGCCCTGACCGCGGTGCGTGAGCTGCGCCCCGATTTGGTGCTGTTGGATTTGATGTTGCCCGGCATGAACGGCATCGACGTGTGCCGGGTCTTGCGCGCCGATTCGGGTGTGCCGATCGTCATGCTCACCGCCAAAACCGACACCGTGGACGTGGTGCTAGGTCTTGAATCGGGGGCTGACGACTACATCATGAAGCCCTTCAAGCCCAAAGAGCTGGTCGCGCGGGTGCGGGCGCGCCTGCGCCGCAATGACGACGAACCCGCCGAGATGCTGTCCATCGCCGACGTCGATATAGACGTGCCGGCACACAAGGTGACCCGCAACGGCGAGCAGATCTCGCTGACGCCGTTGGAATTCGACCTACTGGTCGCGCTGGCACGCAAACCCCGTCAGGTGTTTACTCGTGATGTGCTGCTCGAACAGGTGTGGGGATACCGGCACCCGGCGGACACCCGCCTGGTGAACGTCCACGTTCAGCGTCTGCGGGCCAAGGTGGAGAAAGACCCTGAAAACCCGACCGTGGTTCTGACCGTTCGAGGAGTGGGATACAAGGCCGGACCTCCGTGATCCCCCCCGGAGACGATGCAGAGCGCAGCGATGCTGAGGTGGGGGCACCACCCGCTTGCGGGGGACGGCGCCGGTGATCTTCGGCTCTCGGCGACGCACCAGGAGTCGTTGGGGGCGCTCTGGCCCAATGACACGCGGTGTGAGCGCGTTGAGCCGCGCTGTTGCCATTGCGTGGCGTCGATCGCTGCAACTGCGAGTCGTAGCCTTGACGCTGGGGCTTTCGCTCGCGGTGATCCTGGCGTTGGGCTTTGTGCTGACCAGCCAAGTCACCAACCGGGTGCTCGACGTCAAGGTCAAAGCCGCGATCGAGCAGATCGAGCGAGCCCGCACCACCGTCAGCGGCATCGTCAACGGTGAAGAGACGCGCTCGCTGGACAGCAGCTTGCAGCTTGCGCGCAACACCTTGACCTCGAAAACGGATCCCGCCACCGGCGCGGGCCTCGCCGGTGCTTTCGATGCCGTGCTGATGGTGCCGGGAGATGGGCCGCGCGCCGCCTCGACCGCAGGACCGGTCGATCAGGTGCCCAGCGCATTACGTGGCTTTGTCAAGGCCGGGCAGGCTGCTTACCAGTACGCAATGGTGCACACTGACGGATTCTCCGGACCGGCGCTCGTCGTCGGTACGCCGACCTCCTCGCGGGTGGCCAACCTGGAGCTGTACCTGATCTTCCCGCTCGCCAATGAACAGGCCACCATCACGCTCGTGCGCAGCACAATGGCCACCGGTGGCTTGGTGCTGCTGGTCTTGCTGGCCGGCATTGCGCTGCTGGTTTCGCGCCAAGTGGTGGTGCCGGTGCGGTCGGCGTCGCGGATCGCCGAACGGTTCGCCGAAGGGCACCTGTCGGAACGGATGCCCGTCCGCGGCGAAGACGACATGGCCCGGCTGGCGGTGTCTTTCAACGATATGGCCGAGAGCCTGTCCCGGCAGATCACCCAACTCGAAGAGTTTGGCAACCTACAGCGCCGCTTCACTTCCGACGTCAGCCACGAATTGCGCACCCCGTTGACCACCGTGCGCATGGCCGCTGACTTGATCTATGACCACAGCGCCGATCTCGACCCGGCGCTGCGACGCTCCACCGAGCTTATGGTCAGCGAGCTGGACCGATTCGAGACGCTGCTCAACGACTTGTTGGAAATATCCCGGCACGACGCCGGCGTGGCCGAACTGTCTGTTGAGGCGGTCGACCTGCGGGCCACCGTCAACAACGCGCTGAGCAGCGTAGGTCACCTGGCCGAGGAGGCCGGCATCGAGTTGCTCGTGGACCTGCCCGCCGAAGAGGTGATCGCCGAAGTCGATGCCCGCCGGGTAGAACGGATCTTGCGCAACCTGATTGCCAATGCCATCGACCACGCCGAGCACAAACCGGTGCGGATCCGGATGGGCGCCGACGAAGATACCGTCGCGGTCACGGTGCGCGACTATGGCGTCGGGCTACGGCCGGGTGAGGAGAAGCTGGTGTTCAGCCGGTTCTGGCGCGCGGATCCATCCCGGGTACGGCGGTCCGGCGGCACTGGGTTGGGGCTGGCGATCAGCGTCGAAGATGCCAGGTTGCACCAGGGCCGGCTAGAAGCCTGGGGTGAACCCGGCCAAGGTGCCTGCTTCCGGTTGACGCTTCCGCTGGTCCGCGGCCACAAAGTGACCACCAGTCCGCTGCCCATGAAACCCATCCCGCAACCGGTCTCCCAACCCATTCCGCAACCCAGTGCCCCCGAACATAAGGAGCGGCCGCGGCCGCGCGAGCACGCCGACTGGAGCGGATGATGCGGCGACTCAGGGCGGTTCTGGCCACGCTGCTGCTGGCCGGGTCACTCGTCGGCTGCGCGAGCGTGCCCAGCTCGTCGGCTCCCCAGGCCATCGGCACCGTGGAGCGGCCTGCGCCGTCGAACCTGCCCAAGCCCACGCCGGGCATGGATCCCGACGTGCTCCTGCGCGAATTTCTCAAGGCAACAGCTGACCCGGCCAATCGACATCTGGCGGCACGCCAGTTCCTCACCCAATCGGCGTCCAACGCGTGGGACGATGCCGGTAGCGCGCTGCTGATCGACCATGTGGTTTTCGTCGAAACCCGTGCAGCTGAACGGGTTACGGCGACCATGCGGGCAGATATCCTGGGCTCCCTGTCCGACATGGGCGTCTTCGAGACAGCAGAAGGCCAGCTGCCGGAACCGGGTCCGATCGAGTTGGTCAAGACGTCCGGTGGTTGGCGCATTGACCGGCTGCCCAACGGCGTTTTCCTGGACTGGCAGCAATTCCAGTCGACCTATAAGCGCAACACCCTCTACTTCGCCGACCCCACCGGCAGGACCGTGGTTCCCGATCCGCGCTATGTCGCGGTGTCCGATCATGATCAGCTGGCCACTGAACTCGTCTCCAAGCTGCTGGCCGGTCCGCGTCCGGAGATGGCGCATACGGTGCGTAACCTACTGGCTCCGCCGCTGCGGCTGCGCGGTCCGGTGACCCGAGCCGATGGCGGCAAGGCCGGTATCGGAAAGGGGTATGGCGGCGCGCGCGTCGACCTGGAGAAGCTGTCGACCACCGATCCGCACAGCAGGCAATTGCTTGCTGCACAGATCATTTGGACGCTGGCCCGAGCCGACATCAGAGGGCCGTACGTGATCAACGCCGACGGCGCACCGCTCGACGATAGGTTCGCTGAAGGATGGAACACCTCCGACGTCGCCGCCACCGACCCGGGTGTGGCCGATGGTGCCGGGGCAGGTTTGCACGCGCTGGTGGGCGGGTCGCTGGTGGCGCTGGACGGGCAGCGGATCACCACCATGCCCGGAGCCTTCGGACGGATGGGAGACCAGACAGGTGCCGCCCTATCCCGCAGCGGGCGCCAGGTGGCCTCCGTCGTGACGTTGCGGCGTGGCGCCCCTGATGTGGCGGCCTCGTTGTGGATCGGCGATCTTGGCGGCGAGGCGGTCCAGTCCGCCGATGGCCACAACCTTTCGCGGCCTAGCTGGTCGCTGGACGACGCGGTGTGGGTGGTGGTCGACACCAACATCGTGCTGCGGGCAATTCAGGAACCTGCATCGGGACAGCCCGCGCGGATCCCGGTTGACGCTACCGCGGTGTCCAGTCGCTTTCCCGGGGCGATCACCGACCTACAGTTGTCGCGCGACGGGACTCGTGCCGCGATGGTGATCGACGGGCAGGTGATTCTCGCCGGTGTCGAACAGACCCAGGCGGGCCAATTCGCCCTGACCTATCCACGGCGGCTGGGTTTCGGGCTGGGGAGCTCCGTGGTGTCGTTGTCCTGGCGCACCGGCGACGACATCGCGGTGACGCGCAACGATGCCACGCATCCGGTGTCGTATGTGAACCTCGACGGGGTGAACTCTGACGCGCCGTCCCGCGGATTGCAGATACCGCTGTTTGCCATCGCGGCTAATCCGTCGACGGTGTACGTGGCCGCCCCGCAAGGGGTCCTGGCGTATTCGGCGTCGGCCGCCGACGGTCAACAAGGCTGGTCTGAGGTAGCGGGCCTGATGGTGGCCGGGGCCACACCAGTACTGCCCGGATGAGTGCTGCGCTGAGCTGACCTCACCGGCTACCCTCGCAGTGAGGAGGCGCTTATCGATGTCGCCGAAAGTTCCCTTCCTGCGGTGGGAAGATCCGTTTCGCGCGCTGGATATGCTGGCCTCATTGTGGTCGTCGACCGGATTGCCGTCGGTGAGTGCCGGCGCCGCCCAGGCGGTTTCCATGCCCTACCGGACGCTGTTCATGACGCTGCAGCAACTGCTCGTCGGCAAGGAAGTCACGGTGCGCATCGGTGGCGACGACGTGGTGCTGACTGTCACCGAGTTGAATTCTGACCTCGACCCGCAGGGGTTGGCTGTTGGTCAGCTCGGCGAAGTCAGGGTAGCCGCGCGCGACGTTAGGTGGGGCGATGACCAATCAAGGCACCACTTGCACAGCGCCGTGGCGGTCCTGCGCAACGTCCATATCCGTCCAGGCGTGCCGCCGCTGGTGGTGGCCGCTCCCACCAGGTTGTCGTCAGTGCTGCCGACGGAGATCTTCGATGATGTGCTGCGGCAGGTGGCTCCGCAACTGCGCAGCGAGCTGCGGGAAGACGGCACCGCCCGGCTGCGCTGGGCGCGACGCCCCGGTTGGGGCGGGGTGGAGGTGAACGCCGACGTGGTTGGGACGACATTGTGGCTGCGGCCGCGCGCGGTGATCGCCGGGCACCGGCGATGGCGGTTGCCGATGCGGACTCCCGCCTATCAGGTGCCGCTGCCCGAGCTGCCGCATGGGTTGCTGCTCACCGACGTTAGCCTGGAACCGGGTTCGCTGAAGCTGTCTGCGCTGCTTCCGGAGTGGCGGATGGAGTTGCCGTTGCGGCATCTTGAGGAGCTGATCACCCGATTGAGTCAGGGTGCGCTCAGCTTCAGCTGGCCTTCGTTGCTACGAGGTTCAGACTGATTGCCGGCACGGGGGCGCCTCCGGGTGTGGCAAGCGCTCGCGAAATGAACGATGAGGTCTTCATTTGCTGGAACGGCATCCCGGTTAGCCCGCGGCTTCGTTCCGCAAGTCACTATTTGGGAAAGCCGGGGTCACGACGCGGTCGGTGCGCTGTATCGGTTCGGCAACCAAGATTTCCGGGTCTAGGCAAGCATTCGGAGCACCGATACGGTTCCATTGCCACGCTGATGGCGGGCACCCGGACAATGACGAATGGAGTTGGCGTTGCAGCTGGTCGATCGATTCTGCGTCGCAGTTGCTGGCGGTGTGGGTTTATGCTGCGCCGCTTTAGCGTTCAGTCCGGGCCTGTCAGCCAGTCCATTGCCGGCCGGCGGTCCGACCTGCATCGAGCAATTTGCAGCGCTCGGTTCGGTCGCGCCGATAGGTGCCGCTCCAGTGGTGCTGCCTGGCCCGGCGGTAGCCGGACCTGTGCCCCTCGCGCCAGTGGCTCCGGTGGTGCCGATCGCGCCGGTGGTGCCGGTTGGGCCGGTGGTGCCGGTAGTGCCGGTTGGACCGGTGGTTCCGGTAACTCCGGTCGCGCCAGTTGCTGGCGCTGCTGCACCAGCTGAGGCCGCGCCGGCTGCTGCTCCGGTAGTGATGGCTGGCGGCTCGGGTAAGGGTGCGCCGACCAATCCGACTGCGCCGGTACTCGAACCGGCGGTTTTGCCCGGTCCGCCCGCGCCTGCGGCAGCGGGGCCGCCACCGGCGCCCATCTCGGCAATCCTGGCGGGGGTCGCGACGCCGCTTCCGGCGTGCGCAGCAGCTGGCGCCCCCGCGGAGTAGGGGCGCGTTATCCCACCCGCACCGGCGCTGCGTCGGACTACATGTGGCTGACGTCCTCAACCGCTATCGACCGAACCGCCCACGGAGCCGAGGACACGTAGCGTCACGGTTGTCAGTTCTCGCCGGCACACTGACACCGTGCTCGACCTAGTCCTTCCGCTGCAATGCGGCGGCTGCGGCGCTTCGGCAACGCGATGGTGTCCAGCGTGCGCAGCCGATCTCGTGGTCAAATCCGGCGAACCGCACGTGGTCAACCCCCGGGTGGAGCCGCAGGTCCCGGTTTTCGCGCTCGGCGGCTATGCCGGCGCGCGTCGCCAAGCGATCCTGGCGATAAAGGAGCACGGCCGCCGCGATCTAGTCGCACCACTGGCCCGGGCCCTGGCCATCGGCGTGCACCGGCTGCTGTGCTGGGGCATGATCGATACTCCGCTGACGCTGGTGCCCGCGCCGACACGGCGATCGGCGGCGCGCCAGCGTGGGGGAGACCCCGTCACCCGAATGGCCCGCGCCGCGGTGGCGGGCCATCCGGACATCAGTGTGGTCCAGGCGTTGCGAATGAGAGCGCTAGCCCGCGACTCGGTGGGCTTGGGAATCTCCGCCCGTGAGCGCAACATCGCGGGCCGGGTACTGCTGCGCACCCGGCCAAGCACCGAAGTCCTGATCGTCGACGACATCGTCACCACCGGAGCGACGGTGCGCGAGTCGGTCCGGGTGCTGCAGGGCGCTGGTGTAAGGGTGGTTGCCGTGCTGGCGGTCGCAGCGGCGTGACAACCCGCGCCATGGCTTGGCGCGGCGGCTGGTCGCGCAACCCAAGGAATGTGCCACAAGACCGCCAAGAACTCGCAAAAGGCCGGCCAATTCAGTAGCACCGTAGGGTGAACACAAGCTAACGTCGAAATCAGATCTATGGACTCGAACTCATCATCAGCCATGTTTCCAAAGTTGACGCGCTACCCGCGGTAGGAGGTGAGTGTTCGGCATCTTGCACCGGCGGGCAGCCTGCGGCGGTGATCGCGCTAGGACCGCTCTAACCCTGTCGGTGTGTATCTGAAGACCCGGCACGCAGGGCGCGTGCGACGTGAAAAGAGAAACGAGTTGTCACGAATGTCAAGGCCAACTGTGGAATCCGATCAGGTCTTGGACCAAGCGCCGGCTGACACCGACCAGCAGGCGGAGCCGAAAGCGAACGCCGAGATCGTGTTCAAAGGCCGCAATGTGGAGATCCCCGACCACTTCCGCATCTACGTTTCGCAAAAACTTGCTCGCCTGGAGCGGTTCGACCGAACTATCTATCTGTTCGACGTCGAACTCGACCACGAACGCAATCGTCGCCAACGCAAGTCCTGTCAGCGGGTGGAGATCACTGCTCGCGGCCGCGGGCCGATAGCCCGCGGTGAGGCCTGCGCCGACAGCTTCTATGCCGCGGTTGAATCCGCCGTCGCAAAGCTGGAGAACCGGCTGCGCCGCAGCAAAGACCGCCGCAAAGTGCACTACGGCGACAAGACCCCCGTGTCACTGTCCGAGGCCACCGCGGTAGCGCCACCTCCGGATAAGGCGTTCGAAGCCCAGCCCGGCGAGCCGCACGATCATGATGGCGCAGGCCTGGACCATGAGCCGGGTCGCATCGTCCGAGTCAAGGAGCACCCGGGCAAGCCGATGTCCGTCGACGACGCGCTCTACGAAATGGAGCTTGTCGGACACGACTTCTTCTTGTTCTTCGACAAGGAGACTGAACGGCCGACCGTCGTCTATCGCCGGCACGCCTACGACTATGGTTTGATCCGGCTGGCTTGACGATCACCGGCGAAATCCTGGGCGTCACCTACGATGGGAGTCGCCGCTTTAACAAGAAGACTCCTACCCACAAGGGATATAGCTGTGCTGTCGAAGTTGCTGCGCCTTGGTGAAGGTCGCATGGTCAAGCGCCTCAAGAAGGTGGCCGACTACGTCAACACGTTGTCGGAGGACGTCGAAAAGCTCACCGACGCCGAACTGAGAGCCAAAACTGACGAGTTCAAGCGGCGCCTGGCCGACGAGAAAAACCCAGAAACCATCGACGACCTGCTGCCCGAGGCGTTCGCAGTCGCGCGGGAGGCCGCCTGGCGAGTGCTCGACCAACGTCCCTTCGACGTCCAGGTGATGGGTGCCGCGGCGCTGCACCTGGGCAACGTCGCTGAGATGAAGACCGGTGAAGGCAAGACCCTGACCTGTGTGCTGCCCGCCTACCTCAACGCACTGGCCGGCAACGGCGTGCACATCGTCACCGTCAACGATTACCTGGCCAAACGCGACAGCGAGTGGATGGGCCGGGTGCACCGCTTCCTAGGTCTGGAAGTCGGTGTCATCCTCGCCCAGATGACCCCGGACCAGCGCCGGTTGGCCTACAACGCTGACATCACTTACGGCACCAACAACGAGTTCGGCTTCGATTATCTGCGCGACAACATGGCGCACTCGCTCGACGACCTGGTGCAGCGCGGGCACCACTACGCCATCGTCGACGAGGTCGACTCCATCCTGATCGACGAGGCCCGCACCCCGCTGATCATTTCCGGTCCCGCCGATGGCGCCTCCAACTGGTATGTCGAGTTCGCCCGGTTGGCGCCGCTGATGGAAAAGGACACCCACTACGAGGTCGACCTACGCAAACGCACCATCGGCGTGCACGAAAAAGGCGTCGAGTTCGTCGAAGACCAGCTCGGCATCGACAACCTCTACGAGGCAGCCAACTCCCCGCTGGTCAGCTACCTCAACAACGCGTTGAAGGCCAAGGAGCTGTTCCACCGCGACAAGGACTACATCGTCCGCAATGGTGAGGTGCTCATCGTCGACGAGTTCACCGGTCGGGTGCTGATCGGACGCCGCTACAACGAGGGCATGCATCAGGCCATCGAGGCTAAGGAGCACGTCGAGATCAAGGCTGAGAACCAGACGCTGGCCACCATCACGCTGCAGAACTACTTCCGGCTCTACGACAAACTGGCCGGTATGACCGGCACCGCTCAGACCGAGGCGGCCGAGCTGCACGAGATCTACAAGCTCGGTGTGGTCAGCATTCCCACGAACAAGGAAATGATCCGGTCGGACCAATCCGACCTCATATACAAGACCGAAGAGGCCAAGTACATCGCGGTGGTCGACGACGTTGCCGAGCGCTACGAGAAGGGTCAGCCAGTGCTGATCGGTACCACCAGCGTGGAGCGCTCGGAGTATTTGTCGCGGCAGTTCACCAAGCGGTGTATCCCGCACAACGTGCTCAATGCCAAATACCACGAGCAAGAGGCGGGCATCATTGCCGTGGCGGGCCGCCGGGGCGCCATTACCGTTGCCACCAACATGGCCGGGCGCGGCACCGACATCGTGTTGGGCGGCAACGTCGACTTCCTCACCGACCAGCGGCTGCGCGAGCAAGGCTTAGATCCGGTGGAGACGCCCGACGAGTACGAGGCGGCTTGGCACCAGGAGCTGCCTGTCGTGAAGGAGGAGGCCGGCAAAGAGGCAACCGAAGTGATCGACGCGGGCGGCCTCTACGTGTTGGGTACCGAGCGTCACGAATCGCGCCGCATCGACAACCAGCTGCGCGGCCGGTCCGGTCGGCAGGGCGACCCGGGCGAGTCACGCTTCTACCTGTCGTTGGGCGACGAACTCATGCGCCGGTTCAACGGTGCCGCGCTGGAGTCGCTGCTGACCCGGCTCAACCTGCCCGACGACGTGCCGATCGAAGCCAAGATGGTCACCCGTGCCATCAAGAGCGCGCAGACGCAGGTCGAGCAGCAAAACTTCGAAGTCCGCAAGAACGTCCTCAAATACGACGAGGTGATGAACCAGCAGCGCAAGGTGGTCTACGCCGAGCGCCGCCGCATCCTGGAAGGCGAAAACCTCAAAGAGCAGGCCTTGGACATGGTGCGCGACGTGATCACCGCCTACGTCAACGGCGCGACCGCCGAAGGCTACGCCGAGGATTGGGATCTGGACGCGTTGTGGACGGCGCTGAAGACGCTGTACCCGGTCGGGATCAAGCACGAGACTCTGACCCATCACGACGCCGACTCCGACCGTGACGATCTGACCCGCGAGGAGCTGCTGGACGCTCTCCGCGAGGACGCTGAACGTGCTTATGCGGTAAGGGAATCCGAGCTAGAAGAGCTTGCCGGTGAGGGCGCGATGCGCCAGCTGGAGCGCAATGTGTTGCTCAACGTCATCGACCGCAAGTGGCGCGAGCACCTCTACGAGATGGACTACCTCAAAGAGGGCATCGGGCTGCGGGCGATGGCGCAGCGCGATCCGCTGGTCGAGTATCAGCGCGAGGGTTACGACATGTTCATGGCCATGCTCGACGGCATGAAAGAGGAGTCGGTCGGCTTCCTGTTCAACGTCAGTGTGGAGGCCGTCCCGGCGCCGCAGGTCGAGGTCGCTCCGGTCGAAGAACCTGAAGGCCTGGCCGAGTTCGCGACCAAGGCCGCCGCATCGGACGAGCGTCACGAGGCTCCGAAAGAGCCGGTAGGCGCATTGCGCGCCAAGGGCATTGAGGACGAGTCGCCGGCGCTGACGTATTCCGGCCCGGCCGAGGACGGCTCGGCGCAGGTGCAGCGCAACGGTGGTGGGGGGCAAAAGGCGCCGGCCGGGGCGTCGGCCGGCGCTAGCCGGCGGGAACGGCGCGAAGCCGCGCGGCGGCAAGGTCGCGGCCCCAAGCCGCCGAAATCGGTGAAGAAGCGCTAGCGTGCTGCGCCGAAACGTGAAGCTAGCCGCACGCTCGGCGGCGAACGTGCGACTGGCTTCACGGTCGCTGCGCCAAATTGAGGCAGCTGCCCCATGCGCCGGGGCGGCGGACGCGTGAACCATCCAGGTATGATTACTTCACGCAGCCCCTACGACGCCGCCACGGCAATCTTGCAACACCCCGCCCTGCCCGCCGGCGATGACGAACGATTCGTCGGTTTCGGTGTCATGGGCCTACCGTTCGCCAGCGGCCATTACCTTGCGCTGCGGCATTTTCCGGCCGCCACGTTCGCGCCGCCCTACAAATCGGTATGGCACTGCGGGCCCGACGGTGTCTGGACTTTCTACGCCACGACGCCGGGTGCGCAAAGCTGCGCGCGTTACTTCAGCTCGGCGACCCCGCACGATGCGGTCCAGTGCGACATCGAGGTCGAGTGGATCACGCCGTGGTCGCTGTTCGTCGGCATCACCGGACTACTCGAGTGGTGGATGGATATCCGGTCAACTGTGTCGACGCGGCTGATGAGCGCGATCGGCGGGCGGCTGCCCACCGGGGCGTGGACCAACCGGGTGGCCCTGGCCGCGCTGAGCCGCGCCGTCGGTCCGACCCTCGGCGCCGGACAGGTCCGGCTCGCCGGTACCGCCCCGAACGGGCAACGATTCATGATCGCCCCTCAGCAGGTGTGGGCGGTGCCGCGGTCGCGTGCGGTGTTGGCCGGCATGGACCTGGGGCCGGTGGGTCCGCTGGCCAGTCAAGCGCGGCTGGCCGGCTTTCGGCCACCACAACGCGGCCTGTTCGTCGTGGGCTCCGGGCACTTCGAGACTTTCGACGCGAACCGTCATCATGCCGTCCAACGCACCGTCTCGTTTGGCTGACCGACGGTCCTCCGCTGGGCACAATGGGTGAATGCCGTCTGGAGCCCAGGCTTCCGAGCTGCCTACCCGCGCGGAGTTGCTTGCCGCGCTGTCGGTGGCGATCGACCTCGGCCTGGGGCAACCCGCAGAACACATGCTGCGGTCTGCGCTGATTGCGACCAGGCTGGCCGATCGGCTCGGGCTCAGCGACCAACAGCGGGATTCCACCTACTACGCGACGTTGATCATGTGGATCGGATGTCACGCTGACTCGCACGAGTACGCGCGGTGGTTCGGTGACGACATCGCCGTCCGCCATGACTCCTATCTGGTTGATTGGTCCGGGCTGCCGTACTTGCGCTTTCTGGCGAGCAATGTGGGCCGGGGTCAGCCGTTGGTGTACCGGCTCAGCGCGATGGCGACTCTTTTCGTCAACGCCCGCGGCCACATTTCCCAATTGATCCACTCGCATTGCACGTCTGCGGCTGTGCTGGCCGACCAAATAGGTTTGGACCCCAATGTGCAAGCGGCACTGGCGTTCACGTTCGAGCGTTACGACGGCGGCGGTCTGCCTACGGGTGCCTACGGTGACGCTATCCCGATTCAGATGCGCGTCGCCCAACTGGCCGACATGGTAGAGGTTCACCACCGCACCTATGGGGTTGAGGGTGCTGTCGCCATGGCTCGCAGCAGGCGGGGTGGGCAGTTCGATCCTGAGGTGGTCGACACGTTTGCCGACCATGCCGACGCGATCCTGGCTGGACCGCCGACCGGTGATGCGTGGGCGGCAGCAGTGCGCGCCGCGCCCGACCACTTTCAGCCGCTGGATGACCAGACGCTGGATACACTACTCGTCGCCCTGGGGGACTTCGTCGACTTGAAATGCCCGTTCACATTCGGGCATTCCCGGGCGGTGGCCCGACTTGCGGGTGACGCCGCCACCGCCGCCGGACTTGACGGCGACGCGGCGGTGCTGACCCGGCGCGCTGGCCACGTTCACGATCTGGGCCGCATCGGCGTCTCGAACCAAGTCTGGTCGCGTCCAGGGCCGTTGAGCGCGGCTGAATTTGAGCGGGTCCGGTTGCATCCGTACTTCACTGTGCGAATCCTCAATCAGGTCCCCGGGCTTCGGAAGTTGGCTGAGGTCGCTGGCAATCACCATGAGCGCCTCAACGGTTCGGGATACCCGCGTGGGCTCGCCGGGACCGCGTTGACTCTGCCGGACCGGGTGTTGGCGGCCGCGGTCAGTTACCAATGCGCTTGTGAGCCAAGGCCCTATCGGCAGCTGTTGACACCGAAATCGGCGGCCCGGCGGCTGCGGCAACGGGTGCAAGCCGGCGACCTGGACACCGTCGCGGTTGAGGCAGTGCTGCACGCGGCGGGGCATCGGGCGGACCGGTCGAATCGACGCCCACATGGGCTCACGCCCCGGGAGGTCGAAGTGCTATCCCTGGTTGCTCGCGGCGCCTCCAACAAGGAGATCGCGACGGCGCTGGTGATCAGCGAAAAGACGGCCCGTAACCACGTGGAGCGCACCTACGCCAAGATCGGCGGGTCGAATCGCATCGGCGCCAGCATGTACGCGCTGAGCCACGGCCTGGTGAGCGCTTAGCCCAGTTGAGGCAAACGCCCCATCCTGCGACCCGGCTCTGCGCTACACAATCGGGAGATGAAGCGCTACTTGATCGTTGGTTACGGTGCCGTGAGCTACCTGCTTTTCCTGGCGGCCTTCGCGTATGCCATTGGCTTCGTCGGCGCCATTATTGTGCCCCGCAATGTTGACCACGGTATCGCCGCGCCGACGGGGCAGGCCGTGCTGGTCAACCTGGCGCTGCTTGGGTTGTTCGGAGCCCAGCACAGCGTCATGGCGAGGTCGAAATTCAAACGGTGGTGGACTCAATTCGTGCCGCCGCCGATTGAGCGCAGCACGTTCGTACAGCTGGCCAGCGCTGCACTCCTCGTGCTCTATTGGCAATGGCGAACCATGCCGACGGTGATCTGGGACGTGCGGCACCCGGTAGTCCGGGTGGTGCTATGGGTGTTGTTCTGGCTCGGTTGGGTGACGGTATTGACGTCGACCTTCATGGTCAGTCATTTCGAGCTATGCGGGCTGCGTCAGGGGTACTTGGCTTGGCGCGAAAAGCTTTACGCTGCCATAGGTTTTCGCGTCAACCTGCGCTATCGCCTGGTGCGCCATCCGATCATGCTCGGCTTCCTGGTCGCTTTCTGGGCTGCACCCACAATGACGGCAGGACACCTCCTGTTCTCGATCGGTACCACGGGGTACGTCCTGTTGGCCCTACAGCTGGAAGAGCGCGACCTAGTGGCGGCACTGGGCGACCAGTACTGCGATTACCGCCGCGATGTGCCCATGCTTGCTCCCGGTTTGGGTCGATACGCAACCAAATCTGCCACCCGGCAATAATTGTCGCTGAAATTCCAGTTGCTAGGCGATCAGCTTCCGGGTGGCCGTCATGTCGCCCTCGCTCTGCTCGGCTGCTACGAGGTCGGCTGCTATGCGATGCGGCGGCGTGGGGTGAGCGTGGCTGCGCCCTGGCACCGCACAACTAGGAAATTGGTCGGTGCCACTTCAATCTTGATGGCATTTCGTCGAGTATGGACATGTGCATGTCAAGGAGGTGCTGCTGCCCGGTGTCGGGCTTCGGTACGAGTTCACCAGCCACATGGGTGAGCGAATAGGCATTATTGCCCGGCGTACCGGCGATTTTGAAGTCGTGACCTATACCGCGCAAGATCCTGACGCGTGCCGGCCGGTCTTTCGCCTTACCGAAGAAGAGGCCGAGGCTGTGGCCCAGATTCTCGGTGCTCCGAGGATCGCCGAGCGCTTTACCCAGCTGACCCGTGAAGTGCCTGGGCTGGAAGCGGGCCAGATCACCGTCGGGCCAGATAGCCCGTTTGTCGAGCGACCGTTGGGAGACACTCGGGCTCGCACCCGCACCGGCGCGTCGATCGTTGCCGTCGTGCGCGGTGATGATGTCATCGCTTCGCCCAATCCGGCAGAAGTACTGCGTGCGCGCGACGTGCTGATAGTGATCGGCACCGAAGAAGGTATCGGCGGAGTCGAGCAGATCATCGATAAGGGCTGAGCCGGTGGAAGTTTCCAGGGCGCTGCTCTTCGAGGTCGGGGCGCTCCTGACAGCGCTTGCCCTGTTGGGTGCGGTCGCGCGCCGGTTCGCGCTGTCCCCCATCCCGGTCTACCTGTTAGCAGGACTTTCGGTGGGTAAAGGTGGGATCGTTCCGGTGGCTGCGGCCGACGACTTCATCACCACCGGCGCTCCCATCGGCATCGTGTTGCTGCTGCTAACCCTGGGTCTGGAGTTCTCCACCACCGAATTTGCCAGCAGCCTGCGCCATCACATGCCGTCGGCCGGTGTCGACATCGTCCTTAACGCCACCCCCGGTGCACTGGCCGGCTGGCTGCTGGGGTTGAACGGCGTCGCCATCTTCGCGCTGGCCGGCGTCACCTACATCTCATCGTCGGGAGTCATCGCGCGTCTGCTCGAGGACTTGGACCGGCTCGGTAACCGCGAAACCCCGGCGGTGCTGTCGGTGCTGGTGCTCGAAGACTTCGCGATGGCCGCCTACCTACCGATGTTTACCGTGCTGGCCCTGCGTGGCAGCTGGATCGAAGCGCTCGCGGGTACGCTAGCCGCGGTCGCTGCTCTGCTCGCGGCCTTCGCCGCGTCCTTCCGCTGGGGCCATCACGTCGGCCGGCTGGTGGCGCACCCTGATTCCGAGCAATTGCTGTTGCGGGTCCTGGGCCTCACCCTGATGGTCGCGGCGCTGGCCGAGTTATTGCATGCATCGGCCGCGGTCGGCGCGTTCTTGGTAGGCCTGACCCTCACCGGGGAGACGGCCGACCGGGCGCGCCGGGTGCTGGGTCCGCTCCGCGACCTATTCGCCGCGATCTTTTTCCTGGCCATCGGGGTATCGGTCGACCCGAGAGGGCTACTTCCGATGCTTCCGGTAGCCATCGCCTTGGCTGCTGTCACCGGCGCGACCAAAGTACTCACCGGAATGTTCGCCGCACGCCGCGACGGCGCGGCGCGCCGCGGGCAGCTGCGTGCCGGGACGGCGCTCATCGCCAGAGGCGAGTTCTCGTTGATCATTATCGGATTGGTCGGCGCGTCGATCCCCACGGTGGCGGCGTTGGCGACCTCCTATGTCTTCATCATGGCGACCATCGGTCCGGTTCTGGCTCGTTACGGCGGCGGACGGCTAGCGGCCGCGGCCTGACCGTCAACCGATGTGTAAGGCAACGACTAGCCATCGCGGTGGGCTGGACGCGGCCACTTGTTCCACGCGGCAGGCGATGGCATGGACCCGTTCACCGCGGCTGTAGGTGCCAAAAACTTCAGCCGCGGTGTCCGCGGACCCGACCGGCTGCAACCGCACCCGTCGCAACCTGGCGGCTCCGTGGGGGCCAGCCTTCGCTTGGCCGACCGAGAGCACCGAGTCAACGAGGCTGGCCGCCAGTATCGATCGCAGCTGTGCCGCTGGACGACGGCGGTCGATGACTTCCAGCACCCGGCGCAGGGCAGCGTCGGTGAAGACCGCGGCCTGGCGAATCGCTGCCGACATCGTTTCGACCCCGGCTCGCTCGCCGGGTGGCCGACGTGCAGCGCGCCCACTACGCGGCCGCAACGGTACGTGCGATGATTGCCGGCACCTGGGGATGATTCGAGTCGCCGGCTCGTACTCGACCACGGGCACGACGGCGAAGGTCTCACGATGGGGTGGGCCGGCGATAGGACTGACGCTCAACGGGCACTCTCCATTTATGCGATGGACACCAACTGACGATCGGAACCGTGCGCTTGCTGGAGAGTGGCAGGCGCCCGCCGGTCATCATTGCACAAACCAACCCGATGCGTACCCGCCCGTAACGCGCCCGGGCCGGTCGTTACGGTGAGCCACATCGGTACCACCGACGGATTGCGGACGGATTGACAAGGAGGACAGGGCCGTAAATGGTGACCCGGTTGTCCACTGCGGACGCGTCTTTCTATCGGCTGGAGAACACCGCCACCCCCATGTACGTCGGGTCGCTAATGATCCTGCGCCGCCCGCGCGCCGGCTTGAGCTACGAGGCGCTGCTCGCCACGATCGAGCAGCGCCTGCCGCAAATCCCGCGCTACCGCCAGCGGGTGCGCGAGGTGAAAATCGGCATGGCCAGGCCCGTGTGGGTGGACGATCCTGACTTCGACGTCACCTATCACGTCCGGCGGTCGGCGTTGCCATCGCCAGGCAACGACGAACAACTCCATGAGCTGATCGCGCGGCTGGCCGCTCGGCCGCTGGACAAGTCACGTCCCCTGTGGGAGATGTACCTGGTCGAGGGACTGGAGAAAAATCGCATCGCCCTCTACACCAAATCGCACCAAGCGCTGATCAACGGGGTGACGTCGCTGGCAATAGGACACGTCATCGCCGATCGCACGCGGCGTCCGCCGCCGCTTCCCGAAGATATCTGGATCCCCGAGCGCGACCCCGGCAACACCCGGTTGGCGCTAGGCGCCATCGGGGACTGGATTGTCGGGCCGGGTGCGCAGCTTCAGGCCCTCGGATCTGCGCTCGCCGGGTTGGCCACCAACCACGGGCAACTCGTCGAGGCCGGCCGCCGAATGCTCGACGTAGCGCGCGCGGTGGCGCGCGGCACCGCACCGAGAAGTCCACTCAACGCGACCGTTTCGCGCAATCGGCGATTCACCGTTGCCCGCGGACGTTTGGAGGACTACCGAACGGTGCGCGCACGCTACAACTGCGATGTCCACGATGTAGTTCTGGCGGTGATAGCCGGCGCCCTAGGCAACTGGCTGATGTCACGTGGTGAGACGGTGGCAACCACTGAGACGGTACGGGCGATGGCGCCGCTATCCGTTTACGTCGACGACCAACTCGACTCATCCGGTCCTGGCCAGGCCATGAGTCAGGTGACACCCTTTCTCATCGACCTACCGGTTGGCGAGGGCAACGCCGTGGTGCGGCTGTCCCAGATTGCACACGCCACCGAATCCAACCCGACGGCAGCCAGCCTGGTCGATGCGCGGACCATTGTGACGCTGTCCGGGTTTGCCCCGCCGACTCTGCATGCCATGGGCCTGCGGGTCGCCACCAGCTTCCCTACCCTGTCCAAGCGGACATTCAACCTGCTGATTACGAACGCCCCGGGAGCGCAGTCGCAGATGTACGTCGCCGGCACCAAGCTGTTGGAGGCCTATGCCGTGCCGCCCTTGCTGCACAACCAGGCGCTGGCCATCAGCGTGACGTCCTACAACGGCATGCTGTATTTCGGAATCAATGCCGACCGCGACGCGATGAGTGATGTCGACTTGCTGCCCGGGCTGCTGAGGCAATCGCTCGAGGAGCTCTTGGAAGCATCTCGGTAGTCGCGCCGGTCGCCTGGTTTGGCGATATACCATCCGTTGATGTGAGCACTGTGACAAGCGATGACGCGCCGGCGAAGGCGAAGGCGAAGACGAAGAAATCCACCGCGCCGGCCCGACACAAAATTTCCGCCGAGCTATACCAGGCCGAATTATTCCGGCTGCAAACAGAATTCGTGAAGCTGCAGGAGTGGGTGCGCCATTCCGGGGCGCGCTTGGTGGTGGTCTTCGAGGGCCGCGACGGAGCTGGCAAAGGCGGCACCATCAAAAGGATCACCGAATACCTCAACCCACGTATCGCCCGTATCGTGGCGTTGCCAGCGCCGACGGATAGGGAACGTGGCCAGTGGTATTACCAGCGCTATATCGCACATTTGCCCGCCAAGGGGGAAATCGTGCTCTTCGACCGGTCGTGGTACAACCGGGCCGGTGTGGAAAAAGTGATGGAGTTCTGTACGCCGCAGGAGCATGCGCTGTTTTTGCGGCAGACGCCCATCTTTGAGCACATGTTGATCGACGACGGGATTCTGCTGCGCAAGTATTGGTTTTCGGTCTCCGAAGACGAGCAGCTGCGGCGGTTCAAGGCCCGTCGGAGCGACCCTGTGCGGCAATGGAAGCTCAGCCCAATGGACCTAGAGTCGCTGTATCGGTGGGAGGATTATTCCCGGGCGAAAGACCAGATGATGGTGCACACTGACATCCCGGCGAGCCCATGGTACGTCGTGGAATCCGATATCAAGAGACACGCACGGCTGAACATGATGGCGCACTTGCTGTCCACTATCGACTACCGGGACGTGGAGAAGCCGAAGGTCAAGCTGCCGAAACATCCGTTGGTAAGTGGAAACTACCAGCGTCCGCCACGTGAACTGTCGACGTACGTCGACGACTACACGGCCACATTGATCGAGCGCTAGTGCGCGGATTCACCCGATGACGCAGGTCTACATCCCGGCCACGTTGCCCATGTTGCAACAACTTGTCGCTGACGGTTCGCTGTGGCCCGTCAACGGCACCGCCTTCGCCGTGACGCCGTCTTTGCGTGAGGCCTACGCCGAGGGCGATGACGACGAGCTGGCCGAGGTGGCGCTGCAGGAAGCAGCATTGGCGTCGCTTCGGCTGCTGGCAGACGACAGCCACGAGAATCTGCCGCCACGCCGCGCGGTACTTGCTGCCGAGGTAGACGATGTCAAATTCCGCCCCGACCTCGATGACGCGGTTATCAGACTGGGCGCGCCTGTTTCGATGGATCACGTGGTCGCCGCGTACGTCGACAACGCTGCCGCTGAACCGGCTGTCGCAGCAGCGATCGCTGTCATCGATGCTGCCGATCTTGGCGACGAGGACGCCGACCTCGTGGTCGGCGACGCCCAAGACCACACGCTGGCTTGGTATGCCAAACAGGAGCTGCCGTTTCTGCTTGACCTGTTGTAACCGAGGGGACGGCCTGGATGTGACGTACCGCGCATCATCACATCTAGCTACGCAACCGTAAGTTACGGTACCGTAGCTTTGATGCATGGGCACGGCGCTGCCCCCGACTGGCGGATGCTTAAAGCCGCACCGCACGCAGGAGCTCTGTATGGGTAAGAAATACGCGGCGATTACCGCCGAGGTCATCGACACCAAACGCCCGACCGTTGCCGGGACAGACAGGCACCCGGGTTGGCATGCGGTGCGCAAGATCGTAGAGCGCGTCACCACGCCCCTGTTGCCCGATGACTACTTGCAGCTGGCCAACCCGCTGTGGTCGGCGCGAGAATTGCGTGGTCGTATTCTTCAGGTCCACCGCGAGACAGAAGACTCCGCGACCTTGGTTATCAAACCGGGCTGGGGCTTCAGTTTTGACTATCTGCCGGGCCAGTACATCGGAATCGGGCTCTTGGTCGACGGTCGCTGGCGCTGGCGTTCCTATTCGCTGACGTCCAGCCCGGTCGGGTCGTCTGGATCGGCGCGCACCGTCACTATCACGGTAAAGGCGATGCCGGAAGGGTTTCTCTCCACCCACCTGGTGGCCGGCGCGGCGCCGGGGACCATCGTGCGTCTGGCCGCGCCCCAGGGCCATTTTGTGCTGCCCGACCCGGCGCCGCCGTCGATTCTGTTTCTCACCGCCGGTTCCGGCATCACGCCGGTGCTGTCGATGCTGCGAACTTTGGTGCGCCGCAACCAAATTACTGACATCGTGCATGTGCATTCAGCTCCCACCGAAGCTGCCGCAATGTTCGGCGCCGAGCTCGCCGCACTGGCCGAGAACCACCCGGGGTACCGGTTGAGCTTGCGTGCGACGCGCGCCGAGGGCCGGCTGGATTTGGGTCGGCTCGGCGAGGAGGTACCGGACTGGCGCGAACGCCAGACCTGGGCGTGTGGACCTGCAGCCATGCTCAACCAAGCCGAGAAGGTGTGGTCGACGGCCGGTGTGGGCGAGCGCCTTCACTTGGAGCGCTTTGCGGTGTCCAAGGCGGCCCCCGCCGGCGCCGGTGGCGTGGTGACATTTGCCCGTAGCGGCAAGAGTGTTAACGCAGATGCGGCTACGTCGGTTATGGACGCGGGTGAAGGCGCAGGTGTGCAAATGCCTTTTGGCTGCCGCATGGGAATTTGTCAGTCGTGTGTGGTGGAGCTGGTGGACGGTCATGTTCGTGACCTGCGGACTGGTCGGGAACATGAACCCGGGTCGCGGATACAGACCTGTGTGTCGGCCGCCTCGGGCGATTGTGTGGTCAATAACTAAAGCTACCGATTGGTAACTTACGAGACCGTAGCTTACGATGACGTAGGTTGGGGTTTGTCGAGAAACCTTATGACGCAGGGAGAGACGATGGCGATTACCGACGTCGACGTATTCGCACATCTGACGGATGCCGACATTGACAATCTGGCGGCTGAACTCGATGCGATCCGTCAGGAGGTTGAAGACTCACGCGGTGCCTGTGATGCCCGCTATATCCGTCGCACAATCGCCGCCCAGCGTGCCCTGGAGGTGAGTGGGCGGCTGATGCTAGCCGCCAGCTCTCGGCGTTCCGCGTGGTGGGCGGGAGCCCTTACTCTTGGCGTGGCCAAGATCGTCGAGAACATGGAGATTGGCCACAACGTCATGCATGGGCAATGGGATTGGATGAACGATCCTGAGATTCACTCCTCGACCTGGGAGTGGGACATGAGCGGCTCGTCTAAGCACTGGCGTTACAGCCACAACTTCGTCCATCACAAGTACACGAACATCCTCGGCATGGACGACGACGTTGGCTACGGCATGCTGCGCGTCACCCGCGACCAGCGGTGGAAGAAATTTAACATCTTCAATGTGGTGTGGAACACCATCCTCGCGATTGGTTTCGAGTGGGGAGTTGCGTTGCAGCATTTGGAGATCGGGAAGATCTTCAAGGGTCGGGCCGACCGCGACGCCGCCAAGATCCGGCTGCGCGAGTTCTCCGCCAAGGCCGGTCGTCAGCTGTTCAAGGACTACGTGGCCTTTCCGGCGCTGACCGCGCTGTCCCCGGGGGCGTCATATAAATCGACGATGACGGCGAACGCGCTAGCCAACGTGATCCGCAACGTGTGGTCCAACGCCGTCATCTTCTGTGGGCATTTCCCGGACGGCGCCGAGAAATTCACCAAGACGGACATGATCGGAGAAACCAAGGGGCAATGGTATCTGCGGCAGATGCTGGGTAGCGCCAACTTCGACGCCGGGCCGGCGTTGCGGTTCATGAGCGGTAACCTGTGCCACCAAATCGAACACCATTTGTATCCTGACCTGCCCAGCAACCGGCTTGCCGAGATTTCGACGCGAGTGCGTGAGATCTGCGACAAGTACGACTTGCCTTACACCACAGGGCCTTTCCTGGTGCAGTACGCCAAGACATGGCGTACGCTCGCTAAGCTGTCGCTGCCTAACAAGTATTTGCGCGACGACGCCGATGATGCGCCGGAGACCCGTAGCGAGCGGATGTTCGCTGACCTGGAACCCGGTTTCACCGGCGTTGATCCGATGACCGGGCAACGCCGCGGCTTGAGGACCGCGATTGCCGCGGTGCGTGGCTGGCGGGGCCGCAAGCCTACGGGGGCTAGTGCCGCCAGCGACGATATGGCCGCCTAAGGTGCGTCACCCAGCGTGCAGTCACTGCGAGATCTTGGCGATTTCTTCGCATTCAGTTCACGTTCGGCGTCTTTGACCTGCCGTTCGCGGAACCCGGCCAGTGGCCGGTCACGTCTCCTTGAGCACAGCCAACAGCCGCCGGGCCGCGGCAACACGACGCACAGCAGTCCCCGACAAGGGGTCTAACGCGCATTCGGGATCCGCGGGCGGCCCCATGTGTGCGCAGCCGCGCGGACAGTTGTGGATCGCCTCCGCAAGGTCGGAGAAAGCCAACAGCACATCGTCGGGCCGGATGTGGGCCAAACCAAACGAGCGGATCCCGGGCGTGTCGACCACCCAGCCGGAACCTTCGAGCGACAGCGCCAGCGACTGTGTCGAAGTGTGCCGCCCCCGGCCGATCTCGGTTACCGCGCCGACCGCTCGATCTGCCTCGGGCACAAGGCGATTAACCAACGTAGACTTGCCGACTCCGGAATGTCCGAGCAAGACGGTAACCTTGTCGCCGAGCAAGTCTGCCACTGTGAGTAGCGGGTCATCGCGGCCGGCGGTGACCACCTTGAGGTGGAGGTCATTGAACTGCTCGGCGAATGGTTCCGGCGGGGCCAGGTCGGTCTTGGTCAAGCACAGAATGGGCGTCAGCCCGCCCGCATAGGCGGCGATCAGCGCCCGCTCGACCAGACCGGTGCGCGGCGGGGGGTCGGCCAACGCGACCACGATCAGCAGTTGGTCCGCGTTGGCCACTACCACGCGTTCAGTTGGATCGGTGTCATCAGCGGTGCGGCGCAACACCGTTCGGCGCGGACCGCGGCGGACGATGCGGGCCAGGGTGTCCGGCCGCCCGGACAGATCGCCCACCACGTCGACGTCGTCTCCGACGACAATGGGAGTACGGCCAAGCTCGCGCGCGCGCATGGCCGTGATTCGACGGTCGGGGTCAGCATTGAGCACGCACCCCCACCGGCCGCGGTCGACGCTCACCACCATGGCGGTCTCGGCTTCGGCGTGTTCGGGACGGGTTTTGGTCCGGGGCCGCGAGCCTCGACCGGAGCGGAGTTTGACGTCGGATTCGTCGTAGTCTCCGGGCTTCAAGCGCCAAACCCTTTGATCATCTCGGACCACAGCCGAGGAAACTCCGGCAACGTCTTGGTGGTGGCGCCGATGTCGTCCACCTCAACCCCGGGAACCCGTAGCCCAATAATGGCGCCGGCCATTGCCATCCGATGATCGGCGTAGGCGCGCCAGATACCGGGCCGCAGCGGTGCGGCGGTGATCACCAGGCCGTCGGATATTTGCCGGCAGTTGCCGCCTAGGCGGTTGAGCTCGGTGCTCAGCGCGGCCAGCCGGTCGGTCTCGTGGCCGCGCAAATGAGCGATGCCGCTCAGCCGGGATACCGATCCCGGGGTGGCAAGCGCTGCCAGTGCGGCAACTGAGGGGGCGAGCTCGCCGACGGCGCCCAATTCGACCTCGAATCCGCCGTACTCGGCCGGCCCTTGCCCCTCTAGGCATGAATCATAATGGGTGACAACGGTATTCATCTGGCCCAAGATGCTCAGAATATTGTCCGCCGGTTGGACGCTCTGGGCCGGCCAGCCGGTGATGCGCACCGTGCCGCCGGTCACCACTGCGGCTGCTAGGAATGCCACTGCGTTGGTGAGATCGGGTTCGACGTCCCAATGCCGCGCCTCGACCGCACCGGGTGCCACCCGCCAACTGTTCGGCACGGAGTCGTCGACGTCAATGCCGGCTTGGCGCAGCATGGTCACCGTCATCGCGATGTGCGGCGCAGACGGCAGCGTGGAACCGGTGTGTTGCACGGTCAAGCCGCGGGTGAAGGATGCTCCGGACAGCAGCAGGCCCGACACGAACTGCGACGACGCCGATGCGTCGATAACCACGGTGCCGCCGGTGATCGATCTCTTGCCATGCACGCAGAAAGGCAGACCAGTGCCGTCGATGTGGACACCGAGACCGCGCAGTGCATCGAGCAAAGGCGCGATGGGCCGGGCGCGCGCTTGGTCGTCGCCGTCGAAGGTGACTGGGGCAGCGCCGAGTGCGGCCAGCGGCGGAACGAACCGCAAGACCGTGCCCGCCAGGCCACAATCCACGCGGGCATCGGCAGCGGGTTCGATGCGGCCGCTGACCGTCAGTTCGCGATCCGTCCCCGCGACACGGACGCTCAGCGTCCGCAGCGCCCCGATCATCAGATCGGTATCCCGGCTGCGCAGCGCGCCGGAGATGGTCGACGCGCCGTGGCCCTGCGCGGCCGCCAGCGCGGTCAGCACTAGTGCCCGGTTAGTTTGCGATTTCGAGCCCGGAACGGTCACCGTCGCCCGCACCGGCATGGGTGAGAAGGGGGCCGGCCACGCTGTCCCCGGCTCGATGCTGTTCACCGCTTCATCCTGCCGTGTCGGCGCGTGTCATGAGTACCGGGCACCATGGGAGTCATGTGTGGACGATTTGCCATCACCACCGACCCGGCCGTGTTGGCCCAAAAAATCAGGGCGCTCGACGAAACTGGCGGAGCCGGATCCACAGCCGAGGCGCCCAACTACAACGTGGCACCCACCGACACGATCGCCACCGTCGTCGCCCGCCACCGCGAGCCGCACGACGAGCCCACTCGTCGGGTGCGGCTGATGCGCTGGGGACTGGTTCCGCCGTGGACCAAAGTCGGGCCCGACGGCGCGCCCGACACCAGAGGACCGTTGCTGATCAACGCCCGCGCCGACAAGGTCGCCACTTCTCCGGCGTTTCGCACTGCGGCACAGAGTAAGCGGTGCCTGGTGCCGATGGACGGTTGGTACGAGTGGCAGGCCAAAGCCTCAGGCGAGAAAGGCGACAAGACGCCGTTTTTCCTACACCGCCGGGACGGGGATCTGGTGTGCATGGCCGGCCTGTGGTCGGTGTGGAAGCCGAGCAAGGCTGCTGCGCCGTTGTTGAGCTGCACCATCATCACCACCGACGCCGTGGGGCCGATGGCCAAGATCCATGACCGGATGCCGCTGATGCTGGCCGAGGAGAACTGGGATGCGTGGCTAAACCCGGATGCGCCGCTGGACCAACAACTGCTGATGCGTCCGCCAGATGTCCACGACATCGCGCTGTGCCCGGTGTCGACCCTGGTCAACAGTGTGCGCAACAATGGCCCCGAGCTGCTGGAGCCGGCCGAGCCGCAGCCCGAGCAGATCACGTTGCTGTAGTGGGGCTGCCGCAAGGGAGTGTAGCCGTGTCGCTGACTACTCGTCTGACCCAATTCTTCGGGATCAAACACCCGATCCTGCTCGCGCCAATGGCTATGACGTCCGGGGGTCGGCTCGCGGCGGCGGTGACTGCCGCTGGTGGCCTGGGCCTTATTGGCGGCGGCTACGGCGAAGCCGATTGGCTGCGGCGCCAGTTCGACCAAACTGGCGGTGAAAGGGTGGGATGTGGGTTCATTACCTGGAGCCTCGCCCGTCACCCAGAATTGCTCGACACGAGCCTGGCCCGTGACCCGGCAACGATCATGTTGTCTTTCGGCGATCCACAAAACTTCGCCGATCGCATTCACGCGGCCAACATTCCGTTAACCTGCCAGGTGCAGACAGTCGGCCAGGCACGCCGTGTCCTCGACGTCCGCCCCGACATCATCATCGCTCAGGGTAGCGATGCAGGCGGACACGGAATGAGTGTCCGCTCGACTTTCACGCTGATTCCCGATGTCGTCGATCTCGTCGCTGAACACTCGCCTGACACGCTGGTCTTAGCTGCCGGTGGTATCGCAGACGGCCGTGGGCTTGCAGCGGCGCTGGCACTAGGTGCAGACGGTGCGCTGGTAGGTACCAGGTTTTGGGCCGCCAAAGAGGCGCTGGTGTCAGCGCGATCCCACCAGCGAGCCATCGAAGCCAGCGGAGACGACACAATCCGCACGCGAGTCTATGACATTGTGCGGCAGCGGGATTGGCCCGAGGAATACAATTTGCGGGTGCTGAGCAACTCGTTGATTCAGGCGTGGCATGGAAACGAATCCGAACTGATGGCTTGCTTACCAGATACGCTAAGTGCCTACGAAATGGCGGTCTCCGCCGAGGACTTCGATATCGTCACCATCCTGGTCGGCGAGGCGGTAGGACTCATTCACGAAATTCGCTCGGCCGCAGACATCATGCGCGAAATGACTCGCGACGCCGCCCGGATCCTCAACCGGCCGGTTGGGAGATCGCCGGACGAACCTAACCAGAAAGCGTAGGTAGGTCTCTTAGCGGTCCGCGGGTCCTACCTGGGTACCATCAGCGAAACATCGCAACCACAGCCGTGATGGTGAGCCCGACAAATCCACGGTAATATCCATGGATACTCCACGTTCTGGATAATCGCGTTGCACAAACTCATCGTGGCAAAGTAGCGGCCGCAATGGGTCCGGATAACCGCTCAGGGCAGACGCTTTTGGACCTCGAAGGCCAGACGCAGCTCAGCGAGATCATTTGGGCGCGAAAGTGATCGACCGGTCAGCCGCTCGATGCGGTGCAGCCGGTGCCGCACGGTATTGGGGTGGCAGTAAATCTTTGCTGCGGTGTCGTTGGCGGAGCCGCCGGCCTGCAGCCAAGCTTGGAAGGTTTCGAGCAGTGTCGAGCGTTCTTCGGCCGGCAGCGTGTCCAAGCGCCCGATCACGGAAGCTCTGATCTTGGCCATGACATCTGGGGCGCTGACCGCCGCGACCGCGAGCGGCGTGTCGTCGAAGACGCTAACCAGTGAGTCGCCCGGTGGCTTTTCGGTGACCGCGAGCCGCGCAAATCGCAGGCCGTCGTAGGTTTCGGCGAGTTCGCGATATGGCTGGCTGACGCCCACCCGCGCGGTAGCGGATTGCTCGAGCACCTCGACGAGCGCACTGCGGGTATCGAGCGGTCGGGGCCCGCGCAGATGGACGATGCCGACCTGCAAGTCGGGCAACAGCCGCCAGGCCGATCGGATATCGCGGGCGGAGAGCTTGTTTTCGATCGTCGGCAATCCCAGCTTGCCGATTGCTGGCAGCTGCGCTGCCACGACAACGTACGGGCCGGAAGTGGGCAGCCGCAGCACGTCTGCTACCTCCCAGAGGCTGTGAGTGTCGGTGATCCGACCCAACAGCAGCGCTTCGACTAGGGCTGACCGCTCTTCCTCCCGCTCCAAAATTTGTGTGGTCAGCTGTTGGCGGTAGGCGCTGGCCATCGCTTGCGTGAAGGTCTCTTGCGCTAGGAATATCCGTGCGGTGGCATCCAGGATCGCCTCGGTAGATATGGTGGCGGCGCGCGCGGTCGCAAGGGTCTGCTCCCACATGAATCGGAAACCAATGCGATAGGCGGTCATCACCGCGGGCAGCGGCACACCGGCAACCGCGCGGGTGGTTCCGGTGCGCTCAGCGGGCGCCACATCCACGTCGTGCCCGACGAGCGAATCAAAGACGTACGTCAGGTTCGCCACACAACTGTCGCGCACGTCGTCCTTGGTAATCACAGTGCCGTCGCGATACACGTCGATCTCTCGGCAGAGCAGATCAGCCATCGCATCGCCCAATTGTGCAGCGCTTGCCAGCATGAGCTTGCCGAGCTCGGCGATGTGTGGATCTGAAGTGGCGTTAGACCGGCCACCAGCTGGGTGTATTGCCGCACACATACTGCAAGACCTTAAGCGCGCGCACCTGCGGATGTGCGCGGTAACACCGAACCGGCCCTGAGGTTGTCCGCCGCAACATTGTGACCCCTACTGTCCCGAATGACCATTTACACAGCAGCCCAAGCACCTACGGAGACACCTGATGACCAGCCTAACCGCCCACCTCGTCGCATCGAAAGAAATGTACCCCCAACGCATTGCGCTGCGCTGCGACGATCTACAGATCACCTTCAGCGAGTTGCACACCGCGGCCGCTCGGGTGGCGACATTGCTGGAGTACGCCGGGATCAAGCCAGGTGATCGAGTCGGCTTGATGTTGCCCAATACTTCCGAGTACGCCATTGCGTTCTACGGGATCATGTATCGCGGCGCGGTCGCGGTCCCGATGAACCCGCTGCTGAAGGCCCGCGAGGTGGAGTACTACCTCTCCAACAGCGGCGCCAAGGCGCTGTTCGCGACAGCTGACTTTGCCGATGAGGCCACCGCGGGCGCCGCCAAAGTAGGCGTGCGGAACTGGATCGTCGACGACGCGCTGGCCAAGCTGGTCCAAGACCTTCCCGCCCAAGAATTTCCGGTGGATCGCACCGACGACGAAATCGCGATCATCTTGCATACGTCAGGCACGACCGGAAAACCTAAGGGCGCCATGCTCACTCACGCGAACCTAGGCCGCAATGCCGAGGTCAGCGTTCGCACGTTGATCAACACCGGGCCAAACGACGTGGTAATGGGTTGCCTACCGCTGTTTCACGTCTTCGGTCTGACCTGCGGACTTATCGCTTCTGTGCTCGCCGGCGCGATGTTAACCCTGATCCCGCGGTTCGACCCGCGCAAGGCGCTTGAGGTCATCGAGCGTGACGGCGTCACCGTGTTTCAAGGTGTGCCGACAATGTATTTGGCACTGCTCGGCGTGGCCGACACGGTCCAACCGGAGGCGGCGCAGAGTCTGCGAGTCTGCGTTTCCGGTGGCGCGGCGCTGCCTGTCCAGGTGCTCGACGACTTCGAAAAGACTTTTGGCTGTTCCGTTCTCGAGGGCTACGGCCTTTCCGAAAGCACCGCGGCGGCCTCGTTCAATCACCCTCACCGACCGCGCAAGGTTGGCTCTATCGGCATGCCTATTGAAGGCGTCCAGATGCGGGTCGTTGACCTAGCCGGAGCTGAGGTCGCGCAGGGGGAGACCGGCGAGATCCAAATCAGCGGTCACAACGTGATGAAGGGCTACTGGAACCTGCCGGACGCAACCCGAGACACCATAACTGCCGAGGGTTGGCTGGCCACCGGTGACATAGGACGAGTCGACGAAGACGGCTACTTCTACATCGTCGACCGCACCAAGGACATGATTATCCGCGGCGGCTACAACGTTTACCCACGTGAGATCGAGGAAGTGCTCTATGAGCATCCAGCGGTTGCCGAAGCTGCCGTGATCGGAATCCCGCACGATTCCCTCGGCGAGGAAGTCAGCGCTGCCGTCGCTCTCAAGAAAGGCGCGACAGCGAACCCCGACGAGCTGCGCGAGTACGTCAAGGCCCGGGTAGCCGCCTACAAGTACCCACGCGTGCTCTGGCTCGTCGACGCATTGCCCAAAGGACCCACCGGAAAGGTCCTCAAGCGTGAAATCACCGTCCCTACAACCGAAAGCAAATGATAACCGTGGCAACTGCGCTAACGAAACCCGATGAGCTGGCGACACCGCTAGACCTGCTGCTCACCAGCGCCACCCGGCCGTTTGTCAACCGGATGCTACCGAACACCACGTGGGCGCGTTTCGGTGCCAATCTCGCGCAACGCCCCGGCGCCGTGGCGGGCCGCGCGGCCGCGCTTACTCGTGAACTCGGCAGCATTGCCGCCGGAAGGTCACACCGCGCTCCGGCGCGGGCCGATACCCGGTTTGCCGATGCTGCCTGGCAAGAAAATCCGCTGCTGTACCGGATCATGCAGGCATATTTGGCCGGCGCGGAGGCAGCCGAGGGGTTGCTCGCCGACGCAGCGCTGGATTGGCGTGACCACGAAAAGATGCAGTTTGTCGTCGACAACGTCGTGGAGGGCCTGGCGCCCAGTAACAACCCGCTGATTAGTCCGCTGGGCTGGAAGGCTCTGATCGACACTGGCGGCCTCAGTGCGGTGCGAGGTGTTAAAGCCTTTGCCCGGGACCTGCTTTCGAAGCCCCGCGTGCCGGCGATGGTCGAGCCCGACGCCTTCTCTGTGGGGGAGACCGTCGCTATCACCAAAGGCGCGGTGGTACTGCGGACCTCGATGTTCGAGTTGATCCAGTATGCGCCGCAGACGCCGACGGTGCGTACGATCCCGTTGCTCATGGTGCCGCCGGTGATCAACAAGTTCTACATCATGGACATCGGACCTGGGCGCAGCATGATCGAGTACTTCGTTCAGCAGCGTCAGCAAGTATTTGCTATCTCGTGGCGCAATCCGCAGGCCCGCCACCGGGATTGGGGTTTCAACGCCTATGGCGCGGCGATCGTGGAGGCAATGGACGCGGTGCAGAAAGTCGCCGGGACCAACAGCGTTCACCTGATGGCGAGCTGCTCGGGGGGCATCATCGCGGCGATGACGGCTGCCCACCTCGCTCATATTGGCGAGGCCGACCGGGTCGCAGGTCTCACCCTGGCCGTTACCGTGCTGGACGAAATCCGCGCCGGTCTTGCCGCCGCGGCGATGAGTGAGCGGGCCGCACAGGCGGCAATACGAGTTTCGGCTCGGAAGGGCTACCTTGACGGCCGCGACATGGCAGAAACGTTCGCCTGGCTGCGTCCCACCGACCTGGTGTGGCGCTACTGGGTGAACAACTATGTGCAGGGCCGCAAGCCGGCGCCCTTCGACGTGTTGTTTTGGAACGCCGACACCACCCGGATGGCCGCGGCACTGCACCGCGACATGGTGCTCCTGGGTTTGCGCAACGCGCTGGTTACGCCCGGCGGAGTCAGCATGCTCGGTAGCCCGGTCGACCTGTCCAAGATCAGCTCGGACGCATATGTGATCGGCGGCGTCGCCGACCACATCTCCCCATGGCAAGCGACCTACCGTAGTGCCCGATTGCTGGGCAGCAAGGACAATCGCTATGTGCTTTCGACCAGCGGCCACATCGCGGCGCTGGTGAACCCGCCCGGTAACCCGAAAGCGTCCTTCCGGACCGGTGCGGTCGACGCAGAAAAGCCAGAACAGTGGCTCGAGTCTGCTCGGCAGCTTGCCGGCTCCTGGTGGCCGGACTACGTGGGCTGGCTAGGTGATCGCAGCGGACCGGAAATCGATGCGCCCAATGCGCTTGGAGAACAAGGTCTTCCGCCGCTGGCGCCGGCCCCGGGCAGTTACGTGATGGAGAAGTGACCCGTGGCTAAAACCCACGCCAAGAGTGCGCTTGGCGAGGAGCGCTACTTGTGCGTCGGCGGACAGCGGATCCGAGTTAACGTTCACCAGCGAACCGGCGTCCCGCTGGTGCTGTGCAATGGTATCGGGGCCAGCCTGGAGGTTCTCGATCCGCTGGTGGAACAACTCGACCGCACGGTCGTCAGGTTCGACGTTCCCGGGACTGGTGGATCACCCACATCTGTTCTTCCCTATGGGTTTCCCTACCTCGCCTGGATATTGGGCCGACTGCTGTCCAAACTGGGCATCGGGGCGGTCGATGTCCTTGGACTGTCCTGGGGTGGGGCCCTAGCTCAACAGTTCGCCCTCCAGCATCCGCGCCGGTGCCGGCGCCTAGTGCTAGTCGCGACGGGTACCGGTGTGATGATGGTACCGGGCCATCCCAGGATACTGGCGAAAATGCTTACTCCACGCCGGTTCTCAGAACCCAACTACGCAGCTTCCATAGCGGGTGAGCTATACGGCGGTACCGTCCGCGCTCACGGTGAAGACGTGGCCCAACTGTTCTTCCGGCAGCTGCGCGCCGGATCGAAGATTGGCTATTTGCACCAGCTGCTGGCGGGCTCCGTCTGGACCAGTCTGTTCGCCTTACCGGCGGTACGGCAGGAAACGTTGATCGTAGCCGGCACCGATGACCCGATTATTCCGGTTGCCAATGCCCACATCATGAACACGTTGCTGCCGCATTCTCGGCTGCATGTGCATTCCGGGGGACATATCGACCTGGTGCACAACGCGACCGAACTGGCGCCGGTCATCGAGCGGTTCCTGGGCAAAGCGGGACGCGAGCGTAACGCCACGGCCAATCGGCCGCTGCTTTTTCGCCATGGCGTTACGCTCGCGCCGCCAAGTCGGCGGTGACTTCTGTGGCACAGCTGCTTTCCGGCCACAGGCTTAAGGCTGGACGTACCCCGGTGGATTGACCTCCTCGACCCACAGGTCGACCCCGAGCTTGGCGCCCGGTGCGCAGTCATACACCGACAAGTCGGTGACACCGGATTCCACCAGCACGTCTTCGCACAACACCGAATTGCCGGTGTATTCGCGGGAGGGCTTGTTAAGGATGACGTAGGCCGCGTCGGCATACACCTCGGGCTTGCGGGCCCTTGCCATCGCCTCGGCGCCGCCGAGCAGGTTCTGCACGGCAGCGGTAGCCACCAGCGTGCGCGGCCACAAGGTGTTCGACGCGATGCCCGCGTCGCGCATCTCTTCGGCGATTCCCAACGCGCACAGCGTCATGCCGTACTTGGCCATCATGTAGGCCGTCGGCTTGAGCCACTTCTTGTCCAGTAGCACCGGTGGGGACAGGGTCAGGATGTGCGGGTTCGCTCGGCCCTTCATGTGCGGGATGCACGCTTGTGACACTGCGTATGTGCCGCGCACCTGGATTCCGTTCATCAGGTCGAAGCGCTTCATCGGCACTTCGGTGATGGACCCCAAGTTGATGGCCGAGGCATTGTTGACGCAGATGTCGATGCCGCCGAATCGTTCTGCAGCCTTGGCCACCGCGGACTCAACTGATTCGGGGTCACGGACGTCCCCGACGATCGGCAGTGCCTGTCCGCCCGCCTCCTCAAGTTCTTTGGCGGCGGTGTACACCGTGCCGGCAAGTTTCGGATGAGGCTCGGCGGTCTTGGCGACAAGGGCGATGTTGGCGCCATCGTGCGCGGCCCGTTTCGCGATCGCCAGGCCGATGCCCCGACTAGCGCCTGAGATGAACATGGTCTTGCCGTTGAGAGACATGGTCGTCACCCTAACGCCACCCGACATATTTCGACGTGCGGGACTGTCCCCACTCTCCGAAGGAAATAGCGGGCCTGCTGATGCCGTTGATTGGTGCGGCTGCTGTAGCCGGGTCGGCGATAGCAACAAACCAGAGACCGAAGCGAACCCTGTCGGTCGCGGCCTTTAGATTGGGGGAAGGGGAGCCGGGTGCCAACAGCGACGAGCCTGTTAAGCGAGGAGCAGTTGGAGCGCTTCCTTGCGAGTCCGGTGTCGCTACTGGCGCAGTCCGGTGAGACCGCAACCGAAGGGACCGTGTTAATCAAGATGTCCGACATCGATGGCCAGACCGGGCCCGAGGTTCCCAACCCCGAGCCGAACGAGGAGACGGACGAGCAACTGACGGCGCGCTTCGAGCGTGACGCAATTCCTTTGCTAGACCAGCTGTACGGCGGTGCGCTGCGCATGACGCGAAATCCCGCCGATGCCGAAGACCTACTGCAAGAGACGATGGTGAGGGCTTACGCGGGATTCCGTTCGTTCCGTGCGGGCACTAACCTCAAGGCTTGGCTGTACCGGATTCTGACCAACACCTACATCAACAGCTATCGCAAGAAGCAACGCCAACCGGTGGAGTATCCGACCGACGAGATTACCGATTGGCAACTGGCGGCCAACGCCGAGCATTCCTCCACCGGGCTGCGTTCGGCTGAGGTCGAGGCCCTCGAGGCACTGCCGGACTCCGAGATCAAAGAGGCGCTGCAGGCGTTGCCGGAAGAATTTCGCATGGCAGTGTACTACGCCGACGTCGAGGGCTTCCCGTACAAGGAGATCGCCGAGATCATGGATACGCCGATTGGCACGGTGATGTCGCGGCTGCACCGCGGTCGACGCCAGCTGCGGGCTCTGCTGGCTGACGTGGCCAAGGAGAGGGGCTTTGTCCGCGGTGAACAATCCCATGAGGAGGTGTCGTCATGAGCGATTTTTTCAGCTCAAGCGACTCGTACCCGGCCATTGAGGACTCTCACAGCTACCTTGGCTGCGCGGAGGTGATTGCGGAGGTGTGGACTCTGCTTGACGGTGAGTGCACACCGGAGACGCGCCAAAAGCTACGCCGACACCTCGAGGCATGCCCTGGATGCCTGAAGCATTACGGGCTCGAGGAGCGAGTCAAGGTGCTGATCGCGACCAAGTGCAAAGGCGAGAGGGCCCCAGCGGGCCTGCGGGAGCGGGTGCGGCTGGAGATCAGCCGGACAACCATTATTCGCGCCAGCGAGTAGGTGCGCTCGACCACGGGCGGGCATGTCTCGTCGCCGGGTCCAGCCCGATTGCCCGGCTCCTCCTCACGCCACACAGCGGCGTGCATCGTCGCCGGGTTAGGAGTTGGGCCGCTTACCGTGATTGGCCTTGCTGTGCTTGCGGTCGCGCTTCTTGCGGCCACGCTTGGCCATCGGGAACCTCCATGACTAATCAGATGCAGGACGGCCACGGGCCGCTCATGTTGGTGTCCAGTGTCGCACGCAGTTACCGAGGTAGGCACACGAGCCCGCGCGCCGCCACCCTCGGGGGCCTTATGGTTCGATATACAGAAGCTGATGGAAGCCCGATGGAGCAGCAGTCAGCATGCGAGATGGCCAACACGAGTGGGGTGATGATGTCCGAGGATGTTCGCGCCGAGATCGTGGCCAGCGTGCTCGAAGTCGTGGTCAGCGAAGGCGACCAAGTCGGCAAGGGCGATGTCGTGGTGCTACTCGAGTCGATGAAGATGGAGATCCCCGTCCTGGCCGAGGTCGACGGCACTGTCAGCAAGGTGAGCGTGGCCGTGGGCGATGTCATCCAGGCCGGCGACCTGATCGCTGTGATCAGCTAGCGACAAGCGAGAGCGACTCGGGAGTCATCGATGTCCACTCTCGGTGATCTGCTGGCCGAACACACGGTGCTTCCCGGTAACGCCGTCGACCACCTGCATGCGGTGGTCGGGGAATGGCAACTCCTGGCCGACTTATCGTTCGCCGACTATTTGATGTGGGTCCGCCGTGATGACGGCGTGCTGGTATGTGTGGCGCAATGCCGCCCCAACACCGCGCCGACGGTGCTGCAGACCGACGCAGTGGGCACCGTCGTCGCCGCCGAGAAGCTGGCACTGGTTGCCGAGACCTTCGATTCGGGCGCCGCCATTTGGGAACCGGATGCGGCCCAACCGCATTCGGGAGAACTGCCTGGTCCAAACGTCGGCGCCTCGCCGGTCCGCTACGGCAACCAAGTGGTGGCGGTGCTGACGCAGCATCAAACGGCAGTAGCAGCTCAACGCGCATCCGGTCACTTGGAAACCGCTTATCGGGATTGCGCCAATGATCTTCTGCACATGCTGGCCGAAGGCACGTTTCCCGACGTCGGCGACGTGGCTATGTCGCGATCTACGCCCCGTGCAGGTGACGGCTTCATCCGCCTGGATGTGAGCGGTGTAATCGCTTATGCCAGCCCCAACGCGCTGTCGGCCTACCACCGGATGGGTCTGAGCAGCGAATTAGAGGGGCACAAGCTAGTCGAGATCACGCGGCCGCTGATATCGGATCCGTTTGAGGCTGAAGAGATGGCAGAGCATGTCCGGGATTTGCTGACAGGCGGACCCAGTATGCGCATGGAGGTCGACGCCGGGGGCGCCACGGTGTTGTTGCGGACGCTGCCGCTGGTGGTACACGGCGTCGGCGCGGGTGCTGCCATACTGATCCGCGACGTCACCGAGGTGAAACGCCGGGACCGAGCCTTGATATCCAAAGACGCCACGATCCGGGAAATCCACCACCGGGTGAAAAACAACCTGCAGACTGTCGCGGCGCTGTTGCGGCTGCAGGCCAGGCGGACGGCCAATGCCGAGGGACGGGAAGCCCTGATCGAGTCAGTGCGCAGGGTGTCGTCGATCGCCTTGGTCCATGACGCCTTGTCGATGTCGGTGGACGAACAGGTGAACCTGGACGAGGTCATCGACCGGATTCTTCCAATCATGAACGATGTAGCGTCGGTGGACAGGCCGATCCGGATTAACCGAGTCGGCGACCTCGGTGTACTGGATTCCGACCGGGCCACGGCCCTGATCATGGTGATTACCGAACTGGTTCAGAACGCGATCGAGCATGCCTTCTCACCGGCGGCACAAGAGGGGTCTGTGACGATTCGAGCCGAGCGCTCGGCACGCTGGCTCGATGTCGTGGTCCACGACGACGGACGTGGTATGCCTGATGGATTCAGCTTGGAGAAGTCGGACAGCCTCGGCCTGCAGATCGTGCGGACATTGGTATCAGCGGAGCTAGATGGTTCATTGGGGATGCGGGAAGCCCCGGAGCGCGGCACCGACGTGGTTTTACGGGTGCCCATTGGGCGTCGGGGCCGGTTGATGGTGTAGTGAGCGCGCAACAATACGGCCCCGACGGTGCGTCGGGGCCGTAATAGCGGCGTACTGAGTCGTTTCAAACTCCGCTACGGGCCTTTGTCCGGGCGTTGCGACGCTTCAACGCTCGCCGCTCGTCTTCGCTCATTCCGCCCCAGACGCCCGAGTCCTGGCCAGTGTTTAGCGCCCAGCTGAGGCATTCCGTGGTCACTGGGCACCGGTTACAGACCAGTTTCGCGTCGGCGATCTGCGCGAGCGCCGGGCCGCTGTTTCCTACCGGAAAGAACAGCTCCGGATCTTCGTCCCGACAGACCGCCTTATGGCGCCAATCCATTAGTCACTACTCCTCACTAGGTGCGCAGCAAGGCGCACGGGCGATGCTTGGCTTAACGCGTGCACAAGAAAGATTTCCGCACCCCTACATATCTCTGCATGCAACCTTCCGATCGTTTCACAGGCTCAACAGATGTCAATAGCGTTACGTAGGCGCGTGGGCTATCTCACTTTGACGTGCTCTTAGCTAAGTCCTTACTCCGTTGTACTACACTAAGCCCCCAATTTCGCCCTACATTTTCGTCGCAAGCTTGTCACGGTGCAGATTATCGCAGGTCAAGCCGGGTTTTCGGAGGTGGAGCAGCCACCGCCAACGCGTTTGGCGCCGACCGAAACGTCATGGTTTCGCGTAGGCCGAGGTAATCGCCGTCGAACTGACAGGCCGTCGGACCCGCAGTGCTGGTAACCCGGAGCCAAGGCACATCATCGGCGGTGATGAGGTGCTTGAACTCGAACTTTGGCTTCTCGGCGAACATCTGTCGAACGATCCGCAGGGTGGGGATCGTCCGCAACGTAGTGGGTGCAAACACTCCAAGTCCTGACTCGAAGGTGCAGCCAGGATTGGTCCACACTGGCCGTTTGTTTGCGAAGGTCCACGGACTGGAGTTGGACACGAAGACGAAGCTCACCCGGGTGACCGGTCCTTGACCCGGAAGTTCTAGCGAGAGAGTGGGTTCACCGCGCGTGTAGGCCAAGACAGCAGGCACTGCCGCCCGAATGTAGCGCCAGGCTGTAACTTTGCCGCCCCGATCGCGTTCAGCCTCGACCGCCGCAACGACCTCTGCGTCCACACCCATTCCGGAGTTGAACACCGCCCAGCGCTCGCCGCAGTCGATCAGTCCGATGCGGCGCCACTGCGGCCGGCGTGCGTAATCGTCGAGTAATTGGATCAGCTGATTGGCAGCTGCAATCGGGTCGCGGGCAATTCCTAGGGCCCTGGCTAGCACATTCGCGGAGCCGCCAGGCACCACGGCGACCGCCGGGATGGGACCCTTCGGCGTGGCACCCGGGTGCCCCAACATGCCATTGACCACGCCGCTCACCGTGCCGTCGCCGCCGTGCACGACCACCAGATCCATTCCGGCGGCTACCGCCGCTTGGCCTAGTTCGGCTGCGTGGCCGCGGTGTTTGGTGTGCTCCATGGTGAGTTGAAGACGGCTTTTCAGCGCATGGGCGACCAGGTCGCGGGCAGCCGGTGTGATCGAAGTGGCAGTTGGGTTGACGATCAACACGGCTCGCATGACGCATGAGCCTAGGCGTGGCGACGATGCGGGCCGGTACGGCCTGAGGAGGAGCCGCGCGGCGACCAGGGCTAGGCAGGCAAAGTCGTCGTGGTCGCATGATTACGCTGATGGCGTGGTTGTTCGCGTCCCCTTGACCGTGCGCGGCGCGGGACTCATCGTCGCCGCGCAGGGGGCAGCGGCACTGGTCATGGCCGCGATCTTGGTCGTGCGTTGTCTTGCCGGAGCCGATCAGCGCGTGGTCAACGGCCTTGGAACCGCAGTATGGTTCGCGCTCGTGGGTGGCGGGGTGCTGGCCGCCGGATGCGCCCTGGCGGCGGGCCAACGCTGGGGCCGTGGGCTGTCTGTATTTGCCCAACTACTCTTGCTGCCGGTGGCGTGGTATCTGACTGTCGGCTCGCATCGACCGGCGTGCGGAATCCCGGTGGCAATCATCGCGTGTACCGTCCTGGTATTGCTTTTCAGCCCGTCGACACTGCGGTGGGTGGTCGGCGGCGATCAGCGTGGTTCGGCCAGTGCAGCCAATTCCGGGCCGGAGAGCCGATAGGTGGTCCACTCCCGCTGCGGCTGAGCGCCGATTGCGTCGTAGAGGGCGATGGCGTTCGAATTCCAGTTCAGCACGGCCCAGGACAGCCGGGTATAGCCGTTATCGAGGCATTCAGCGGCCAGTGTCGCCAGCAAGCTACGCGCCAGGCCGCGCCGGCGAAACGCCGGCCGCACGTAGAGATCTTCCAGATAGATGCCCTTGACGCCGTCCCAGGTGGAGAAGCTGGGAAACCACAACGCCATGGCCACGATCTGGCCGTCACTTTCGGCGATGTGGCCCCGAACGGACGGTGATGTACTGAAAAGGGCCGCCGTCAGTTGTTTTTCGGTGACGGTGCAGTGGTCGGCCGCGCGCTCGAATTCGGCGAGCTCGTGGATCATGGCCACAATTTCGGTGGTGTCTTCCGGTGTGGCTGGGCGGATAGTTGCCATCACTGTTTTACTCCGAGCGCGGTGAGTATGGTGCCGAATTTAGTTGTGGTTTCCTCGACTTCATCATCGGGATTGGATTCGGCAACGATTCCGCCGCCGGCGTGCGCGAGCGCGGTGCGGCGGTCGGCTGAGAGTTGAGCGCAGCGGATGGACACCACCCATTGGCCGTCGCCCCTCGCGTCGCACCAACCTATTGCGCCCGCGTAGAATCCGCGGTCGCCTTCCAGCGCCGCGATGAGCTCGCTGGCGGCGACTGTTGGCACCCCACCTACCGCCGGCGTAGGGTGTAGCGCCAACGCCAAATCCATTGCAGTGGTGCAGGTATCGCGCAATCGGCCGCGGATCGGCGTGCGCAGATGCCAGACCGCGGCGGTGCGGGTCAATTGGGGCTCGGACGCAATCTCAAGGTCATCGCACAGTGGTGCCAGTACTGCGCGCATCGCGTCGATGACCAACTGATGCTCGTGACGGTTCTTGGCTGAGCTGGCCAGGGCGGTTGCGTTGGCGGCGTCGACTTGTGGGTCAGCGGCACGGGGAGCTGAGCCGGCGAATGGCTGGCACACCACTTGATCGCCGAATCGGGCGACCAACAGTTCTGGGCTGGCGCCCACCAGCGCTGTCCCGGGGTAGTCGGCACCGGCAGCGCTCAGATCGACGAGGTATCCATACGATGTCGGGTCGGCAATGACCAGCCTGCGCAGGATGACACGGGCGTCCAGCGGAGCGTCGGCGGTCAACCGCAACGTACGGGCCAGCACCACTTTGCGCAACGGGTTGTCTTGCGCAGCAAGCCGCCGCCGTGCGTGGTTGATCCGGGCGCGATGCTCGGCAAGTGGTGGGATGGCAGCGCTAATGCTGACCGCCGGCAGCGGGCCAGTCGGCCAGCCGGGCAGTGTCTCCAGGCGTTGTACGGTATCCGGCACCATCAATGCGGCGGGTGCATTTACGTCAAACGGTAACGCCCCTAACAATATCGGCGCTTTACCCGAGTGCAGCGCCGCGTGCGCCGCCCGCACATCGTGGTACCGTGCCCGCACCCCGTCGACAACCAGGGTTCCTCCGGGCCCGCACAGCGCGAACGGTGGTTCATTGGATCTCAATCGCCTGCATACCCTTGCACGCCCAGTGCGCATAGCTGGCGGATCCCGTGCTCGAACCCGCAGATGCCGACCGATGCGGTGGGCATGAAGAAGCGGGCGCCCTCGGTGAGCGGTAGCTGGACCCAGCGCGTAATCACCGCTCGGGAAAAGTGGCTGTGGCCGACGAACACTACGTCGCGCGCCGCCATGTGCTCCAGTGCTAGTGCGACGGCGCCATCGGCGCGCTCGCTGACCTGCGCGACGCTTTCCCCGTCGGGGCATCCGTGCGTCCACACCAGCCAGTCGGGTTCGATTTCACGGATTTGGGCCGTCGTCAGGCCCTCGTAGGCGCCGTAGTCCCATTCGGCGATCAGCGGAGATATCTCATCGACCGTCAGTCCGGCTAACTCAGCGGTGGTCAGCGCCCGCTTACGTGGGCTGCTGATCACCAGTGGGTTGTCGAGCGCGAGTTCGGCCAGAGCCTTTTCGGCCAGCTTGGCCTGAATCCGACCGGATTGAGTCAGCTTGATATCAGTACGACCGGTGTGTTGGCCTGATTTCGACCACTCCGTCTCGCCGTGGCGCAGCAGCAGCAGCCGGTGGTTGTGTAAGCCCATGCCGACTGATTGTGCCGGACGACATGCCGGACCGTTCGCCCCTACCGCGTTGCCATGTACGTGTCAGGATGGCACTGTGACAGAAACCCGGGTACTGGCGGTGGCCAACCAGAAGGGTGGGGTAGCCAAGACCACGACGGTCGCCTCGCTCGGCGCTGCGATGGTGGACAAAGGACGGAGAGTTTTGCTCGTCGATCTGGATCCGCAAGGTTGTTTGACCTTCTCGCTCGGCCACGATCCTGACAAGCTGCCGGTCTCGGTGCATGAGGTGCTGCTTGGTGAAGTCGAGCCCAACGCGGCGCTGGTCACCACGATGGAGGGAATGACGCTGCTGCCGGCCAACATTGACTTGGCCGGTGCCGAGGCAATGCTGTTGATGCGGGCTGGCCGAGAGTATGCGCTCAAAAGAGCGCTGGCCAAACTCTCCGACCAGTTCGACGTTGTCATCATCGACTGTCCGCCCTCGCTGGGTGTGCTCACGCTCAATGGGTTGACAGCCGCCGACGAGGTCATTGTTCCGCTGCAGTGCGAGACGTTGGCCCATCGGGGCGTCGGGCAGTTCTTGCGCACGGTCGCCGACGTTCAGCAGATCACCAACCCCAGCTTGCGGTTGTTGGGCGCCTTGCCAACGCTGTACGACTCCCGAACCACCCACACCCGTGATGTCCTGCTGGACGTCGCCGACCGCTACGGCTTGCCGGTGCTGGCGCCCCCGATTCCGCGCACCGTGCGGTTCGCCGAGGCCAGCGCGTCGGGCTCGTCGGTCATGGCAGGTCGCAAGAACAAGGGCGCTGTGGCTTATCGCGAGCTGGCCCAGGCGCTGCTCAAGCATTGGAAGTCCGGAAAGCCGCTACCCGCGTTCGCGGTGGAGATTTAGCCGCGCAGGCGGGTGGTGCCCCAGCTGATGCATACCAACCGGCCCCAGCTTTAGCCCAGCGCCACCACGGTGTCGCCACGCTGTTCGATCACCTCGGAGCCGGAAACGACCGGGATCACCGCTTTCCCAGATCCCAGGGTGCTCGGCGGGCGGTCCACCGCAAGGTAGCCCTTGTTCTCCCCGTTGACCGGGTCGTAGACACCGATAGCGCCGGTAACCGGCACCAGCAGCTGACCTGCCATCATCACGCCCGGTCCTAACGGCGCAGCCGTTGCGCCCGCGGCAATGGTGTAGCGCTGGGTGAGTTTCCCGGTGTCGAAAACCATCAACGCATCGCCGGTCCACCACGTCACCAGGTTGCCGGTCTGCGACACCGTGGCAGCGGGCGATGGCGCTTTGGCTAGCAGGGTGCTTGCCACCGTGGTGCCGGTCTCGTCGATCACGTCGACGCGCGGTTGCGCGCCGGATGCTCCGGGCAGATACACCGCGGTGGTGTTTTGCGAGACGACCAGCACGCGAGCGCCCGATCCCGGCCGATTCCCGGGTTCAGGCACAATCCGTTGTTCGGGTTCGTCTTCTTCCTTGCCCGGGTGCAGCAGGACCAGCCGCAGGTCTGCTTGGTTATTGCAAGCCTCGAGCACGGAAACGGCTGACGAACTTGCCGCGGCCGATTCCAACGTGCACCCGGAATGCAGGCCCCGGTTCGAGGGTTTCACCCGGGCATCAGTCTCGCCGTAGGACAACATTCGGACCATGTCTGATCGCCACAGCTCGAGGCGGGTATTACCGGCGGACAACACGGTTGTGCCGTCGGAGGAGAGGAGCACACTCGGGTCGGCATAGCTGCTGCGAGCGGGTCCGCGACGGCCGGTTGAACCGTCAATGGTGCTGACCTGACCGCAACCGCGGTCATCGCGGTAAACGGCGACCGCGTAACGGTAGACCCAGGTCACGCCGCATAGGTCCGTGTCGCGGGAGTAGCTCCAGAGGGTTTCACCCGTCGCCGGATCCCGCCCCTCCACTCGGCGCCCGTCGCCGGTGGCAACCGTCCCGCCCGCCACGACGGGTACCCGAGTGGCGGGGCTGTGCGCGGTCCAAAGCTGCTTCAGTGCGGCCGGCACCTCCCGGGCGGGGGTTGGATTGGGCGCCGGAGTTGCGGCAGGTCGGCTGATGGTGGCCCGCGCGTCGCTGGTCCACCAGATCAGCGCAACGGCCAGGACAACAGCGACGGCGATGGCCGCGGCCGCCACGATATCGCCTTTGGTGCGCCGCTCCGGTTTGACCATCCGTGGGCGCGGCTCAGTTGGCTGACGCGGGCGCGCTGTCTTGGACGCAGGCGGGCTTGCGGCGGTGCCGGCGCCGCCGGGTGGTCTCGGTGCTACCCGACGGTGAGCTGGATCCCGAACCGGAGCCTGACTCTGAGCCGGTCTCGCCGCCGACGACCGGGCTCGTGGTGGGGTGCCCGGTGATCCGCTTGCCGCCGCGGGTGCGCCGTCGCTGCCGGGTGGCCGAGGCGGGCCGCACAGACTTCTCCGGCCGGCTTTCTTGGTCAGTGGCGCGGCGCTTGGGTTGCGACCGGTTCGGGGGACCGACGGTGCCGGCTGCCTCGGCCGGGATCGACAATTCGGTGTAGAGGTGTGGCGAGTTGGAGTAGGTCTCGGAGGGGTCGGGCGAGCCCAGGCCCAACGCCTTATCGATCATCGCCCATCGGTCCAGCTCGTCCCAGTCCACCAGGGTGACCGCCACACCGGTGCGTCCGGCCCGGCCGGTGCGCCCGATGCGGTGGACGTACATCTTCTCGTCCTCCGGGCACTGGTAGTTGATGACGTGGGTGACGTCGTCGATGTCAATGCCGCGCGCGGCCACGTCGGTGGCCACTAGCACGTTGATGTCGCCGGCGCGGAACGCCTTCAGCGCCTTCTCGCGCGCCACCTGTCCAAGGTCGCCGTGCACGGCGCCTACTGCGAATCCGCGCTCGTTCAATTCGTCGGCAACCTTCTGAGCCGTGCGCTTGGTTCGGGTAAAGACCATCGTCGCACCGCGGTCGCGGGCCTGCAGTACCCGGCTGACCAGCTCTAACTTATCCAGGGCATGGGCACGGTAGACGAACTGCTCGGTCGTGTCGTGCACGGCCAGCGAATGCGGGGCTTCGGCCCGGATATGGGTCGGCTGGACCATGAACGTGCGGGCCAGGGTAATGATCGGGTCCGGCATGGTCGCCGAGAACAGCATCGATTGCCGATCTGCGGGGATCTGACGCAGGATGCGCTCGATGTCCGGCAAGAAGCCCAGGTCGAGCATCTCGTCAGCTTCGTCGAGCACCAGTACGGATAGTCCGCCCAATTGGAGGTGGCCCTGCTGGGACAAGTCGAGCAGCCGCCCAGGAGTGCCGACCACGACGTCGGCGCCGGCGCGCAGCGCGTCGATCTGCGGCTCATAGGCCCGCCCGCCGTAGATCGAGACCACCGCCAGGCGACGATCCTCCTCGGCGTTTAGGTACTTGGCCGCCGCGGCTAGGTCGTCGGTGACCTGCAGACACAGCTCGCGGGTTGGCACCACAACCAGGGCCCGTGGGGCGCCAGTCAGCGGCCGCACCGCAGTGCCGGAGGTGATGCGCTGCAGCAGTGGCACGCCGAACGCGAAGGTTTTGCCCATGCCGGTGCGGGCCTGGCCGATCACGTCCTCGCCGGCGAGTGCCAGAGGCAAGGTGAGTTCCTGGATAGCAAAGGGATGCTCGATGCCCTTTTCCGAAAGTGCGCGGACGATTTCGTCGCGAACTCCGAGTTTGGCAAAGCTGTGTTCAGTTGTGCTTTTGAGTGCGGTCATACGCGAAGGAATAGCCTTTCGGTGACGGTATCGGTCTTGTCGGTGCGTCTCTGTCGCGGTTCGACGCGCGCACGAGTACCGACTCCGATACGTCGCCGAGTCGCTGGCCTGCTGCTCAATTTGATCCGGGGCCAGCTACGTGCACGCACATTTCCGGTAGTAGCAGCACAGAGCCAGCCACTACCAGCTCCCATGATAACCGGTCGGCCAACGGCCACCCATATGTCAGAAGTTCCGGCGACTAGAGTGTTGCCATGACTTCGCCCTCGTCCGCCGATCAGGTGGCCGATTCGACCAGGCCAAAGCTGTCGGCGGATCACCCGGGCGTCAACGAATTGTTCGCGTTGCTCGCTTACGGCGAGGTAGCGGCCTTCTATCGGCTGACTGACGAGGCGCGGATGGCTCCGAATCTGCGGGGGCGGATTTCGATGGCCAGCATTGCGGCCGCCGAGATGGGTCACTACGAACTGCTGCGTGATGCGTTGGAGCGTCGCGGAGTCGACGTGGTGTCGGCGATGTCGAAGTACGTGTCGGCGCTGGAGAATTACCACCGGCTGACAATGCCCAGTACCTGGCTGGAAGCGCTGGTGAAGACCTATGTCGGTGACGCGTTAGCCGCCGATTTGTATTTGCAGATCGCCGATGCGCTGCCCGACGAGGTTGCCGACGTGGTGCGCGCGGCGTTGTCGGAAACTGGACACTCCCAGTTCGTGGTTGCCGAGGTACGCGCTGCCGTGATGTCTAGCGGCAAACAGCGAAGCCGCCTTGCCCTGTGGTCGCGTCGTTTGCTCGGCGAAGCCATCACACAGGCGCAGTTAGTGCTGGCCGACCACGACGAACTCGTCGACTTGGTGGTGTCCGGTTCCGGGGGGTTGGGCCAGCTCAGTGCGTTTTTCGAGCGGCTGCAGCAGACGCACGACCAGCGGATGGGTGAACTCGGTCTGGCCTGATCGCGGTTAGCGAGTGCACGTGGTAATGATTGCGTTGTTGCTCGAGGCGACTACTAGCTGACCCTGGGCGTTGACGATAGCGCAATCGAGGCGACTGTAGATGCTGGTCGCGACCACCGACTCGGTGTGCACACCGGGATTCAAAACCACCATTTTGGTCCACGGTAAGGCCACGTTGAACTCGGTCACGGGGAACCCGCGCTCGTTGGTGTAGACCACGTTCACGATGTCGAGGAGCTGCTTGGTCCCCGTGACGCTGTAGACCACCGTCTGGGGATTTAATGTGGCCGACGGAGGTGCGCCAGGCTGCTGCGGTGCAGCTGTCGGTATCCGTGTCGGTGCGTTGCCGGGCGTTGTCACTGTGGTGACGGTCTCGGGGGGCAGTTGCACCGCCGAGGTGCTGGGCCGGTGAGTGGTACTTGGCGCACTCGAGTGTGGAGCGGGTGACGTGCTTGGCGGGGCGGCCGTTCGCGATGTGGTGGATATCACCGTGCGGGGGGTTGGAGCCCCAACGGTGGCCTTGGTCGTCGCGCTATCACCGCTGTTGATGATGACCGCGGTTGCGATGGCGCCGACCGCCACGACGGCGCCTAGAACGACGGCGACGGGACGCCACCGACTGGCACTGGGCCAGGCCAGCTCGCCGTAGCCGCTGTCATGGGCTCCGGTGTCATAACCGTCGTCGTCCGGGTAGTCCTGGACGTCGTCATGAAGGGTGTGAACTGTGTTGCTGATGGTGCTGATGTTATCGCCGGTCACCGAACCAGTCGGGTGTCGTGCGGCGTGTCAGACCGGGCTAGACCCAATTGTGACAGTCGGGCCGGGCGATTTCGCTTACCGTGAACTGCCGGCCAGGGGCCAGGCGGCGGTATGCGTTGCGTGCGTCTATTAGCCTGCTGCTGAAATGCTTGCGACTTCACTATCAACGGAAGGGGCCCCCGTGGAGGTCAAGATCGGTATCACGGACAGTCCGCGCGAGCTGGTTTTCGCCAGCGCACAGACCCCCGGAGAGGTCGAAGAACTCGTCAGTGAGGCGCTGCGGGAAAACTCGGGCCTGTTGAGCCTCAACGACGAGCGGGGTCGTCGGTTTTTGATTCACGCCGCCAAAATTGCCTACGTCGAGATCGGCGTCGCCGACAGCCGCCGGGTTGGCTTTGGAGTCGGGGTAGATGCCGCTCGGGCTTAGGAGCGGGCAAGGGGCACGTGCGAGAGTCCGCCCCAGGCGAACTGCACGGTGCCCTCGACGGCGTCTGATTTAGATATCGGACGGTCGGAGTCGAGCCAGTACCGGGCGCAGTCGACGCTCATGCCGACCAAGCCCACCGCGATCATCCGGGCCCGATGCGGATCCAACCCGGAATCCTCGCTGATCAGAGCAAAGATCGCGTCGATGCATGATTCGGTCGCGACCCGCACTTGAGCGGCGACCTCGGGCTCGGTGACATAGTCGTTCTCGAAGATCAGCCGGTAGCCCTGGCTGTCATGGTCGATGAAGTCGAAGAATGCTTGAACCGCAGCGTGCAGGCGCCCACGGTTGTCGGTGGTGGTGCGTAGCGCCTGCTGCACGCCCGAGACCAGGTTGTCCACATGACGGTTGAGCACCGCCAGATAAAGTTCGAGCTTGCTGGAAAAGTGTTGGTACAAAACAGGTTTGCTGACTCCAGCCCGCTCGGCGATCTCATCCATGCCGGCCGCGTGGTAGCCGCGGTCGACAAAGACGTCACTGGCGACGACCAGCAGTTGGCCACGGCGCTCATCGCGGGGCAGCCGATTGCCTCTTCGATTCGAGGCTTGGACGTCCACCGACCGCGCGCGGTCGGCCGATCTGACGGCACGTCTTTGCGCAGCCTTGGCGAGATCGCTCATCGGTCCTCAATCTGATTGCGCTCATTTCGCGGGCCGCTTGCCACCCCGCGCCCGCACGGTTTTGTCGCAACGACATTACTACCCGCGGCGCCGCGCTGATCAGAACTGGCGCTATCGAGGCCGGTGGATGGTAGTCCGTTCGGCCTGTTCGGGCGCGCCAGGGGTCGCGCTCCAGCCCGGCCATGCGATCCTGGGAAAATGACGTTCCAGCACCCACCACGCAGCATCGGCCGAGTGCCGGTGCTGCGTGACCAGTGGCGTGAACCGCTGCGGGCCCAGCGTGACCCGCTCGGGCAGGCTGCCGGTCGGCCCCGGGCTGACCGCGGCCGGCCACGTCAGTGGCGCAAACAGACCTGGCTGGGCCGGTTTGTGTCGACCTACGGCTGGCGCGCGTATGCATTGCCGGTTCTGGTGGTGCTCACAGTGGTGGTGGTGTATCAGACGGTGTCGGGCACCGCATCGCCCAAGCAGGCGGTGGCTGCCGCGGTTCACGACCCGCCCACTATCGGTTCGGTTGGTACGACGATTTTCGACGCGCCGCCTCGTGGCCTGGCCGCGTTCGCCGCTGACCTGCCGGCCGGCACGTTACCCGATGGCGGTCCCTTTACCGAGGCAGGAGAAAAGTCTTGGCGGGTAGTTCTCGGTGCGACACCGCAGATCGGCCAGGGTACGGCAAAGGTGTTTAGGTACACCATCGAGATCGAGAACGGGTTGGACCCTACGATGTATGGCGGCGACAGCGCGTTTGCGCAGATGGTCGACCAGACGCTGGCCAACCCCAAGGGCTGGACGCACGATCCGCGTATTGCGTTCGTCCGGATCGACGGAAACGACAACGGAAAAGTTGACTTTCGCATTTCATTGGTGTCACCGCTGACGGTGCGTGAAGGATGCGGCTACGAGTTTCGGCTCGAAACTTCGTGTTACAACCCCTCGTTTGGGCCGGACCGGCAAGCGCGCGTCTTCATCAATGAGGCGCGTTGGGTGCGCGGAGCCGTTCCGTTTGAAGGTGACGTCGGTTCCTACCGGCAATACGTGATCAACCACGAGGTTGGCCATGCCATTGGCTACGTGCGTCACGAGCCGTGCGAGAAGCAGGGCGGCTTAGCGCCGGTAATGATGCAACAGACATTCTCTACGTCCGATGACGATGCGGCCAAGTTCGACCCCGATTTCGTCAAGGCGGATGGCAAGACCTGCCGATTCAATCCCTGGCCCTACCCGATCGCCTAGCCCGGCGACGATGCGCGCCGT
>NZ_VTZN01000150.1 GCF_008370645.1 Mycobacterium simiae
CTGTCCCACAGCACCTACACCATCACCGGCAGCGCCTACGGCATCAGCAACAACAATCCCAACAAAGTTGTGACCACTGACTTCAAAATCGTCGCCGAGTGCTGAATCGTCGCGGATCTCGGACCCGACTGCGCCTAGGCTGGTTGGCAAAGCGCCCGTGTCCGGTCGATCGATGGAGGAGCGGTGAGGGACAGACTGCACTGGTTGGCAATGCACGGGGTAATCCGGGGAATCGCCAAAGCCGGGCTACGACGCGGTGAACTGCAAGCGCGGTTGATCGCAGATCCGGCGGTCGCCGCCGACCCGGTACCGTTCTATGACGAGTTGCGAAGTCACGGCCGCTTGGTTCGGACCCGCATCAACTACCTCACGGTCGACCATCAGCTCGCCCATGATGTGCTCCGCTCCGAGGATTTCCATGTCATCTCGTTCGGCGAGAATCTGCCGAAACCGCTGCGCTGGTTGGAGCGTCATACCCGCGACGATCAACTCCACCCGGTGCGGCCGCCGTCGCTGCTGGCCGTCGAGCCGCCCGACCACACCCGTTATCGCAAGACGGTGTCGGCAGTGTTCACCTCGCGAGCGGTCAGCGCACTGCGCGATCGAGTGGAGCAAACCGCCGTCAGTCTGGTGGATCAGCTTGCCGAGCAAGCCGGAGTGGTTGACATTGTCGGCCGGTATTGTTCGCAGCTCCCAATAGCGGTCATCAGCGAAATCTTGGGAGTTCCCGAGCATGACCGCCGACGGGTCTTGGAATTTGGCGAGTTGGCGGCGCCAAGCCTGGATATCGGGGTGCCCTATCGGCAGTATCGGCGCGTGCAACAGGGGGTCACCGGGTTCAACACCTGGCTGGTGGCCCATCTTGAGCAGTTGCGGCAGGCCCCCGGCGAGGACCTGATGAGCCAGTTGATCCGGACAGCCGAAAGCGGGGATGCTGAAACACATCTCGACGACGACGAACTACGCGCGATCGCCGGTTTGGTGTTGGTCGCAGGATTTGAAACGACAGTCAACCTGTTGAGCAACGGAATTCGCATGCTGCTGGACATGCCCGAGCACCTGGATAGGCTGCGTCAGCGCCCCGATCTGTGGCCGAACGCGGTGGAGGAGATTCTGCGATTGGATTCGCCGGTCCAGCTCACCGCACGGATTGCCCGCAACGATACGACGATAGCGGGCACGTCGCTCAAACGCGGTGAAATGGTAGTGATCTATCTAGCAGGTGCAAACCGCGATCCGGCCGTGTTTCCCGACCCGCATCGCTTCGACATCGAACGCCCCAATGCCGGAAAGCATCTCGCATTCTCGACCGGCCGTCATTTCTGCCTGGGAGCCGCTCTCGCCCGAGCCGAAGGAGAAGTCGGGCTGCGGACGTTCTTCGAGCGCTTTCCCGATGCGCGGGCCGCGGGCGCGGGAAGCAGGCGCGACACCCGAGTACTACGGGGCTGGTCGACGTTGCCCGTTACTCTGGGGCCCGCGCGTGCGCTGGCCGCGCGGTGACGTCTGCCCGCCAACTAAACCTCAACACGGGCACCCATGATCACCGTGCGTTCCAGCGGCAGGCCGAAGTACTCAGCAGCGTCGGCTGCGCTGTAGGAGGTGGCGATGAAAAGGCGCTTGCGCCATGACGCCATGGTGGGCGCACCACCTTTAACCAGCTCCACCTTGGACAGGAAATACGAAGCATCGTCGACGGCGATCGAACCTTCCGTTTGCGCCGCATCGAGCAATCCCAACGCTGCCGGGACATTCGGCGTTTCCATATAGCCGTAGTGGGCTGTCACATGGATGATTCCGTCCTTGGCGTAGCCCAGCGCGTCGACTTCCATTCGCTGTGAGGTCGCCACCCTCGGGACCGGTAACGTTTTGATCGCCATGATCACCACGTGTTCGTGTAGTACGGCGTTGTGCTTGACATTGGCGCGCATCGCCAGCGGCGCGGTCTCTTTCCCGCGGTTGAGGAATATCGCTGTGCCCGGGACTCGCATGAATGGCGGCTGGCAACGCGAGATGCTGTCGATAAACTCGCGCAGCGGTCCTTCCATCTGTTCTCGTGCGGCGGTGACGATTTCGCGTCCTTGCTGCCATGTCGTCATCACGTTGAAGGCGATGACTGCGATGAGCAGCGGCAGCCATGCGCCGTGAACAAGTTTGGTGAGATTGGCTGCCAAGAACATCACATCGACTAGCAACAGCGCGCCGCCACTGAGCACGACCACCCACAACCGTGCTCTCCACTGGGTGCGAGCAAGGTAGAGGAACAACAGCGTGGTGATGGTGATGGTTCCGGTGACTGCCATCCCGAACGCGAATGCCAGAGCTTCTGCGCTGCGGAATGCGAACACCAGGGTGAGTACCGATACCAGCAGCAGTCCGTTGACCCATGGAACGTATATTTGGCCGATTGTCGATTCTGAGGTATGGGCTATCCGCAATCTCGGCAGGTAGCCGAGCTGAGCAGCCTGCGACGCGACCGAGAACGCTCCGGTGATTACCGCCTGAGAAGCGATCACCGTTGCGACGGTGGCCAGCAGGACCATCGGTAGTCGCGCCCAACTTGGAGTGAGCAGAAAGAATGGCGCTCCGACTGCGCTCGTGTCACCGAGCAGCAGCGCCCCTTGGCCTAGGTAATTAAGGACACAGCCGGGCAGCACCAGCAGGAGCCAACCCCAGGTGATCGCGCGCCGACCGAAGTGCCCCATGTCGGCGTAAAGCGCCTCGGCGCCGGTCACGGCGAGCACGATTGCAGCGAGGGCAAAGAACGCAAATTCGAAGTGCCCCACCATGAATTTCAGCGCGTACACCGGTGAGAGCGCCTTCAGAATTTCCGGATGATCCGCAATGCCACTGACGCCGATGGCGCCTATCGAAGTAAACCAAGCGATCATCACGGGTCCGAACAGACGCCCTACGCTCGCCGTACCATGGCGCTGCACCGCGAATAACGCAACGATAATCACCGCAGTGATAGGTACGATCCAGCCCGTCAACTGTGGCTCGATCACCTTGATGCCTTCCACCGCCGACAGAACCGAAATTGCGGGCGTGATCATGCTGTCGCCGAAAAATAGTGCGGCACCGAGGAGGCCCAGGGCGGTCAGCGCGGTGAAAGTACGGCGTCGGCGTTCTCCGTTCCAACGCCCAAGCAACGTGATGAGCGCCATGATGCCGCCTTCGCCGTTGTTGTCGGCACGCATCACCAGGGTGACGTAGGTCAGTGTCACGATGACCATGACGGACCAGAAAATCACTGACACGACCCCGTACACGTTGTCGGCGTTGATCGGTACCGGGTGCGGATCGCGAGGACTGAAAACCGTCTGCACGGTATAGATCGGGCTAGTACCGATGTCCCCGAACACGACTCCGAGTGCGCCGACAACCAGGGCAGGGTGGAGGCGGGCCGGGCCTGCGACGGCATGGAGCGGCGAAGCAAGTTCGGCTTTGGTGTGCACGCCGGGCCCTCGTTTCGTGTCCTCAACCCAGCGCACCGCGACGGGCTGCGCTGTGATCGTACTGTGTGGCGGCCTCGTCAGATCAATTCGCCGGTAGCTTAAGATATCAGCGGGCCCCGGCATCAAGGCGATAGATACGCGCGGCATTGTTGTGCGCGATCAGATCGACCACCCGGATGGCATCGGACTCACTCCAGTCGTCGTCGACGACGAAGTCGCGCAGAACACGGTGCATACCGTTGCGCCACAACACTGCGCCGAGATAGTGCAGCTCTGGCGGGCCGAACCCGTCCGACGAGTACAGGATCTTTCGGAACGGCGCCAACTCCAGCAACCTGGCAATGAATGCCGGTGCTCGCGCCCCCAGATGACCCACACTGAGCCCACCGTCGACATAGACATTGTTGAAGGCCTGGGCAAGATAACCGGCTTCGCGCTCAAAAGGATAGCAATGCAGCAATACGATCGGGGTATCGCGGGACTGGCGTAGGAAGTCCAGCAGGTGAAGCGGATTGGCCTTATGCAGGTCACAGTCCCGGTCGCCGAAGCCGACATGCAATTGCAGCGGCTTACCCACGCGCAGTGCCTGATACAACCCGAAACGCAGCAGAACGCGGTCACGCAGCCCGACACCGCCGCGGTCACGCCAACGCGTGGCGGCCTCGGCAACCTGCGCCGCCGTCGGTTCGGTCAAATCGCCGTCGAATCCGCCCCGGTAAGCCAGGATCGACTTGGTGCCGACCGCTGTCGCCATGCGCAGCCGCAGAATCGCTTCGAACGCCGCCGCGTAGTCGCCCGAAGCCCGGGCGGCCTGTTCGGCCACCTGCTCGAGACGGATCACCTCCGTTGCGCGGCCTCCGGACAGTTGGGCCAACTCCGCTACCCCAGCCACCTCGGCGGCTATTCCGGTGTCGACCAGCCAGTCACTCACTCCGGCGGCCGGCAGGAAAAGGCGAGCCAGCTCGGCTTCGCTGAGCTGCTGACGGCGTTCCCAATATGCTTGCGGATCAACGTGTCTGGGCAACCCTAGGATGGGAGCGCAATGGTTTCGCAGGGCAAAGCCCAGCTGCGAGTCGAATCCGGAGTCGAAGTCGGCAAGCGGTTGGGTGTTGGCCTCGTTGAGTGCGTTCTCGAACCGCCGCCGCTCCCCCGCCGTCAACCAGCAGCCATGGACGTGTTGATCGATCAACGTCACTTCGCTGATATGTTCCGCGAGTGCCCGACAGTCAGACAAGCTCATAGGCTCCAGGCCATCCGGAACTTGTCAGCCAGCTGTTCGGGTTTCAGGTCACCGTAGCGCTCGTGTGTCATGCGCCGGACCGAGACCACCGCGTCGACCACGGCATCGCCCAGGATGCTTCGCATCAACTTTGAATTATCAAGTGCCGCAAGGGAGTCAATCTGCGATTCGGGTAGCTGTAAGATTCCGGCACGGTCGCGCTCTGCATCGGACAGTTTCCCTGGGTCCACTGTTGTTTCCGGTGGCAGTGCCGTCTTGTTCTTGATTCCGTCGAGTGCCAGCCCGAGGATTGCGGCCGAGGCGAGATACGGGTTTGCCGAGGGGTCGACGACCTTTACTTCGACATTGCCACCGTACGGGGTGCCCGGGCCACCTCGTACGAATCGAACTGCTGCCTCGCGGTTTTCGGTGCCCCAACAGGCATAGGCGCCGGCCCAGTTGCCGGGCCGAATTCGTAGACCGGAAACAATCGACCCACACAGGATGCCCTGAGCCTGCGGTAGTCCGCGAAGCACTCCTGCCACCGCGGATTCACCCGCCGGCGTCATTCCGGCCGTGCCAATTCCTCCGCAGAATAGCGGCCCCTCCGGAGTTGTTAATGAGAAGTGTTGGTGGGCACCGGATCCGACGTTGCCGGCGAAGGGCATCGGTGACAGGCTCACCCGAAGCCCGTGCCGGCGGGCTGCACGGCCGATGATGATCCGGGCCAATACCAGCTGGTCAGCGGCGGTGACGGGCGAATGTGGCGCCAGCGAGATCTCGAACTGGTTGGCGTAGTACTCGGGATGAAACTGTTCGATCCCGATACCGGCAGCGGTGGCGGATGCGTTGACATCGCGGATGAAATCCTCGTACTCCAAGACCCCGGCAAGGCCGTACTGGGCCCACAGCGTCGACGGCAATTGGCTGCCGTCTGGGTTAACCAGCAGGAATTCGAGTTCATGGCCCACCATCGCCTCGATGCCGGCTTCGGCAAGCGCAGTCTCGATCCGGATCAGCGTCCCGCGGCTACAAGCCGGAACCGGTGTGCCGTCCTGCTCGAAGAACGCGGCGGGCGCCCAAGCCAACCCCTGGCCAATGGCGCGTAGCACTGACAGATCAATACGCAGACGCTGATCGCCGACCACGCCGACGTCTTCGGTGAACGCGATTCCGCTCTGGTCGCTCGCGAAACCATGCCAGGACGGACTGGCGCCGAGCCCCGGAAAGGCGAAGGTGTTGGTTCGCCGAACCGGCACGGTCTTGGCATGCGTGAGGCCGGCGGGGCTAACGACGGTACCGATGACCATGTCGACGCCCTCGGCCTCCAGCTGGGCGATCGCCGCGGCGGCAAGCGGTGTGGCTGACATGGCAGCCATTCTGCACGGCGGGTTGGGGTCCGTACTGGACGCGTGTAGGGGTCAGACTCGGCTGGGCAAGGTCAGCTTGCACGCCTGGCCGATGTCCAGGGTGCGCAAGACCCGCCCCATCCCTACCCACAGCGCGCACGACAAGGCGAGATCGGCGAGCAGTTCGTCGGAGAAATGCTCGTGACAGCGGCTCCAAAAAACGTCGTCGTCTCGAAGTGCGGTGTGCTCGGTGGCGAACCGGTAAGCGAACTCTGCTGCCAGCCGTTCTTGTTCGCTGTACCCGGGCCAGGTGCGCCATTCGGCGGCGTGTTGGTAGAGCGCTTCGTCGACACCGGCGGCGGGCCCGTCGGCGTCGCGGGTGTTGGCGCACACGATGCATTCGTTGTTGTCGGCGATCACCGCGCGGGCGAGTTCGCGGGTGCGCATCGGCAACCGGTTACTGGTATACACCGCCCGGCTGAAGGCAGCCAGCGCGCCGCCGAGTTCAGGAGATTTCAGGATCCAACCGGCTACGTCGTCATCAGCGAATGTTCCGATTCGGCTCATGGCGCGATGGTACGCCCGTGCGCCGTGGTTTCGAACGGGTCGGGCGGCCGGCGAAGACACCCAACGGGCACATCCCTACTTTGCCGAAACCAGGCTGCTCGGCATGGTCAACTCGTCGAGGTCTGCATACCAGTCGCGTTGCACCAGAACCCCATCTGTGATGCGTTGCAAAGCGGCTTCGAAGTCATCTTTGTCTGGCTGCTGGTCGGGGCTGGACGTTACAGCCAAGTGGTCGACAAGCCACTGCCGGATCAGGGCAGAGAGGGAGGTGACCTGTTGCAGCCCCGCCGGGCTAAGCGAAAGCTGGTCGCCGTCGCGTGTCGCGTAGCCGGTTTGGACCAGGCGGTCGAAGGTGGGCTCGAGTACTTGGTGCGGCACGTGTAGGTGTTTGGCGATATCGGTCAGCTGCGCGGTTTCGAAGAACCGCTCGTATTGGTAGATCCGCAGTGCCCCCCACATCCCGGCGACATCGAGCGCATTGTTGGGTTGCGTTGCAAAATCGGCCAGTCGCACCCCGGGTGCTTCGTGCAGCAGATGTCCCACCGCAATTTCGAGGACATCCTGCGGTGATTTCGTTCTCGGCACGGCGAAACCGTCTCCGAGGCAGCCGGGGCTGTCGTGGATATCAGCGAGTGGGACCTCTCGCAGAAACAGCGCGAGAAAGAATCCGGCCAGCGCGACGAAGGCTGCGCAGAGGTACACCTGTGTGAGCGATTCGCTATAGGCCCGCACAATTGGGGCTGCCAGCTGTTGGGGCAGCTGGTGTAAGACTGCCGGTGAATGCAGGGCCTCGTGCGGCGTGCTGGACGTCAACACCGAACCTATTCGTCGGCCCAGGAAGTTTGCCAATAGCGCACCGAAAATAGCGGTACCAAAGGAGGCGCCAATTACGCGGAAGAATGTCACACCTGAGGTCGCGACACCGAGGTCTTCGAAACGCGAGGTGTTCTGCACGATGAGAATGAGCACCTGCATGGAGAAACCGATCCCCGCACCTAGGATGACCAGGTACAGCGACTGCGCGAGCCATGACGTCGACTCATCCATTCGCGACATGAGCAGGAACGCGACGGCCATCAGCGCCATTCCCGCGACGGGGAAGAGCTTGTACCGGCCAGTCCGGCTGACCAGGATACCCGCGGTCAGCGAGGTGGTCAGCAGGCCCGCCACCATTGGTATCGTGCGCAAACCCGAGGTGGTCGCCGAGGCGCCGTCGACGTATCGCAGATACATCGGCACGAAGGTCAGTGCGCCCAGCATCGCAAATCCGACTATCAGCGACAGGACCGCTGACAGGGCAAATACTTGATTTCGGAACAGTCGGGGCGGCAGGATGCCCGCAGCGGCGCGGCGCTCTACCCACACGAAAATAGCCAGTGCCACGGTCGCGCCGATCAGCAGCCCGACGACCGGCGCTGAGCCCCACTGGTACGTGGTTCCGCCCAAACTCGTTGCCATGACCAAGGCCGTCGCGCCCAGCGCAATGACCGCGATCCCCATGTAGTCGATCGCCGGTCTGGGGCGTCGAGGCAATGTGGGGACGGCGATGCCCGTCACCGCGAGGACCACGAGGACGACTGGTACGTTGACCCAAAACGCCCAGCGCCAGCTTAAATAATCGGTGAAACAGCCACCTAGTAGTGGGCCGGAGATGGTGGTGACCCCGAACACCGCGCCCAAAATACCCTGATAGTGGCCGCGATCCCGCAGCGGGAAAGCCTCGCCGACCAGAGCGGCGGCCGTGACGGAAATCGCGCCGGCGCCGACGCCTTGTAACGCGCGGGAGGTCGCGAGCATGGTCATCGTCTCCGATACTCCGCAGAGCACGGAGCCGATGAGGAAGACGACGAGGGAGCCGTGTAGCACCCTCTTGCGGCCGAGCAGGTCACCCAGCTTGCCGGCGACCACCACCACGATCGTGCCCCCCAGCAGGTAGCTGGTGATGGCCCACGACTGGTGGGCGGAGTCGTGCAGGTCAGCGCCAATAGTCGGGAGTTCAGGCACCACTATGGTCTGGCCCATTGCAGCGACCAACACCCCAAGCACAAGCGCCGTGAAAATGACGTTGCGCCGTACCGGATTGATCGACGTGCAGGGTGACTGGACACCAGCGGATGCACTCATCGGTGCCGTCGGGTTCGTCATACCTGACCTCCCGTCGATGTCCGAGTCCCGCGTGCAAGGCCCGGATTAGGTCGGTGGCCAAGAAAGCCACTGCGCCGAGCACAGCGCCTCTGCGAACTCGCCCATCGACTCCAGCTTCGTCAGCGGGTAGTTGAGATGCACTTTTTTCTTGGCTACAACTTTTCTAGCAGTTGCGCGCTGGTGCTGTCCTGCTTTTCGCGGGACATGGACGATCCCCTTTGAGCAAATTCAACACGTCAAGTCGAATTCACCTTTGAATTGCCCGCGTGGCGTGAGCACCGGCGCGTGGCCTTTTTGGGTGGGTGTCCTCTGTTTGTTCCGGCCTGGGCTGAACTCCAGGGCGATCTCAACCCCCGGGTTACGCGGCGGCACAGCCGTTAAGCCGGTGTTATTCGGGGGGCGGCTTCGCAGCGGAACGACTTTGGTTGTCTTGTGATTTCCGGGTGGTTTATGCGGGGATGCGTAGCGGGCGGTGGCCATCGCGGCGGAGTTCGGTGTCGATGTCGAAGGCGTAGGCGCAGTAGAAGTTGATGTGGTCATGCTGGGCGGGGGTGAGGTGCGCCGCGGTCTCGTCGATGGCCTCGATGCCGTCTGACCGCAGGGCGTCGAGCGTGTCGGCGAGATAGGTGGTGGTCCACAGCACGCATGCGTTGGTGACCAAGGTGAGGCACAGTGCTTGGTCGATTTGGTCATCGAGATGTCGTCGTTGGACGTGGCCTTGATGGGCGAAGAACAGGTCGCGGCGCGGCCCATGCAGACTTTCGCCCGCGTTGAGCTGACGCCGTACCCGACGACGTTTCGTCTGCGACATACGGCATATGTAGAGGGTGCGGATCAGGCGCCCGTACTCGTGAAGCGCCTTGGCGGGGGTGCTCTGTCGGCTGCTGGCGTGCAGCTTGGCGATCAGCAGACTCGCGGTGGTGTGCCCAAACTTCATCGAGGCAACCAGGCGCAGCAGATCATCCCAGTCGCTCGGCGATCAGCTGGGTCGGGATCGGTTGGCCGAGCAGCCATCCGGCGTGTGGGTATCGAGCGCGCCACTCGGAGGCGGTTCCGAGGCGGTACAGCTGCCGGCGGCCGATGTCGCGGATGCGCGGGCAGAACTGCAACCCGGCCAGGTGGAAGATCGCGAACGTCGCAAGGGTTTGTCCGGCGGTGTCGACGGTGTGTTCACCGAGCGGTAAATCCGTTGGGTTGCCGAAGATCTCATCGAGCACCGCGACTGCCTCGCGCCAGGTGGTCGGGATGACCTTGGTGCCGTAGGTGGAGTGTTGAACGGAGACATGGGTTTAGGTGGTGCCCTCGTCGAGGAAGTAGCGCGACATCGCCCGTGCGGTCAGGCTGCGGAACCGCTGCCCGTCAAGACGAGAGCGTTCCGCGGCCGCCCAATAGTGCGGCTAGCACGTGTAGGCGATGAGCGACGCGTACAGGTTGCGGGTGAGGTCTGGGTTGCGTGGTTGTGCGAGCCGGCGTGGGTGAACTGCTCACTGAACCTGGTCCGCTGGTCGACCTCGATCAGCAAGGCCGGCAACTGCACCTTGGGCAGCCGCGCTGATGTGGCCTCGGCGAGCGTATCCGCCTTGGCCGGAAGCTGTTCGGCGGGCAGCGGCGAGACGATCAGCACACCGTCATCACCGAGACGCGCGAGTCCCTCGGTGCCTGGATCCGCCAAGACCGCTTCCAACTCGCGATTGCCGCGTGCAACCCATGCTCGAGCGGGTCACCCAGGCACCGGATTGAGTTGGCCGGTACCGGGTCGGTTGTTGATCCTGGAATTGCCGTGGTGCCTTGACCTCGCAGGGCCGTGGTGGCACGGCTTGGCGGCGTCCTGGCAGCCACCGGCGGTGGCCGCTGGTTTCCGGGGGCGGCTGGCTCCACTTGGTGGGTGCTACCTGTGCGGCATTGGTCCGGCTGGCACCGAGTGCGGCCGTCATCGTCGTCGTCGTGTCGGGTGGAGTGCGGATGGTGCCCGCTGCGGCGGCAACGGCCGCGGCCTGGCCGCTGTGATGATCTGGCTGCGCGGGTGGTGCGGTCGCGGACCGCGACGGCGAGGACTCAAGAAAATCCTGCGGAAACCCTGCAGCACCGCGCCGGGCTGCGCGAGGATGTAGTCCTGCTGGTCGATGGGGATCGGTGATCGCAGAGTCGCCGTGATGGTGATGACTCGGTGGAGGTGTCAGATGTCGTTTCTGATCGCGGCTCCGGACCTGATGGCGGCGGCGGCCACGGATTTGGCCGGTCTGGGCGCGCTGCTGGGTGAGGCGAACGCGGCCGCGGCGGCCGCGACGACGGGGTTGCTGGCGGCCGGCGGCGATGAGGTGTCGGCGGCCATTGCGGCGGTGTTTTCGGGGCACGCTCAGGCCTACCAGACGCTGGGCGTGCAGGCGTCGGGGTTTCATCACCAGTTTGTCGCGGCATTGAGTGCGGGTGCGCAGACGTATGCCGTTGCGGAGTCGGCCGCGGCCTCGCCGCTGCAGAGTGCGCTCAACCTGCTCAATGCGCCGTTCCAGGCGGTGTTGGGGCGTCCGTTGATCGGCAACGGCGCCAACGGGGCGCCGGGTAGCGGGGCGGCTGGTTATGGGGTAACGGCGGAGCCGGCGGCGCGGGCGGCGTCGGCGCGTCCACACAGCACGGTATCGCCGGTAACGGAGCTGTCGGTGGCCAAGGTGGAGCTGCCGGCCTGTTCGGTGTCGGGGGAGCAGGCGGCACCGGTGGCGCCGGAGGAGCGTCGCCGCTCGACCCGGAGGGTAGTGGCGGGACGGGCGGCAACGGCGGTGCTGGCGGCGCCGGGGGCCTGATCGGAGCCGGTGGTGCTGGTGGCGCCGGCGGACTGGGCGGGTTCGGCACCCAGGCAAGTGGCGGAGGAGACGGCGGTCATGGTGGTCTCGGCGGCTCGTGGCACGGCAACGGCGGCAGCGGTGGGAGAGGCGGCGATGGCGGGGCGGGCTATCTCGGCGGTGGTGGCGGGCTGGGCGGTGATGGCGGCGCGGCTCGACTGATCGGGGTCGGAGGCAACGGTGGTGGCGGCGGAACAGGTCACTCCGGTGCCGCAGCAGGTTCCGGCGGGGCCGCCGGCAACGGTGGTGCCGGCGGCCTGTTGTATGGCAGCGGTGGTGTTGGCGGTGTGGGTGGCCTAGGGGGCGTTGATGCGCAAGGTATTCCTGCTTTGGCCGGAGCCAGCGGCAATGGCGGAGACGCCGGGTGGTTCGGTGACGGCGGCCTCGGCGCTGCGGGCGCGGCCGGGATGTCCGGCGGCACTGGCGGTCGGGGCGGCCTGCTGTTCGGTCATGGTGGGGCCGGCGGAATAGGTGGGGCAGGCGCGGATGGCGGCCACGGTGGCAACGCCGGACACTTCATCGGTAACGGTGGAGACGGCGGCCGCGGCGGGTCGGCGTTGGCGGGTGTCAACGGTGGTAATGCCGGTAGTGGGGGTGATGGCGGAAATGCCGCTACTTTGTTTGGTTCCGGCGGCAACGGCGGTCGCGGCGGCCAAGGCGTGACCGGGGCCGACGGTGGCGCCCCCCCGCCCGCCGCCAACCCGGGTACCGGGTCGAAAGGCGGCGAGGGCGGCAACGGCGGCCAGGGGCCAGCGGGCTTCGATGGCGAAGACGGTGGGACCGGCGGTGCTGGTGG
>NZ_VTZN01000151.1 GCF_008370645.1 Mycobacterium simiae
GCGGCAGGCGTTGCCGACGGCTGATGACTCGGTCCTTGTCTCACGGCGCGACCCTGATAACGCCTGGCGGCATGGGTCGCGTCGGCGACGGCCCGGCCGGGCCGCCACCACCGCCGCCGCCACTACCGCTGCCGGCGCTGCCGCCATCGCCGCTGCCGCCGCCACCAGCAGCACCTCCGGGCTGGGGAGAAACAGCGGGAGGCTCCACCTGTTGTGGTGGGGGCGGCTCCTGGGGCGGTGGAGGCAACTCCTGCGGCGGTGGCGGCAACTCTTGTGGCTGCGGCGGCTCCTGAAGCGCAGGCGGCGGCTGCTGCGGTGGCTGCGACGGCGCGGGCGCCAGTGGTGGCATGAGAATGTGAGCTGGCGGAGGCGATGGCGCCGGAATCTGCGGCGGCTTCGGCGCGATGGTCTCACCTGCGGGAATGGTTTCGATCAGCGGAGCGCGAATATCGCCGTGCGAGTTGCGGTCTGACCGCTCGCCCCGATGGTGACGCGCAACCAAGACGTTGCCGACGATCGAGTGTGGTAGCCCCACGACCCTGGCGGGTGTCTGTTGCCGCGATGCCGCCGGCACGGAGATCATGTCCGAGGCCGGCGCCCGGTCCCGTGAGTCGCGTTGTGAGGCAATGGCATTGTGCCGGTACGCAGCGACCCGGTCGGTGGGTTCATTGATTCGCGGCGTGGGATTAGGGCTGAAAGAAGCGATCTTGTCCTGGTTGAAGGGGCAGTAGGCCTGCACGGCCGCGGTGACGAAGCGGGATAGGGTGCGGGTCAGGCGGTCGGGAGGGTATTGGCGCAGGCTCGGGTCATTGTTGTACGCGAACTTCGTCATCGACTCGACGACTCGATCCACGGGCATACCGCCGTCGAGTCGGCCACAAACTTCATGGGCTATGGCAATCAGGCTTGGCGCATTCTCGAGGGCGGGGATGCCACGTCGATCAAGCGATGCCAGAAACTGGTCGTCCTGGTTCGGGTCCGCCGCTGCTGCGCTGCCGCGCAGGATCGCGGCGCCGATCAATATCACGGTGGCGGTTGCCACGGCGCCCGCGCGGCTGGCGGTGCCGGTGAACATAGCAGTGGTTTCCGTTCTGTAGGGCGGTCAGGTCTGTGGTGATCGATGTCGTGTGTGCCTCCTGGTACCCTCCCCAGTTTTTTCGTTGTTTTAACATTGCTGTAACATTCGCCGCATGCCGCTGTCAATGGCCACTTAGAAGTCCTCGTTGTTGCCAGGAGACGTGGCCACGCCTGCTGGTGAGGCGACATAGCAGAACACCGCAAGGGGCAGACAGCCATTAAGACGCAAACCCGGATGACCCCACGGGACCACCTGACTTTGGAGGCCAGCCGTGAGCTACTGCGAATGCTTGACAGCAGGCCTCGGCGTGGCTAACGGGTGCCCGGTCCATTCGTCACGTACACCCAGGACAAGAAGCTGGCCACGGCCTCGGCGGTCTGATGCGCACGCGGGGAACCGAAGATGTCGAAAGCATGTTGGGCACTGGGTAATTCGGCGTATGCGACTGGCGACTTCGATACCGCCCTCAACTCGTCGACGAACTTCTGAGCTTCGACGACGGGGATAAGGGAGTCGGCTCGGCCGTGCAGCACGAAGAAAGGCGGTGCGTCTGCCCGTACGTGATGGATAGGCGAAGCATCAACGAAGATGTGCCGATGCTCGCTGAATTTCAGCTTTACCACGAACCGTTCGAGCAGCCCGACGAACTCGGGTCGCCCGGCGGCGTCGAGGGAATACCAGTCGTAGCGCCCGTATACGGGCACGGCCGCTACCACCGACGTATCGGCTTCTTCGAAGCCGGGCTGGAATCTGGGCTCATTGGGGGTCAGGGCCGCCAGTGCCGATAGGTGGCCGCCGGCGGAACCGCCGCTGATAGCGACAAAGTCCGGGTCCCCGCCGTAGGCCGCGATGTTCTGTTTGACCCAGGCCAGCGCGCGCTTGACGTCGACGATGTGCGCGGGCCAGGTGTGCAGCGGAGAGACGCGATAGTTCAGCGACACGCAGACCCAGCCGCGCGAAACCAGGTGGCTCATCAAGGGATACGCTTGCGGGCGGCGCCAGCCGAGTACCCAGGCACCGCCGGGCACTTGCACCAGCACCGGTGCCTTGCCATCACGAGGCAGGTCGCGGCGACGCCAGATGTCGGCCAGGTTGGCGCGCCGGTGCGGGCCGTAGGCGACGATGTTGGTCTTCTCGACATAGCGTCGTCGCGCCACGGTGGTACGGAGCGGAAGGTTACGTCGCCCCCGGCGCGTCGGTTTGGTCGGCAGCGCGGCCAGCTCCTTGGCGTAGTCGGGTCCGAGCCCTTCGCTCAATCCCGCTTCCAGCACCGGCCCCGGAGTTGTGACGCCGCGGTAGCGGATCACCCCCAGGATCGTCCAGGCCGCAGCAGTTAACGCCAACGCCGCTTTTCCCTTCGGTCCGGCGAAATCGCCGCGCCGCCCGCGGCGCACGGCATCTAACGCGGAGGCTGTCAGGTACAGGCCGGGCACTTCCGATGCCGGCCAGCCGAACCAGAACACCAGGGCCGAGGCATAGGGATGCCGGGTGACCGGACGTAAACCGTTGGCCGCGTTGATCACTTCTAGTGCGCCCCGAGTCAGCGGGCGCGGACGGCGCGCCAGCCTCAGCAGTCGCTCGCCCCTCATGAGCCGCTGACCCGTGATTGCAGTTCGGCGCGCAGGATCTTGCCGGTGCTGCCGCGCGGAAGTTCGTCGAGGACGGTTATTTCACGTGGCACTTTGTAATTGGCCAGGTTGTCCCGAACGTGTTGTTTGAGGCTTTTCGCGGTTGCCGACCGGCCAGGTTCTAGCACAACGAACGCCGCGAGCCGCTGACCGTACTGTTCGTCGTCAACACCGATCACCGCGGCCTCAGCCACCTCGGGGTGGGCGGCTAGTGTCTTCTCCACTTCGATCGGGTAGACGTTCTCGCCGCCGGAAACAATCATCTCGTCGTCGCGGCCGACCACGAACAGGCGTCCGTGCTCGTCGAGGTAGCCTACGTCGCCCGACGACATGAATCCGGCATGGAAGTCCTTGGTGGCGCCGGAGGTGTAGCCGTCGAATTGGCTGTCGTTGCGGACGTAGATGCTGCCGACCTCGCCCGTGGGAACCGCGTTGAATTCCGGGTCCAGGATCCGGATTTCGGTCCCTTCCGCCGGTTTCCCCGCGGTGTCGGGGGCTGCGCGCAAGTCGGCTGGTGTCGCAGTGGCGATCATGCCGGCCTCGGTGGCGTTGTAGTTGTTATAGATCACGTCGCCGAATTGATCCATGAAGGAGATGACGATGTCGGGGCGCATTCGGGAGCCGGACGCAGCGGCGAACCGTAGCGACCGGCCGCTGTAGCGATGGCGAACATCGGCGGGCAGGTCCATGATGCGATCGAACATCACCGGCACCACCGCCAGGCCCGTCGCCTGGTGGCGATCGACCAGGTCCAGTGTCGCCTCCGGGTCGAACTTGCGCCGGGTGATGATCGTGCAGGCCAGCGACGCGGCTAGCACCAGCTGTGAGAAGCCCCAGGCGTGAAACATGGGCGCCACAATCACGATGGGCTCCTCGGCTCGCCAGGGCGTGCGGTCCAGGATCGCTGTTAGCGTGCTGATTCCACCGCTCCCGCCAGAATGCTTGGCGCCCTTGGGTGTTCCGGTGGTGCCCGAGGTCAGCAGGATCAGTTTGCCTTTGGCGGCGGCATGTTTGGGCCGCTGCCCGGCGTAAGTGGAGACGAGCTTTTCGACGGTCTGGTCCTGCTGCTGGTCGGCCCAGGCCACAATGCGCCTGGCGTCCGGTTTGCCTGCGAACGCGCGCTCCACCGTGGCGGTGAACTCCTCGTCATAGATAACAGTGTCGACATTCTCCCCTGTCACCACGTCGGCCAGCGCCGGGCCGGCGAACGAGGTGTTGAGCAACACGATGTCGGCGCCAACGCGGTGGGCTGCTATCAGCGCTTCGAGGAAGCCACGATGGTTGCGGCACATGATGCCAAGGACTTTCGGTGTCGCGGCTGGCAGGGCCTGCAGGGCGGCAGCCAAGGCATTGCTGCGCTCGTCGAGTTGCCGCCAAGTCAGCGTCCCTAGTTCGTCGATCAGTCCCGGGCGGTCCGGGCAGCGTTGCGCCGCGCCGGCGAAACCCGCAGTAAATCCCATTCCTTCACGTCGCATTGCGGCAGCGATCTTCAGGTAGCGGTCTGGCCGCATCGGGGCGATCAGTCGGGCGCGTCGCATGGTGTTGATCGAGCCGAATGCCTGATGGATGCGAGATATCATGGCTCAGCCTAGGATTGGGAAACGGCGAGTGGCGGCGAGTTTGTTGAGGCCTCCCTGCATCACCGAGCGCACATGTTCGTCGACCTCGTCGACGTCAGGGTGGTCACCGAACCGCGCAGCGATGTCGATCGGCTCCAGCACCTCGGTAACGATCTTTGTCGGCAGCGGCAGGTTGGGCGGGATAGCGGCGCTGAACCCAAATGGAAAGCCGAATGACAGCGGCAGAATGTCGGTGCGCAGCAATCGTTTTAGCCCCAAGCGCTGGGCCAGCCACGTTCCCCGCGACAGATAGAGCTGGGTCTCCTGGCCCCCGATAGACACCGCGGGCACGATGGGCACGCCGGCTTCGATCGCCGTTTTGACATACCCCTTGCGGCCGTTGAAGTCGATGACATTCTCGGCGAAAGTAGGTCGGTACGCGTCGTAGTCACCGCCGGGGAACACGATGACCACGCCACCGGACCGCAGCGCCTTGGCCGCGTTGTCCTGGCTGGCCCTGATGTAGCCGGTCCGCCGGAACAGCGACCCGGTCAGCCCCATGAACAAAATGTCATGACTGAGCGTGTAAACCGGCCGGTCATAGCCAAACTTCTCGTAGAAGCTAATGCTGAAGATGGGAACGTCCATTGGAAACATTCCGCCTGAGTGGTTGCCGACCACCAGCGCTCCGCCCGGCGGAAACGTGTCCAGGCCGTGCACCTCACACCGGAAGTACGTCTTCAAGATCGGACGCATCACACCCATCAACCGCTTGGTCAGGCCGGGGTCCCACTTGTCGATATCGGGTTCTCCGATATCCGGGCTGTCGGTGCTCACGTGCCTCCCTCATGGGCTCTCCCCAGGCTTGTGTGCCGTGGAGTGTCTTGATGGTAGCGACCGGGCCGCGACAGGCCGACCGGTCCGGCCACCGGACCGGCCGGGTCCGCAGTCGCCGGGCGACCTACCGTATCGACGCGAACGCCTGCGGATAGCTACCGGTTCTGCTACGTTTCGTGCCGGCCGGGCGGAGCTGGCAGGGGGGGTAGCGGGTGTCATTTGTGGTTGCGGAGCCGGAGGTGGTGGCTTCAGCGGCTTCGGGTTTGGCCCGTGTCGGTGCGACCGTCGATGCGGCTATATCCGCCGCGATGGGCCCGACGACGCGGGTGATGGCGGCCGCCGGCGATGAGGTTTCGGCGGCGATCGCGGCGCTGTTCGGGGACTACGGGGCGCAATTTCAATCGCTCAGCGCGCAGCTGTCGGCGTTTCATAACCAGATTGTCCGCGGACTCGACGCGGCCGCAGAGGCCTATGCAGCCGTTGAGGCCGCCAATAGCTCGCTGCTGCGGTCCTTGGACCAGATGCAGCATGACCCGCGCGCCGCGGTGAGCACGTCAACCCAGGCATTGCTCGAGCACCCGCCGATCGCCAATGACATGGCCGGCCTAGTTGCAGGGACCGGCGGACCCACCGAGGCCGGAGCCGTGCCGACGCGGTTGCTGCTGCCACTTGGGCCAACGGCGCTGATTATGGGTCCTACCGGAAACCCGCTCCCGACGGGTCGCTACCTATGGCAGGTCTTCAACCGCTACATCCGCCCGTTCTACCCGGGCGCACTGGCCGTCGGATTGACCACACCCGAGCAATTTCAGCCGTTTTCCGGTATCCCCAGCCTGACCTTTGACGAATCGGTGGCCCAGGGCGCCTCCATTCTGCATGGCGCGATCATGTCGGAATATGCCGCGGGGCGAGAGGTCGTCGTTCTGGGCTTCTCCCAGAGCTCTTCGGTAGCGGCCATGGAAATGCGGTATTTGGCAAGCCTGCCGCCAGACCTGCGGCCCAGCGCCGACCAGCTATCGTTTGTGCTGCTCGGTAGTCCCAGTAACCCTAACGGGGGCATACTTGCGCGGTTTCCCGATGTGCGCATCCAGCCGCTCGGTGTGACATTTTCCGGTGCCATCCCGGACACTATTTACCCGACCACTGTGTACACCCGGCAATACGATGGCTGGGCCGACTTCCCGCAGTACCCGGCCAATATCGTGGCTGACGTCAACGCAATGTTGGGTATCTTCTATTCACACGGCACTTATGAGGAGCTGACGCCCGCACAGATTGCGGCAGGTATTGTTCAGCCGGTGTCTCCGGCGGCTACCGACATCACCTACATCATGATTCCTACCGAGAATCTGCCCTTGCTGGAGCCGCTGCGCGGTATTGTGCCCGAGCCGCTGCTGGATCTCGTGCAGCCGAATTTGCGGGTAATCGTCGAATTAGGTTATGACCGCACGGGATATGCGGATGTGCACACACCGGCCGGCCTCTTCCCGACGCACGTCGATCCCATTGCCGTCATGGGCGACCTGGCTGTGGGGACTCAGCAGGGAATCAACGACGCGTTAGCCGGCGTAGGACTGCCGCTGCTGCCGGACCTGCCGCTGCCGCCCGCCCTGGATCTGTCGACCCCGTTGAATTCTTCGCTGCCGATCAGTATTTTGCCGCCGGCCATGCCGACCGAGATTTCGGTGCCACCACAGCTCGGCAGCGCCATCAGCGGGCCACTGGACTACCTAGACCACATCGTCAGCACCGCCATCAACGACGAAATCGACCCCGCCATCACCTCAACCATTTACCAAGTCGGCGATTCGCTTTCAGCTCAGGCAGTGAGTTATGGCGCGCCGGCCGAGGTGGTTAATGCCATCACTATTGGTCAGATGATGTTGCCGGTTTTCGTCGCAGCCCCCGGCTATTTTGTGACATCCGATCTGCATTACCTGGTTAGCGGCATCAATGCGTTGACTGCCGGTGACCTCGGCGGGTTCAACCAATACATGCAACTCATCCCGGCCACAAATATAATGTTCGTCGTGTTTGGCCCTGGAATTGGTGGGATGGTCGTCGCGGCTCTCGTCACCGGTCAGCCGTTGTCGCTCTGACGCTGCTGCACCACGTAGACCGAGCCGTCGCCGGCAACCCCGTGATCGTCGGCTCCGAATACTGATGCGAGCATCTATTGTGAAAGATCAACCATCGAGTCTGCCGACACCGATCATCCTGTCCACCAACTGATCTCATACCCGCAGATCTGGAGGGCCCGTCATGGGATTCATGTCACCGGAGCTTCCCGACGTCCAACACGCGAGCTGGCAGGCGCTGCCGCGGGCTGTACGTCTGCGAATCGTCACGCGGCACTGGGTGGAGCACGGCTTTGGTACTCCCTACGCCGCCTACCTGCTGTATCTGTTGAAGATCGGCGTGTACGTCGCCGCCCCCGCGGCGATCATCGCGCTGACGCCCGGCTTGGGCGGATTGGGCCAGATCGGCGACTGGTGGACGCAACCGATCGTGTACCAGAAGGTCATCATCTTCACGCTGCTTTTCGAGGTGATGGGCTTTGGCTGCGGCTCCGGCCCGCTCACCGGACGGTTCATGCCGCCGATCGGCGGGTTTCTGTATTGGTTGCGCCCCAGAACCATTCGACTGCCGGCCTGGCCCGACAAAGTACCCTGCACTCGCGGCGACAGCCGTTCCGTCGTCGACGTCGCCCTCTACGCCGTGGTGATATTGGGCGGGGTGTGGGCCCTGTTGTCACCGGGTCGGGGCGGTCCCGTCACGGCTGGCGGCGATGTCGGTTTGATCGACCCTGCCCTGATCATCCCGACGGTCGTGGCGCTGGTGGTGTTGGGGCTGCGCGATAAGACCATCTTCTTGGCCGCTCGCGGCGAACACTATTGGCTGAAACTCTTGGTGTTTTTCTTCCCGTTTACCGATCAGATCGCCGCCTTCAAGCTCATCATGCTGGCGCTGTGGTGGGGGGCGGCGACCTCCAAGCTCAACCACCACTTCCCGTATGTCGTGTCGGTGATGACGAGCAACAACGCGCTGCTGCGTAGCAGGCTGTTCAACCGGCTCAAGCACCGGCTCTACCTGGATCCGGTCAACGACTTGCGTCCGTCGCGGTTGCCGAAGCTGATGGCGCACGTCGGCGGGACAACGGCGGAGTTCCTGGTCCCCGGGGTCTTGGTCTTCGTCGCCGACGGTCACCCCTGGCGGTGGTTTCTCATCGGCTTCATGGTGATCTTCCACCTCAACATCCTTTCCAACTTGCCGATGGGAGTTCCGTTGGAGTGGAATGTGTTCTTCATCTTCTCGCTGTTCTACCTATTCGGGCACTACAGCGCGATCCAGGCCACCGACCTGCGATCACCACTGCTGCTCGCCATCATTCTTGCCGCCGTGGCCCTGGCGATCGCGGGAAATATTCTCCCCGAAAAGATTTCGTTTCTGCCGGCAATGCGCTACTACGCCGGCAACTGGGCCACCAGCGTGTGGTGCTTTCGGCCCGGGGCCGAGGACAAGATCGAAGCCAATATCGTCAAAAGCTCTGCGCTGGTGGTCAATCAGCTGACCAAGCTCTACGGTGCCGACAGCGCTGAAATCATGATGGACAAGACCGCCGCCTTCCGGGCGATGCACACCCATGGCAGGGCCCTCAACGGCCTGTTGCCGCGCGCCTTGGGGGGCGACGCCGACGAAGGCAATTACCGCGTGCGCGAAGGGGAGTTGATTGCCGGCCCCTTGGTCGGCTGGAACTTCGGTGAAGGGCACCTGCACAACGAGCAACTGCTAGCGGCGGTGCAACGGCGGTGCAACTTCGACGACGGCGACGTTCGTGTGGTGATCCTGGAAGGCCAACCGATCCATGTCCAAAAGCAGTGGTACCGCATTGTCGACGCCAAAACCGGTTTGATTGAGGCCGGTTATGTCGATGTCAAAGACATGCTGTCTCGCCAACCTTGGCCCGAGCCCGGCGACGAATTCCCGGTCCACGTAGCCAGTCAACGCGAGAACCTATGACCACGGCGGTCGTCGTCGGCGCCGGACCCAATGGCCTGGCCGCGGCCATCGAGCTGGCCCGGCAGGGCGTCGAGGTGCAGGTGCTGGAAGCTCGCGACACGATCGGCGGGGGAGCGCGTTCAGGTGAGCTGACGCTACCCGGGATCATCCACGATCACTGCTCGGCGTTTCACCCGCTCGGTGTCGGGTCACCGTTCTGGCAGCAGATTGACCTCCAACGCTATGGGCTGAGGTGGAAATGGCCCGAAATCGATTGCGCGCACCCGCTCGACGATGGCACCGCCGGCGTGCTGTTCCAGTCAATCGAGAAGACGGCGGCGCGGATGGGGCCGGACGGCAGCCGTTGGCGATGCGCGGTGGCGGATCTGGCGGCGGGATTCGACGAATTGGCGAGCGATTTGCTCCGGCCGGTGATCAACGTCCCGCGACACCCGCTCCGCCTTGCCGCCTTCGGTCCGCGGGCGGTGCTGCCGGCCACCACTGCCGCGCGCTGGTTTCGCACCGAGCAGGCCCGCGCGTTGTTCGGCGGCGCGGCCGCGCACGTCTACACCCGGCTGGACCGGCCGCTGACCGCGTCACTCGGGTTGATGATCTTGGCCAGTGGCCACCGCTACGGCTGGCCCGTCGCCGAAGGGGGATCCGGGTCGATCACCCGAGCTTTGGGCGCGGCGCTGCGCGCACATGGTGGCTGCGTCACTACTGGCGTCTCTGTCACCAGCCGCCGCGACATCCCGGATGCCGACCTCGTCATGCTCGACCTCAGCCCGGCCAGTGTCCTGGCGCTCTACGACGATGCGATGCCCGCGCGGATCAAGTCGTCGTATCGGCGTTACCGGCAAGGCTCGTCGGCGTTCAAGGTCGACTTCGCCATCGAGGGGGACATTCCGTGGACCAACCCCGATTGCGGGCGAGCCGGCACCGTCCATCTAGGCGGCACCTTCGCCGAGATCGCCGACACCGAACGGCAACGTGTCCAAGGCGCGATGGTGCCACGGCCCTTTGTCCTGGTGGGGCAGCAGTACCTGGCCGACCCGACCCGCTCAGCGGGCAACATCAACCCGATCTGGGCCTACGCCCACGTGCCCTTCGGCTACACCGGCGACGCGACCGCCGCCGTCGTCGACCAGATCGAGCGGTTCGCCCCCGGATTCCGTGACCGCGTCATCGCCACCGTCAGCACGTCCACCGCCGAGCTGCAGGCCTACAACCGCAACTTCATCGGCGGCGACATCATCGGCGGTGCCAACGACCGGCTCCAGGTCATCTTCCGGCCGCGGATTGCCCTCGATCCCTACCCGATCGGCGTGCCTGGCGTCTACCTGTGTTCGCAGTCCGCGCCGCCCGGCGCCGGCATCCACGGGCTGTGTGGCTACCACGCCGCCCAGTCGGCGTTGCGCGGGCTGCGTAAGCGGCATTAGCGGCTCCCTAGGGTGCCCGGATTGATGTCGAAGATCTCGGGCCATCCGAGTGATCGGCTTACCGTTATCTCGAACATTCGGCAACGGCCCCTCGCGAGCAGAATTCGTGCACATCACAAGTTACGCGCGAAAGTTTCTGTCGGCCATAGCAATGCGCGGCCGACCCACAATGCCGCGCACACCGCAGCGCCGATGTCTCGCGTTCGTCTCAACCACCGCCAACGACGCTGAGCGGCATCATGGACCTGAATCGTCCGATGCTCTGATGCCTGCCGTAGCCAAAGCGTGACAGAGCCTTGATCGAATTGCTCAGGCGCGCTTGCCCTTCCACGCTCGACGCGGCGCCTACCATCACTACTGCTAACTATGTCACTCAAAAGGGAATCGGAGCCATGCGGGCGGTTGTTCGGTGTGTTCTTGCCGTGGTCGCGATCGCGACGTCTGTGGTCGCGGGGCCAGCCGGCGTAAGCCGAGCGGCGGTGAACCAGCCGCATGGCTACGCCATCGCTTCGGTTCTTCCAACGCGTGGCCAGGTGGTGGGTGTGGCGCACCCGGTGGTAGTCAGGTTCCGGACGCCCATAGCCAATTTAGCCAACCGGCACGCCGCCGAGCGTGCCATTGCAGTCAAATCGTCCCCGGCAATGACCGGCAAGTTCGAATGGCTCGACAACGACGTGGTGCAGTGGGTTCCCGACCGATTCTGGCCGGCCCACAGCACGGTGACGCTTTCGGTTGGCCGCCTAGCCACTGATTTTGAAACCGGTCCTGCTCTCGTCGGCGTTGCCAATGTTTCGAATCACACGTTTACCGTGAGCATCGACGGCGTGGCGGCAGGACCACCTCCTGCACTACCAGCGCCGCACCACCGGCCCCATTGGGGAGAGGAGGGGGTGCTCCCGGCCTCGATGGGTAGGCCGGAGTACCCGACACCTGCTGGCACCTACACGGTCTTGGCCAAGGACCGCTCGGTGGTTATGGATTCGAGCAGCGTCGGGATCCCCGTCGACGCTCCCGACGGGTATCGCATCCCGGTGGATTATGCCGTCCGCATCACCAGCCGGGGCCTCTACGTGCATTCGGCTCCGTGGGCCGTCAATGCAATGGGGCTTGAGAATGTCAGCCACGGTTGTATCAGCCTGAGCCCCGAGGATGCCGAGTGGTACTACAACACCGTCCATGTTGGCGACCCGGTGATTGTGCAGGAATAACCAGCGCGCCATTCGCCGCTTAAAGTGGCTCACCCAGACAATCTGGGCGCCCCCGCGTCAAGCTGATTCGGCGGCGGTTCCCGGCTACCCGTACCGCCGGCGACCGGAGGCGACCATGGTGCCGCTTTCCGGCTGAGCGCACCTTGACCATTCCGAGTGCCGCGCGGAACTGACACAGTGCTTCAGGTTTGGCGCGGCGGCCGCGTCCCTCACAGCGTCTACTGCAGCGACTGCATCCAGATGAATGGCGCACGATATGAGGAGGCGATGGTAATTCCTAACCATGCGCTGGGCGGCGTCGAGTGTGTGCTGGCGGCGGGGACACGCCGGGGGACCGCCGAGCGGTGCCGCCGTAGTTGCACTTTCGACGCGTCCGCTTGTGCCTTCGTGGTCGAACCCAAGCGGCGACCGCGCCGGGGGCCAGGCAACTCATCGAAGCCGAGCTGGTATGCCCGGCCGAGTGCCTGGGCGCCCCGCGCCTGTCCTAGA
>NZ_VTZN01000152.1 GCF_008370645.1 Mycobacterium simiae
CGCCGGCCCCGCCGGCGGCCCCGGTCCCAGCCGCCCCGTTGGCGCCGTTGCCGATCAGCGGGCGCCCGGTACCGGTCAGGAAGGGCCCATTAATCGCGGTCAGCAGCGGACTGGTTATTGACGCGGCGCTCGCGGCCTCGCCGGCCGCATACGACCCCGCACCCGCGGCCAGCGCCTGCACAAACTGGGCATGAAACGCCGCCGCCTGCGCGCTGAGCCCCTGATAGGCCTGGCCATGCGCCCCAAACAGCGCCGCGATCGCCGCCGACACCTCATCCTCGGCAGCAGCCAACACCGCCGTCGTCTGAGCCGCCGCGGCCGCATTGGCCGCGTTCAGCGTCGAGCCGAGACCGGCCAAACCCGCTGCCGCTGTCCCCAGCACGTCTGGCAACGCAATCACAAACGACATCTGACGCCTCCCTCTAGGCCATGACCCAAGTAAGGCCCGGCGACCCGGGAGGTGCCCAGGCCGTCCTCGACCCTTAGGCAAGACCGGATCATATCGCTAAACGTGCTGAGAAGTCACAGGTTTGCCCGTGATCGTTGTTCGCCGGCCCGCTTACCAGCGCGCTGCCCATCACGCCCATCACAGCACCGCCCACCCCGTCGCCACCGCAACAGGCGCGACCCACCCGCGGGGCCGGCCACCACAGCAGTTAAGACCGAGTCTCGCTCGCTCTGCCTTCAGCCGGGTGCGATCACGCACCGCAAACAACTGTTGTGTTCTCGAGGCGGTCGTGCATGTTTTGACCAGCCCTGCGGAGGAGGCTACCGCCGCAAGCCACGGTCTCCCAGGATGCCGACATCGCGTTTCTTGACGACCCGGCGCGGGACAAGGCGGACCACGTCGACGTGGCAATCGGCGAGCTGTCGGAATTTCACCGCAGCCACGGCTGCTATGCCGAAGACGTGCATATCGACACTGCAACCCTGCCTAACGGGTGGCACGACCGGCTGGTCGGTTGGACGGTCGAATCCTCGCGCCCGTCCCTCCGAACCGGCCTGCTCGATGTGGGTGTCATCCGGGCTCGGGTGTTGATGCTGCCCAAGCAAACCGACCCGCGTATCGGTCTGCGCATTCAGGCCTGGCTGGACTACTACGACGCGGGCAAACGCTGCCCATAACACCTGTGGCGCCGGCATCATGCCGCTCGACGTGTTGATCACGACAGGCTGGCGCTACTGGATAGGAGCGCGCCATCAATGGCCGTGTCGCTCACTGAAAGACGGGCAAGTCCCCACCCACTGACCCGTGGCCCGGCCGCGCGGGGCGGTCAGAAGTCGCCCGCGTTGCGCCTTAGAGTCTCGATGGCCGACACCAGCGCCTGCGATTCGTCGGCGCCCATCCCGATGTCGGCGAACACCCGCTCGTTGAGGGTCAGGGTGGCGTCCTCGACGGTGGCGCGGCCCAGTTCGGTGATCCGCACCAGAGTGGTCCGCCCGTCAGTAGGGTGCGGCACCCGTTGCACTAGCCCGTCCGCTTCCAGCCGGCGGATCGCATGGGTGACGCTGGTGACGTGAACTTGAAGGCGGTCGGAGGCCTTGGTGATCGGCAACGCTCCGGTACGGCTGAACGCCAATAGCCGCAGCAACTCGAAGCGGGAGAAACTGAGATCGTAGGGGCGCAGCGCGTTCTCGACGCGGGCCAGCAGGATCTGATGCGCCCGCATCACCGATGTCACCGCGACCATGCCCTGCGCGACGTCGCCCCACCCGGCCTTTTCCCAGTTGGCCCGGGCCGCGGCGATCGGGTCACGCTTTTGCGGTCGTGAGGCAGCCACGCCCCTTCTTACCGCACTCGCGCGCACATCGGGTCAACACGTCAGAATCACGGCGCAGATTTCCCGACCGCGTACAACACCGCCAGCGTTGACGCGCGGCTGCCGACAGTTATTCGCGCGCCGCCGTCCGGGTACAGCCGAATCCGCAAACCCGACCCGGCGAAAACTTCATGCCACAGCCGACCCCTCGACGGCAGGTACATGAAGTTGGCATGAGCGTCGGTGGTGGGTATCCCCAACGCGCTCAATCGCAGCCGAAGATAGTGCCGTTCGGCTGTGATCAACCGAATACGTTGCAGCAGCTGGTCTTCGGCTTCGTAGGAAGCGGCTACCGCAAGTAGGCCGGTGCTGGCGATGCCGAACGGAAGCTGCTGCGCCCACAGCGCTGCAGCCAGCTCCGTAGACGCCAAACCGTAACCGATCCGCAGCCCCGCCAGCCCGTAGGCTTTGGAGAAGGTCCGTACCACTAAAACGTTGGGAAAACGGGCAATCAGCGCCGCAACATCGATCCGCTGCTCGGGCACGGTGAATTCGACGTACGCCTCATCGAGCAGCACCACGGTGTCGCGCGGTACCCGGCTCAAGAACTTGACCACCACGGTCGCCGGCTCCAGGGTGCCCGACGGGTTGTGCGGCCGGCATAGCACCACCACCCGGGCATGCGCAGCGGCATCGGCCAGCCGGCCCAGATCGTTGTGGCCATGCTCGTCGAGTGGGACAGCAACCACGGTTAGCCCGGCCATCTGCGCGACAATCGGATAGCCGTCGAAGGTCGGCGTGGCCATGACCATTGTGTCGCCGGGAGCTGTCACTGCCCTCAGGGCCTGCATCACCACGCCGGTCGCGCCGCCACCCAACACCACCCGGTCGGTGGGCAGCCCGATATGGTTGGCGATCAAGGCTCGCAGCCGTTGGGGCAGGAATTCGGGGTAGCGGTTGGCCGCGTCGATCGAGCGAATCAGCGCCGATCGCACGGCGGGCAGCGGCGGAAACGGGTTCTCGTTGAGCGACAACGCGAAAGGGTCGACAGCAGTCGGGCACGTGACCACTGGCATCAGGGCCGTCCACCCCAGCACACCGCCGCCGCCGCGGCGAAATCGCCGGCGTGGGCAAAGCCTGCCATCATCACCATGCCGCCGGCCGCCACCCACCCGCCCGAAATAGCCCGATCCAGGTTGACCGGGATACCTGCGCCGAACAAGTTTCCGCACTCGTCAAAGGTGTCGAAGTGCCTCTGTTCGGGCAGTTCCAGCGCCTCGCGCCAATTGCGCAGGAACACCCGATTGGGCTGATTGGTGACCAGCAGGTCAATATCTTTGGGAAGCAATCCAATCCGGTCGCAGACCGCCAGCGCCACGGCCGGAACCTGCCGGTTGCCGCGGGCCAGCACCTTGGTGATCTTGCTCTCGGTAAAGCCGATGCAGAGTTCGCCGGTTCCGGGCTGCCACCACTTGCGTGGCGGATCTGGCGCCAGCGTCATTTCGCCGGCGTACTCACCATAGGTGCGGCACTCGATGCCCAAGATGGGTGACCGGTCCGACAGCGTGACCAAACCCACCGCGGCCCCGTCGCCGGGCACCGCCGCCTGCGCGGTGCGCCGGACGCCAGGTTGATCAAACACCTGCCCGGCAGCGTTTTGGGCAACGGCGATCAGCGCCGTCCGCCCCGCGCCCGACACCAGCACTTGACGAGCCACATTGAGCGCCAACACGAACGCCGCGCAGCCACCGTTGTGCAAGTCCAGCACCCACGAGGGCCGCATGCCCAGCCGATGCGCGATCCCGCCACCGGCCCCGTAGAACGGCACATCCGGCGCCTGGGTATGAGTGATCAGCACGTCTACGCCCTCGATCACCTCCGCTCCGTTACGGTCGATCAAACCCTGTGCCGCACGCTCCACCATGTCGATGGCGGTCTCGTCCGGTGCGACGTGATGGCGGAACGCCGGCGCGCGAAACATCAGGTTGTCGCGCAGCGCGTCGGATTGGGCGAATTGCGCGTAATAATCGGCGCCGATCGGCTCGCCAGGCAGATAGCTGGCAACGTCAACGAGACTAACGACAGGTTGGCTCACAACGTGTTTCATCTCATCCAGCCGGGCACCACCGGCAATCCGTTGTGGTGCCGGTACTCGGCGATGACTTTGAGGTTCTGCAGTTCCAGTAGGTGACCGGCGCCAAACATGTCCCAAAAATCGCCTACCCACACCGAGCGGTCGGCGGGCGCGGTCTCCGGATATGGGTTGTGGTCGTAGAACGGGTGATGACAATTCGTCCACAGCACAACCGAACCGGGCTTGTCCAAGACAACCTGGGCGTCCACGACGCGCATCAGGTAAATCATCCAGAGATGCTTGCTCTGATCCCAGGCGCAGTGATAATCCACCGTGCCGGCCTGCTCGTTGACGATGGTGCGGGTGTAAATCTTGGTCTGGGAACCGAGCCGATCGTGGGCCAGCCACAGACCCGGAACGTCGGTCTTTACAAAGCCGCGCAGGCTGTATGTCCACTCCTCGAGGCTGCGCGTGTCGGCCAGGTAGGCAAACAGCTCGTCGGGTGGACAGTCGATGAAGTCGTTGACGGTGCAGTACTTCCCGAAAACTTGATCATGCGGATACACCGACCGCATCATCTCCAGGATGATCGGGGTGGCCTTCTCGCGTGGGCTGGTCTCAATGCGGATTAACCCGTCGATGGGCGCCACGGATCCGGTATGGGCAACAATATCGTCAAGCGCTGGCAACGACATTGGTACGGTTCTCCTTCGCGATCTTAGTGAGAAACGGCGCAAAGGGCGGGATTTCGTCAGCAGCGCATTCGACGCTGACGACCGCTGGGCCCTCGATGTGCAACGCGGCGCGCAATGCCGCCGCTAGCCGGTCGACGTCGGTGACATCGACGGAGGTGAGCCCCGGAAACATCTGCGCCAGACCCGATCCCAGCCGGCTGCGGTGAAATCGGTTGTAGCTGTGCAGGTTGTCGTAGTACAGCTGCTCGCGGGTCACACACATGGCATGGGCGTTGTTGTTGAACAAAACGAACGTTACCGGAAGCCGGTACTGCACTGCGGTGTGCACCTCCATACCGTGCATGAAAAACGCGCCATCGCCAGCGATTACCACCGTGCGTCCGGTGGGCCGGCCGCTACTGGTGCGCCCGAGCGCCATCCCGATGCCGGCCCCGAAACTGTAGCCCATGCCGCCCATGCCGAGCGCGACCGCAAATCTGCCACCCCGCGGGACCGCAAGGTAGTGGATCGCGGCGGCGCCGGTGTTGCCGGCGTCCACCACGATGTCGGTTCCGTCCGGCAGTGCATCGTTGAGCGTCGCCATGGCATCGCGGTACCGCACACCCGCGCCGGTGCAGGGCGGCGGCCTCAGCTCGTGGCGCCGTACCAGGTCGGGAACCCGCAGGCCAGTCGGGCGCCCGGACCCCGAAAGTGCCGCAGTGAGCCTGCGTAACGAGCCGCGCAGGTCGTCGGTGTGCACATGAGTACACGCAATGTGAGGCGGTGCTGATCCGATCGAAATCGTGCGCACTGCCGCCAGCGCTTCTTCGAGGCCGGCCCGGGCGGTGAGGGGCAATCGAGAGCCAACTACCAGACACACTGCACTATCAGCCACCGCTGCAGCCACCCCGGGGTGACCCATGACCCCCGTCACCCCCAACGCCGACGCCGAACCGAAACCAGGTGTCCCGGCTACATCCTTGGCCTCTGGCACGGTCGCCACGCGGGCACGCAACACCGCGCGCAGCCGTTCCAGCTCAACGCGAGCGTTATCGCGCGCCACCTGCTCGCCCGCGATGATGGTGACCGAGCCGCGCGCGTGCCGCAGTATCTGTCCGATGGGATGTGGGTTGCCGATAGGCCGCAGGTCTCGCGTGCCCCGCACATCGTTACCGCGGTCCTCGATCTTCACCGATCTCTGCTGAATGTCCTTGGGCAGCAACAGCACCGCCGGACCGCCGGCGCCCGCTGCGGCAACGGCTCGCGGCAAGGCCGACACGATGTCTGCCGGCGCGAGCACCCGCTGGCACGATAATGACACCGCTGAAAGCACCGCTTCAGCGTTCAACGATCCGTTGCGACCGCTAGTGTCCTGAAAACTGCCCCGGCCGTCCATCGTCGTGGCGGTTTGACCGACCAAGGCCAGCACCGGAACCCGGCTTGCCAGCGACTCCCCCAGTCCGGCGACCAGATTGAGTGCGCCGCCACCGGAAGTCGCCGCCACCACCCCCAGTCCCGCCCCGCCGCGGCTGTACCCGTCGGCCATCGCGGCGGCAGAGAACTCGTGCTTGGCCAGCACCGCAGTAATCGACGAGTGGAAATACGCAGCGTCGTAAAGATCTTCGATGTTGGCGCCGTCCACACCGAAGATGTGGTCGACTCCGCGTGCTGCCAGATAATCCACAATGTAGTCGGCCACCCGGTGCGTCCTGGGCATGTCACTAACACGACCCGCAGCGAACTTGAGTTCACCTGAAGGTGAGCGATTCAGAGCGAACGCTGCAACAAAACCGCGCCGGTGTCAGCGGAAACCACTTGCACGGCGGCAATTCGATCAACCGGCGTCGAGATACTGCCCGCAGGTGTTGCAGTATGGCCGGGCTCGGCCACCCACGTCGCCAACCGAGTCTGGCTTCCGTCGCGACCGACCACGACCATCGCCAGGGTGTCGTGGTGCGCATCCGGTGGAGCCAAGCACACGCACCACAGATTGATGAAGGTGCCCCAGTGCTGGCTAGACAACGACACCGTCGACGTCAGCAAGTTGGTGCCCACCTGCGCCATCGGTTGCGCCGACGCTGTTGGCTGCTGCGGAGCCGCGGAATTGCTCTGGACACCAAGCAACACGCAGACTCCCAACACCACCGCAGCGGAAAAGGAGGCCACCCAGGTCACCGCGCGGGCGCGGCGCCGACGCCAACGAACCGTTGCCAGCAAGGAGGGCAATAACTGCGGCGAAATCTCGGCCGCCTGCGCAGTGTCGGGCCGGCTTATCGCGGCCACTTCTTCGCTAGCTAGCTGCGAGAGTAGGGCGGGCACGCCAGACAGTTCGGCGACAGCCTCCCGGCATCCCGGGCAGCCTGCCATATGAACCTCGAATTCGCGACGCTCACTGGCCGATAGCGCCCCCAAGACGTAAGCGGCGTCCCACCTGGCGTGGCGGTGGTCGTCAACCGTGGTCAGGTCATAAACCTCGTTGCCACCGGGCGGGCCAAAGCCCCGAAGCGACGTCATGTCAGGCATCTCCTGTCATCCCCGAAGTGTCGCGGCGCCCTCATCGCGTAACTCCAAGTTCTTGTAGATTGAGCCGCAATGCTCGCACCGCGTAATGCAGTCGGGACTTCACGGTCCCTTCAGCTATCCCGAGGTCGCTGGCAGTCTGTGCGGTAGTCCACCCGCGGTAGTAGGACCGCTCGATCACGGCCCGATGCTCGGCGGACAAGTGGGCCAGCGCATCGGCAATCAAGAGCCGGTCCAGTGCCGCATTGACTTCGTCCGGCGCCGACTGTTCCGGCGGGCCCGGTTCGTCTTTGGAAACCAGGACATTGCGAAACCGTGCGCTGCGCCGATCGTCGATGATGAGGTTGCGCGCGACGGTGAACAGCCACGCCCGTGCTGACCGCTCCGTGTCGCCGACCACTTCGGGGTGCTGCCACGCCCGCAGCAACGTCTCTTGGACGATGTCCTCGGCCTGGCCCGCGTCGCCGGTCAGCCGCAGCGCGTAGCGCCACAAAATCGCGGCATGCTCGTCGTAGAGTGCCTGCATCAAAGCGGTTTCAGCCCCCCCGCCGCCGGACGCGCGAGTCACGTGATCACCTCCCGCTCCTGACACGAGTCGAGCAGGCATTTGGTTCAGGCGGCTACCCTAGGGTCAGGATTCGGGGCCCGTCTTCGGTTACCGCCACTGTGTGTTCCCAGTGTGCCGCACGGGAGCCGTCAGCAGTAGTGACCGTCCACTTGTCGTCAAGCACCAGCGTCTTGGTGGTGCCAAGGGTTAGCATCGGTTCGATGGCGAGTACCGAGCCTGGCGCCAGCAGTGGCCCGCGTCCCGGCGTGCCCTCGTTGGGCAAAAACGGATCCATGTGCATCTGCCGGCCGATCCCATGTCCGCCGTACCCGCTGACGATCCCGAATGATCGGTCATAACCGACGACGGCGGCCCGGGTAGCCATCTCGATGGCATGCGAGACGTCGGTCAGCCGATTGCCAGCCACCATCGCCTGGATTCCGGCTTCCAGTGATTCTCGGGTTGCTGCAGATAGAGCTTCGTCCGCGGGAATGAGCGGTCCGACTCCAAAGGTTATTGCCGCGTCGCCGTGCCAACCGTCCAAAACCGCGCCGCAGTCGATGGAGACCAGGTCACCGGGGGCCAGAATCTCGGCGGCGGACGGGATGCCGTGCACCACTCGATCGTTGACCGAAGCGCAGATCGACGCCGGGTAGCCGTAATAACCCAAGAATGACGGGGTGGCGCCGGCTTCGCGGATCACCGACTCGGCGATCTCATCCAAACTCAGACTCGACACCCCGGCGACCGCGGCAACACGGACCGCTCGCAGCGCCGCAGCCACCACCGCACCCGCCGCCGCCATCGCATCGAGCTCGCCGGCAGTGCGCTGTGGCACGACTTTGCGGCTTCGCAGCCGTGCCAAGCTGCGCATGAGTTACTTGCCCAGGGCTTGCAGCGCGCGGGCGAACACCTCATCCATAGTGCCGACGGCGTCGACCGTCTTCAATTGGCCGCGGTAGAACTCCAGCAGCGGCGCGGTCTCGTCGCGATAGACCTTCATGCGGTTGAGGATGACGTCGTCGGTGTCGTCGGCGCGACCACGGCCTTTGAGCCGCTCCAGCAAGACCTCCTCCGAGACCCGGAACTCCAGCACCGCGTCGATGTCGGTGCCCCGGCGTTGCAACATCTCGTGCAGCGCCGTGGCCTGCTCTACCGAGCGTGGGTATCCGTCCAGAATGAAGCCGTTGGCCGCGTCGGAGTCATCAAGCCGATTGTCGACGAGTTGGTTGGTGAGCTCGGATGGCACCAAGTTACCGGCATTAAGGTAACGCCTAGCCTCGATACCGAGCTTGGTGCCTTGCTCGATGTTCCGCCGGAACAGTTCACCAGTAGAGATCTGCGGGATTCCGAGCTTTTCGGCAAGCTTCTCGGCCTGCGTTCCCTTGCCCGCCCCGGGCGGTCCCAGCAAAACAACTTTCACTTGAGGAACCCTTCGTAGTTGCGCTGCATGAGCTGACTCTCGATCTGTTTGACGGTATCCAAGCCGACACCAATCATGATCAGGACCGCGGTACCCCCGAAGGGTAGGTTCTGGACTCCGCCACTGGCGCCGATCTGAAGGAACAGATTGGGCAACACGGCGATCACGCCAAGGTAGATCGAGCCCGGCAAAGTAATCCGGCTCAGCACGTAACGCAGATAGTCGGCGGTCGGGCGGCCAGGCCGAATACCTGGAATGAAGCCGCCAAACTTCTTCATCTCATCGGCCCGTTCGTCGGGATTGAACGTGATCGATACGTAGAAGTAGGTAAAGAAGATGATCAGGCTGAAGTAGATCGCAATATAGCCAAGGTTGCTGGGGTCCGTCAGGTAGGTGCCGACGAACTTGTCCCACCAGCCGCGGCCGACTCCACCACTGCCACTGCGGACCAGCTGGGTGATCAGATGCGGGATGTAGATCAGCGACGAAGCGAAGATGACCGGAATGACGCCAGCCTGATTGACCTTGAGCGGCAGGTAGGTTGAGGTTCCGCCGTACATCCGCCGGCCCACCATACGCTTGGCGTATTGCACCGGGATGCGGCGTTGGCCCTGCTCGACGAACACCACGCCGACGATGATGATGAGCGTGGCCGCGCAGACCGCGGCAAAGATGGCTCCGCCGCGGCTTTCCAAAATCTGGTGTCCCTCGGCCGGAATGCGTGCGGCGATGCCGACGAAGATCAGCAGCGACATGCCGTTGCCGATACCACGCTCGGTGATCAACTCCCCCATCCACATCACCAGCGCGGCGCCGGCCGTCATCACCATCACGATGACGACGAGGGTAAAGATGCTCTGGTCGGCGATGATGTCCAGCGAGCAGCCCTGCAGCAGGCCTCCGTTAGCGGCCAACGCCACGATGCTGGTGGCCTGCAAGATTGCCAGCGCTACCGCCAGATAACGCGTGTATTGCGTCATCTTGGCTTGCCCGGCCTGCCCTTCCTTGCGCAGTTCCTCGAATCTCGGAATGACGACCGTGAGTAACTGGACGATGATGCTGGCGGTGATATATGGCATCACGCCTACCGCGAACACCGTAAGTTTGAGCAGGGCGCCACCGGAGAACAGGTTGATCAGCGAGTAGATCTGTCCGGCTTCGCCACTGCTGGCCTCCTTGATGCATTGCTCGACGTGGGGAAAATCGACGCCGGGTGACGGCAGCGCCGCGCCGAGTCGATACAGAATGACAATGCCCAACGTGAAGAGGATTTTTCGCCTGAGGTCGGCTGTTCGCAGCGATGAGATGAAAGCCGAAAGCACTACTTCCTCCTGCGCAGCCGAACTCTGGTCGCCGCATGCCAACCGGGCTTGTTGTGGCCGGCATCTAACTTGTCATCCCGCGTCACGCGCCTAACACCCGCAGGCCAGCACGTACGGCCGCATTATCTACAGCGCGTCAAACCGTGTAAGAGACTAACAGCTGGTGCGGGCAGGCCCTGTCCAGGGCCGCCGTGGTGCCGGCCGGCAGGCACTCGTCGCGCTTCTTCGTTATATTTGCTAAATATCAAATGTCGATGATCGGAGGACCGAACGAATGACGCGAATGGGTAGCGCGCGGTTTGACGGGGACACCTGGAACCTGGCCTCCAGTGTGGGTTTGACGGCCACCATGGTCGCGGCCGCCCGTGCGGTGGCCAGCCGTGACCCCCGCGGCGCAGGGGCCGTTGCCACCGACCACTGGGCCGAGCCGCTGGTTCGAGCCGTCGGCGTCGACTTCTGCACCCGGATGGCCAGTGGCGAGCTGGATTCCGCTGACCTCGACGACGACACGGCAAAGGGTATCCGGCACTTCGCCGCCGCGATGGCCACCCGCACCAGGTTCTTCGACGACTTTTTCGCCGACGCGACCCAGGCTGGTATCCGGCAGGCCGTCATCTTGGCGTCAGGGCTGGACTCCCGCGCCTACCGGCTGCCGTGGCCGACCGGCACCACCGTGTTCGAAGTCGATCAGCCCCAGGTGATTGCGTTCAAAACAGCAGCGCTGGCCGAGCTGGGGGCACAGCCGACGGCGGACCGTCGCGCGGTAGCGGTTGACTTGCGCAAGGACTGGCCGGCAGCGGTGCGTGCAGCCGGCCTCGACCCGACGCAGCCGACCGCCTGGATCGCCGAAGGGCTGCTGGGCTATCTGCCCGCCGAGGCTCAGGACCGGCTGCTCGACCAGATCACCGCCCAAAGCGTGCCAGGCAGCCGGCTCGCCACCGAGGGCCTACTGGACGTGAACCAGGTCAATGAGGACGAGCTGCGGCGCCGCATGCAGCAGCAGAACGAGCGATGGAATCGCCACGGCTTAGACCTCGACATGGCGGGCTTGCTGTATTTCGACGACCGCACCGACGCGGCAACCTATCTGGCTGCCCACGGCTGGCAGATCGCCAGCGTCAGCAACGCAGAGCTGTTCGCCCATCACGGACTGCCACCGATCGAGGGCGACGACGCGCCGTTCGGTGACGTGGTTTATCTCAGCGCGGAAAAGAGGGGTCATGACACGCACTGATCAAGACAGCTGGGGTCTGGCATCCAGTGTTGGCGCGACGGCTACCCTGGTCGCCGCCGCCCGGGCGCTGGCCACCGATGCGACCAACCCGATTATCGACGACCCGTTCGCGGCGCCGCTGGTTCGGGCAGTCGGACTCGACTTCTTCACTCGCCTGGTCGACGGCGACATATCAACACTAAAGACGCCGGCGCCGAACGCGGAAGCCGTTCGTGACCTGCAGGTGATGACAGATTCGATCGCCGTGCGCACCCGGTTCTTCGACGAGTTCTTTCTCGATGCCGCGCACAGCGGTCTTCGCCAATCCGTCATTCTGGCCGCCGGCCTTGACGCGCGCGCCTACCGGCTGCCCTGGCCGAATGGCAGCGTGGTCTATGAAGTCGATCAGCCCGAGGTGGTGGCGTTCAAAACCGCCGCCATGTCCGCGCTGGGCGCTGTTGCAGCGGCGGACCGTCGCACAGTCAGCATCGATCTGCGCGATGACTGGCCGGCTGCCCTGCGCCACAACGGCTTTGACGAGACGAAACCCACCGCCTGGAGCGCGGAAGGCTTGCTGATGTACCTTCCGCCCGACGCCCAGGACCGGCTATTCGACAACATCGCTGCGCTAAGTGCGCCGGGAAGCAGAGTGGCCACCGAATACCATCCGGATTCCGATGCGAGCATGGCTGAACGCGCCCAG
>NZ_VTZN01000153.1 GCF_008370645.1 Mycobacterium simiae
ACTGTGCGTTGGTGGCGGGGCCCTTCGGCGTGTCGCCGCCATGCCGGCACGTTCGATCAGGTGAGCCGCCCAGGACGCGGGGCAACTCAGCCATCCCTTGACCCCCGACGAACTTACGAGCGAAGCCCGTAAGCCGAAAGTTGAGTGCTTAGTGACTTCACAGAGTGGCGCTTTGCCGAGTATCCCGGCAAGCGCGGTCAGGCAACGCTATCCCACTGCTGCTCAGGTGCGTCGGCATTGCACCAGCGGGTGGACACCCAAGTCCCAGGGCCCGGGCCGCCGATAACGGCAAGGCAGCCACCAAGATCATCCGGGACCTGGCCATTGGGCTGGATAGTCCAATGCTGGCTGATCCAGTTGGCACAGGGTTGCAGGTACGCCCACATACCCTCCCCCGGTTGATTCAGGCACTCCCCGGGGAAGGCCACACTCTCGATCTCTCGGTCAGGGTGGAGATTCCAGCGCTGGAAGTCTGACCCATTGCAGGGGTTGATCACCACCGGGCTCACCCAGCTCCCGGTCGGGGCGTCCAGGCAAAAATCACCTAATCGGCTCTTCAACTGGACCGGGCCGTCGGCTCGCGCCGGACTAGCGGCGAGCACCGCGACACCGATCACCGCTCCAGCTGCCACGCTGACCCGCCGCACACCGTCCATCAACCGCGATTCATCCATCTCCGCCTTCCGTCCGCTCGTCGTGTTCCACGTCACTCACCAATCCGGCCTACATCAGGCTCGGGTGTCCAATTGCGTCCTTCGTTGCGACGCCCACTCCGCCATAGCGAATCCGGACTGGAAATCACACGCTGACAAGACCAAAGCCACCCGCGAGACCACGGCCAACCCATAATCACAAGTCCAGCGCGGGCTGCTCATGGTCCATACCAGAACGCCGTCTGCCGGTATCGCGAAGTAACTGAGTCTCATCGGCGCGGATTTCCCGGATGGACTGACTCCGATGGCCTCACCGTGGCACTCTGAGACCGCGCGAAAGCCATTCCACACCACGTCGTGCACGTTCAGAGTGTTGGTGTAGACGTCGACCGACTCGGCGTAGAGCGGTTGTTCACCGTCGTTGTAGGCCGCCTCCGCGTGGTCCGACGAGCCCGCCGGCCGCAGTGGCGAGTCCTTCAACAGCAGCGCCGCCTTGCACTCAGCTGGCTCGGCGCTGGTGAAGTAGTTGTCTCCAACCAGAAACTGGGTCAACTGACCGAACGGAGCGCGGTCGCCGTCCTGCAGCAACAGCTCCCGCGCCGGCGCGGGCTTGACGGAGGTGGATGGCCCGGTCGGCTGGCCGGCAGCGCGGGTTGCGTGGCCGGCGACCGTTGTGGTGCAGCCGCACAGCGTGGCCACGACGGCGGCCAGCCCGGCGGCCCTCCAACCGCTGCCCTTACCGCGACCAACGCGTGCCATTGCGCGATCGTACGGGCAGTGCGCTCACAGTGCATGCTGGCCCGGTTGGTAGCGGACCAGCAGCGATCGCACGGTGTCCATGGCGGCCACCGCGCGTTCCTTATCCACGGCTTGAATCGCCAGCACCGGGATGTACTCGTCGTCGGGCAGGTCGACCTGCGCCCATCGGCTATCACCTGGAAACGACACACCGACCACATCTGTCCAAGGAATTAGTTTGTCGCCCAACACGTTACGCAATGAAAGACCGGCCGGGCCGACGCGTAGTCTCGGCCGCGTCAACAACAGCACGGCGCCGGCAAGAATCAGCCCCAGGGCGGCCATGGCCATCTGGTCGGCGGTCCGAAAGACCACCCCACTGGACCCGACCTTAAGCAGTAGACCCCCCGCGATGTGCGCCGCAATAATCAATAATGCTGCCACGTACGCAAATCGCGGCGTCCAATAGGGACGCAACACCACGTCCCAGCGATCTTGCCGCCGTTCTGCAGTCACGATTGAGCGCGTAGTTCACGCAGCGCCAGCGCGGTGGTCAGCGCCGCCGCGGTTGCCTGCGCGCCCTTGTCTTCGGCCGACGTCGGAAGCCCGGCCCGGTCGCGTGCCTGCTCTTCAGTGTTTGTGGTCAATACGCCGTTGGCGACCGGTGTGGAGGCGTCCAACGAAACGCGGGTCAGTCCCTGGGTTACCGCATCGCAAACGTAGTCGAAATGTGGTGTCTCGCCGCGGATTACCACACCCAGCGCCACGACCGCATCATGACTGCGGGCCAATTCCTGTGCCAGGACTGGAATCTCGATTGCCCCCAACACCCGCGCCACCGTCGGGTTGTCGATGCCGGACTCAGTGGCTACTTTGCGGGCGCCGGCTAGCAGCGCGTCACAGATCTCGGCGTGCCAGGTGCTGGCGACAATGGCCAGCCGAACACCAGATGCGTCTAGAGCCGGAATGTCCGGCACGCCGGCGCCACCGCTCATGCCCGCCACTCCTCTCCCCCACAAGCGGGTGGGGATAGCTCCCTTTGGGGGCGTGCCACCACCGGGTCGTCGCCTGCGCGACCGCTCACAAAGCACCGCCAAATTCGCCTGGGAGCGGGACGGATTCGTGGAAATCGTCCAATCCGCTGAGGTCATGGCCCATCCGGTCACGCTTCGTCATCAGGTAACGGATGTTGTCGGCGTTGGCCCGCACCGGCAGCGGTACCCGCTCGACAATGTGCAATCCGTAGCCATCCAGTCCGACCCGCTTAGCGGGGTTGTTGGTCAGGAGCCGCATCGACCGGACCCCGAGGTCGACCAGGATTTGCGCGCCGATCCCGTAGTCCCTGGCATCTGCCGGCAATCCGAGTTTGAGGTTGGCATCTACGGTGTCGGCGCCCGCATCCTGCAACTGGTAGGCCTGCAGCTTATGCATGAGACCGATGCCGCGGCCCTCATGGCCGCGCATGTAGAGCACCACGCCGCGCCCTTCCCGCGCGACCATCGCCATCGCGGCGTCCAGTTGCGGCCCACAGTCGCAGCGGCGGGATCCGAACACGTCACCGGTCAGGCACTCGGAGTGCACGCGGACCAACACGTCGTCGCCGTCGGCGTTGGGTCCGGCGATTTCACCACGGACCAGGGCGACATGTTCGACGTCCTCGTAGATGCTCGCGTAGCCGATGGCGCGGAACTCTCCGTGCCGCGTTGGGATACGGGCCTCGGCGATCCGCTCGATGTGTTTCTCATGCTTGCGGCGCCATTCGATCAGGTCGGCGATGGTGATCAGGGCCAGGTGGTGCTCATCGGCGAAGACCCGCAACTCGTCGGTCTGCGCCATCGCGCCTTCGTCCTTTTGGCTGACGATCTCACAGATCGCGCCCGCCGGTTGCAATCCCGCTAGCCGAGCGAGGTCCACGGCCGCCTCGGTGTGGCCGGGGCGGCGCAACACGCCGCCGTCCTTGGCCCGCAACGGGACGACGTGACCGGGCCGGCTGAAGTCCTCGGCGATAGCTGCCGGGTCAGCCAACAACCGCATGGTCGTAGCACGGTCGGAGGCCGATATTCCAGTGCCGACACCTTGCCGTGCATCGACGGTGACGGTGTAGGCGGTGCCGTGCTTGTCCTGGTTGACCGCATACATCGGCAACAGACCGAGCCGGTCGCAGACAGCGCCATCCAGCGGCACGCACAAGTATCCCGAGGTATAGCGGACCATGAAGGCCACCAGCTCCGGCGTGGCCTTCTCGGCGGCGAAGATCAGATCGCCTTCGTTCTCCCGGTCCTCGTCGTCAACGACGACGACGGCCTTTCCTGCCGCTATGTCGGCAACCGCGCGCTCGACGGAGTCAAACTTCGTCATTTTTGCTACCTTGCTGTCCGGCCGGCTCACGCGAGAAGTCCACGCGTTGCACTCAGTATGAACCACCGCGCCGCCTAATCTATCGTCCCTCATGATTGCCACAGCTAATTGACGGCTTCAGGGGTTTGGCTCAGCCACTCTTACCGCGGATGGCCGCTTTCGCCGGTTGATCAGTGTTGCGTCGCTGACGGCAGCGACGAAGTTGGTTGTCAAACGGACGCGTCGGAACCCTCGCGCAAACGTGGGCGCGGCAGTGGAAGCGCGACGTCGCCGGGGTGGTCGGTGCGCCAGCTGAACCTGGCACCGGGCTAGCGTGTCGGCGCGGTTTGCATCAACTTCTCGACATATTTGGCGATCACGTCTACTTCCAGGTTCACCCGAGTGCCAACCGGTGCCTGGCCCAACGTGGTCAGCTCCCGGGTCGTCGGAATCAGCGAGACCTCGAACCAGTCCCGGGGTTCGGTACCGAGCCCGGAGACCGTGAGCGAAATGCCGTCGACGGTGATGGACCCCTTCTCGACGATGTAGCGGGCCACAGTCGCAGGCACTTCGATCCGCACCACTTCCCAGTGCTGCGACGGCGTCCGGGCGACGATCTCGCCGGTCCCGTCCACATGCCCCTGCACAATGTGCCCACCCAGTCGACTGTTGATAGCCGCGGCTCGTTCCAAGTTGACCCGGCTGCCGGGCTGCAGCGCGCCAAGGTTGGACCGATTCAGCGTCTCTGCCATCACATCGGCAGTGAATTGGCCGTCGGGCAACACCTCGACGACCGTCAGGCAGACACCGTTGACGGCGATCGAATCGCCGTGGCCGGCATCGGCGGTGACAACGGGACCGCGGATGGTCAGACGCGCCGCGTCGGCCAGGGTGTTCCGTGCAGTCACGTCGCCAAGTTCCTCGACAATTCCGGTGAACATCGCACCAGGTTATTGGTCCCTGGCCAGCCAGTACAAACACGGTTGCGCAGCGACCAGCGCGCCCGGCATATCCCGAACCCGTCACTGCCACCCTCTACGATGCAGGGTATGACAAGCCCCAGACGTCACTGCCGTCTCTTCGCTGCTGTCGCCGCCCTGAGCATCGTTACCGCCTTGGTCGCGAGCTGCTCATCTGGCAAGAAGGACAGCGGCGGACCACTGCCCGACGCCACGACATTGTTAAACCAGGCAACCCAGCAGACCAAGCAAGTGAAAAGTGGGCATTTGGTCCTGACCGTCAACGGCAAGATCCCCGGACTGTCCCTCAAGACGCTGTCCGGTGATCTGACAACCAACCCCACTGCGGCAAAAGGAAACGTCAGGCTGACCCTCGGTGGGTCGGACATTGATGCCGACTTCGTGGTCTTCGACGGCATTCTGTACGCCACCCTCACCCCCAACAAGTGGAGCGACTTCGGGCCGGCTGCCGACATCTACGATCCGTCGCAGATCCTCAATCCCGATACTGGGCTGGCCAATGTGCTGGCCAACTTCAAGGACGCCAAGGCTGACGGACGCGACACCATCAACGGGCAGAGCACCATCCGGATCAGCGGAACAGTTACTGCCGAGGCGGTCAACCAAATCGCACCACCGTTTGCCGCCACCTCAGCGGTGCCGGGCACGGTGTGGATTCAGGAGACTGGCGATCACCAATTGGCGCAAGCCAAGTTGGACCGCGGATCAGGTAATTCCGTGCAGATGACGCTGTCGAATTGGGGCCAGCAGGTGCAGGTCACCAAGCCGCCGGTGAGCTGATGAGCAGGCGAACCGGTCGCGGAGTCGCGATCAGCGCGGGCAGCCTCGCGGTCCTGCTGGGGGCCCTCGACACCTATGTCGTGGTCACCATCATGCGCGACATCATGAACAGCGTCGGTATCCCGGTTAACCAACTGCAGCGGATCACCCCGATCGTCACCTGGTATCTGCTGGGTTATATCGCCGCGATGCCGCTGCTGGGCCGGGCCTCCGATCGGTTTGGCCGCAAGCTGATGTTGCAGGCCAGCCTGTTCGGATTCGCGGCCGGATCGGTTGTCACCGCGCTGGCCGGGCACTTCGGCAGCTTTGATATGTTGCTCGCTGGCCGCGCAACCCAGGGTGTCGCCAGCGGCGCGCTGCTGCCGATCACCCTGGCGCTGGGTGCCGACCTGTGGGCGCAGCGAAACCGAGCGGGTGTGCTCGGCGGCATCGGCGCCGCGCAGGAACTCGGCAGCGTGTTGGGTCCGCTATACGGAATTTTCATCGTCTGGTTGCTCAACGATTGGCGGGACGTCTTCTGGATCAATGTCCCACTGACGGCTATTGCCATGGTGATGATCCATTTCAGCCTGCCCTCACGCGACCCCGACGCCGAGCATGAGAAGGTCGATCTGGTCGGCGGTCTACTGCTGGCGGTCGCACTCGGCCTCGCCGTCTATGGGCTGTACAACCCCAATCCCGACGGAAAACAAGTGTTGCCGGCCAACGGGCTGCCGCTGCTCATCGGTGCGATCGTCGCGACGGTCGCGTTCTTCAGCTGGGAGCGGTTCGCGCGGACCCGGCTGATCGAGCCGGCCGGAGTTCGCTTCCGGCCGTTCCTGGCCGCTCTGGGTTCTTCGATCACCGCAGGCGCCGCGCTGATGGTGACGCTGGTCAACGTAGAGTTGTTCGGCCAGGGCGTGCTTGGACTGGATCAAAACCAGGCGGCCGGAATGCTGCTGTGGTTCCTCATCGGACTGCCGATCGGCGCAATGACGGGCGGATGGATCGCCACCCGGGTCGGCGACCGTGCGGTGACGTTCGCGGGGATGCTGATCGCCGCTGGCGGTTACCTGCTGATCTCACATTGGCGAGAAGACCTGGCCACCGATCAGCACAACATCTTCGGACTGTTCACAGTGCCCGCAATGCACGCCGACCTGCTGGTGGCCGGCCTGGGGCTGGGACTGGTGATCGGGCCGCTGTCGTCGGCAACGCTGCGGGTGGTGCCGTCGGCCCAGCATGGCATCGCGTCAGCAGCGGTGGTCGTGGCCCGCATGACCGGGATGCTGATCGGGGTGGCCGCCCTCACCGCCTGGGGCTTGTACCGGTTTAACCAGATCCTGGCTGGTCTGTCGGCGGCCGTTCCGCCCGACGCCACCCTGATCGAACGGGCGGCAGCGATCGGAGCCCAGTACCAGAAGGCTTTCGCGCTGATGTACGGCGAGATATTCACGGTCACGGCGATAGTGTGCGTGGTCGGAGCGCTGTTGGGTCTGCTGATCAGTGGACGCAAGGAACACGCCGAAGAGCCAAAACTCGTACAGCAGCAGGCCGTTGCGCCCGGGCGCTGACGGTTAACGCGGGACCAGGCTGAGCAATAAATCGGGTCCCACCTGCTCGACGCCGTCGAACTGCCAGCGCAACGCGTGCGCGATGCTGGACACTCCCACGTCATCAACCGCGGTGACCGGGCCGCCCAGCAGCATGGGCGCGACGTAGGCGAGGATGCGGTTAATTGCGCCGGCGCGCAGGAACGCACCGGCGAGGGTGGGACCGCCCTCCAGCAGGACGTCGGTGCGGTCGGCGAGCGCTCTGAGTACCTCGACGGGTTCGTGGGTGCGGATCACCATGGTGCGCGAATCGTCGTTGAGAACTTTCGCGTCTGGGGGAATGTCACGTTTGCCCACCACGACACGCAGCGGTTGTTGCCCGACCAGCGAACCGTCCGGCAACCGGGCGGTCAGAGCTGGGTCGTCGGTCAGGACGGTGCCGGTGCCGACCACAATCGCATCGGCAATGGCACGCCGGCGATGCAGATCGGCGCGGGCGGCCTCGCTGGAAATCCACTGGCTGGTACCGTCGGCGGCTGCACTGCGGCCGTCGACGCTGGTGGCGTACTTCCATGTCACATGCGGAAACCCGGTGCGTTGTTTGTGCAGCCACTCGCGGAGCGGTCCGGCGGCCACGTGGTCGGCCAGAATGCCGGATCGCACTTGTACGCCGGCTGCCGACAGCCGACCCGCGCCGCCGCCGGCGATCCCGTTGGGGTCAGCGACGCCGTAAATTACGGTGCCCACTCTGGCTTCTATCAGGGCATTAACGCAGGGCGGAGTTTTGCCGTAGTGGTTACACGGCTCCATGGTGACCACCGCGATAGCGCCAGCTGCTAAGCCGCCGGCCCGGCGCAGCGCGACCACCTCTGCGTGGTCGCCGCCAGTAGGCTCGGTACCGCCGACGCCGACCACCTTGCCTTCGGAGTCCACAATGACCGCACCGACCGGCGGGTTCGGATACGTGGTGCCCTTGACCAGGTAGGACTGCTCGATGGCCAGGCGCATCGCCTCATCGATACTCTTGACCTGTTCGACGGTCATCGGCTGCTCACCGGTGACGATGGGGTGACGCGGCACCGGCCTGTCGCCGTAGTACCTCTATCGCAGCAGCCGGATTGTCGGCGCCGTATACCGCTGATCCGGCGACAAAGCAGTCGACACCGGCCTCGGCTGCCTGCTCGATAGTGTCGCCGTTGACACCGCCATCGATCTCGATGAGGATCTTCAACTCACCAGCGTCGACCATTTTGCGCACTATACGCACTTTGCTCAGCACATCCGGTATGAACTTCTGGCCGCCAAAGCCCGGCTCGACCGACATGATGAGCAAAGTATCGAAGTACGCCAGGATCTCGAGATACGGGTCCAGCGGCGTACCCGGCTTCACGCTGATCCCAGCTTTGGCGCCCGCGGCCCGAATATCGCGCGCCACCCCGACCGGATCATCAGTGGCTTCGGCGTGGAAGGTGACGTTGTGGGCGCCCGCTTCAGCGTAGGGCGGAGCCCAGCGGTCCGGGTTCTCGATCATCAGATGGCAATCCATCGGGATACCGCTGACCGCCAACAGGCTTTCCACCACGGGCAAGCCAATCGTTAAATTCGGCACGAAGTGTCCGTCCATCACGTCGACATGCAACCAATCGGCGCCGTGCACCGCGGCTGCTGCATCAGCGAGCCGGGCGAAATCTGCGGCCAGAATTGACGGCGCGATCATCGGCCCCCGCGTACAGCGCGACATGAGCGACAGACTACTGAGCCGGCCAGCACGGCGCGCATCGAGCATCGGCAAGTCACATGCGCCGCCGCAGCGCCGCGGCGAACATGGCGTCGGTGCCGTGTCGGTGTGGCCACAACTGAACGTAAGGTCCGTCGCCGAGTCCCTCGATGACGGGTTCGAACAGCGGCCGGGTGTCCAGGGCCTGCACCGGATACCGGCGCAGCGCAGCAGCGACCACCCCGACAGTTTCGGCCAGATGCGGCGAACACGTCGCGTAGAGCAGCACACCACCCGGGCGGGTCAGGGCAATCGCGGCAGCCAGCAACTCACGCTGCAATTTCGCCAAAGCGGGCACATCGGCCGGCACCCGCCGCCAGCGCGCCTCCGGACGACGCCGCAAAGCGCCCAACCCGGTGCACGGAACGTCCACCAACACCCGATCAAAACCAGGGGCAAGCCCGGTACGCCGGCCGTCGACCCGCAACACCTCGACCGGCAGCCCGCGGGTATTGACGACGACCAGCTCAGTTCGATGCGGAGATGGTTCCACCGCGGTAACCCGAGCCCCCGATGCGACGCCCAACGCCGCCAGCAGCGCGGTCTTGCCGCCCGGACCGGCGCATAGGTCGAGCCAGCGTCCGCAGTCGTCGTCGACCCGGGCCAGGGTTAGCGCCCGGGCCACCAACTGGCTGCCCTCGTCTTGCACCAGGGCGTGACCGTCGCGCACCGGCGCCAGCTGCGCGGGGTCGCCGCCGCGCAGATACACCGCGTACGGGGAGTACCGACCGACCGTGCCGCCCACTGCATCGGCCAGGGCGGCGGCGGTCCAAACCCCGGGGCGAGCCGCCAAGTGCACCTGTGGCCGTTCGTCGTCGCTAGCCAGCACCGCGTCGAGCTCTCCGGCGGCCGCGCCCAGTGCGTCGGCGAAGGCCTGAGCGACCCAGCGCGGGTGGGAGCGGACGAAGGCGGTGTGCCCGATAGGGTCGCTGTGCGGGTCGGGAGCCAGCTCGGCTACCCAGCTTCGCTCATCTCGAGCAGCGATGGCTCGCAGTACGCCGTTGACGAAACCCGCTCGCGCCGAGTCGAATTCGACGCCAGCCTGTTCGACGGTGGTGGACACCGCGGCATGCGCCTCAACCCGGGTGCGCAGCAGTTGATAGGTGCCCAGCCGCAGCAAGTCAAGCAGGACCGGGTCGATCGCCTCCGGCGCGCGTCCGGCGGCCGAGCCGATGATCGTGTCGAGCAGACCCCTGGTGCGGCACGTGCCGTAAGTCAACTCGGTGGCAAAGGCAGCGTCACGGCCGGTGATGCCGCGTTGTCGTAACAGCGCGGGTAGCACCAGGTTCGCGTAAGCGTTGCGCTCACTCACCGCGCGTAACGCATCGAATGCCGCAGCGCGCGCCGGATCGAGCGGCCGGCGCCGGGGACCTGGTCGCCGGCTGTGCCCGCCGGGCCGGTGCGGCGGTGAAGTCATGACGCCCGGGTGCCGGGATCCAGCCGAGCGCCCCGCGCCCAGTCGGCAGCATCCATGAATTTTTTGCCCGGCGGCTGAATGTCGCCCAGCCGTACCGGTTGGGAGCCGGTCCCGACCCACACGTGTCTGCGGTCGACGTGAATGGCGCCGGGCAGCAACGGTTCTGGCGGTTGCGGAGTGGCATCCAGCTGCACCGGCCCCAGCTTGACCCGCACGTCACCAACGAGCGTCCAGGCACCCGGGTTCGGAGTGACGGCCCGGATTCGGCGCTCGACGACAACTGCCGGCAGGTCCCAGCGCACCCGAGCCTGCTCTACGGTGATTTTCGGCGCCAGGCTGGCCCCTTCAGCCGGTTGCGGTCGCGGCGTCAGCGTCTGGTCGGCGATGCCGTCCATCGTGGCGCACAGCAGCGCCGCCCCCGAAACAGCGAGCCGCTCGAGCAGCGCACCCGCGGTGTCGGTGGGCCGGATAGTCTCGGTGACCACCCCGTAGACGGGTCCTGAGTCCAGGCTGGGCTCGATCTGGAACGTCGTGGCCCCAGTCACGGAGTCCCCGGCAGCGATCGCGGCCTGCACCGGCGCCGCGCCGCGCCAAGCCGGCAGCAGCGAAAAGTGCAAGTTGACCCAGCCGCGCGGCGGAACCGAGAGCAACGCCTCCCGCAGCAGCGCCCCGTAGGCCACCACCGCGCAACACTCGGGTTCGAGCGCTGACAATTCAGCCACGAATTCCGGCGAGTTAGGCCGAGCCGGCCGTAACAGCGGGATGCCGCGATCGAGCGCCTCGCGGGCCACCGGCGACGGTTCGGGCTTGCCCCGCCGCCCGGAGGCGGCATCGGGCCGGGTCAGCACCGAGATCACGTCGTGACGGCGCGATTCGATGAGGCCACGCAGCGCGGGCAGCGCAGTTTCGGGAGTACCGGCGAAAACGATGCGCACCGCAATAGTCTAGGAAGAGTCTAGGAAGCCCAACGGACGTGTCACGCGTCACAATCAGCCCGCTCGATTCTCAGCCAGTTATAATGTTTCTGCTGCATACTGTTTTCGGTGGCTATATTTTTGCGCATCCGCAGCTATTGTCCTACCCCTCCGACGACGATGTCGAAGTAACCTAGCCCTTTCCCGTCCTTCTCGAGGAGCTCTGATGACTATCGACACACCCATCCGCGACGACGCTACGCTCGCGGCGACGCACCGGGCGATGTGGGCACTTGGCGACTACGCCCTGATGGCCGAAGAGGTGATGGCCCCACTCGGCCCAATCCTGGTCGCCGCGACGGGCATTGGGCCGGGGGTGCGGGTGCTTGACGTCGCGGCCGGTTCCGGCAACATTTCGCTTCCGGCAGCCCAGGCGGGTGCCACTGTGGTATCCACCGATCTGACACCGGAGCTGCTGCAACGGTCTCAGGCGCGCGCCGCCAAACAGGGACTGACCCTGCAATATCAGGAAGCCAACGCGCAGGCCTTGCCGTTTGGCGACGGCGAATTCGACATCGTCATGTCGGCGATCGGCGTGATGTTCGCTCCAGACCACCAGTGCTCGGCCGACGAGCTGGTCCGGGTCTGCAAGCCAGGCGGGACCATCGGCGTGATCAGCTGGACCCCGGAAGGGTTTTTTGGCCGGATGCTGGCCGCCATCCGGCCATACCGGCCCAGCATGTCGGCGGCGTTGCCCCCGTCAGCGCTGTGGGGCCGGGAAAACTACTTCCGGGGACTGCTGGGCGATCGAGTCACCGATGTCACGACTCGACGCGAACCGCTCAAGGTGACGCGTTTCAAGACCCCGCAAGATGTCCACGACTACTTCAAGGCCCACTACGGCCCGACCATCGAGGCGTACGCCAACATTGGCGCGAACCAGGTTCTGGCCGCCGAACTCGACTCACAGCTGGTTGAGCTGGCCGCGGAATACCTCACGGATGGCGTCATGGACTGGGAGGTCTTGGTCGGCACCGCCGTGAAGAGCTGAGTCGGCTGCG
>NZ_VTZN01000154.1 GCF_008370645.1 Mycobacterium simiae
TCCGCAACGGCTTCCCAGTTCATCAAGTCGGCGTATGCGACACCAGTCGACAGCGACATCGAAGCCGCGGTGAAACCGGCGGCCAACCCGGCCTTGATGAGGGGCTTGGTGATGCTCGTCATGCCCGGGATTTCGCCGGCCGTAGTCAGAGCGTTACCGATTAGAACAATTTATGAGATCGGTGAACTGCCTCATTGAGATTGGCGCAAACGATGTTTAGACGAGTCGATCAAGCCGGCGGCGGAGGCTGGCTGTACGACCGACTCGCGGTCGACAAGGCGCGTCGGTACAGGTTGTCCAACCGGCTAGCCGGAATCGTTTCGCTGCCGGCGCTGCCCAGCTCGGCGAGGCATGCCGGCGGCACCAGCAAACTCCAGTTAAGCGGAGCATGAGACATAATCTTAGTGTTGACGGATGTCAATTGTTGACCGTGACGCTGCCAGATCCCGGGGCGCGTCGGGCGGACCGGCTGTACTCGATCACCTTGGTAGCGACGGCTTGATCGCCGAAGACGCGGGTGAGCATCCGGGTCGACGTGCTTGGCGGGCGCGGGCCTTCGGTTGGCACAGCAATGGGCGGACTCGGGGCAGTTGCGTCGCATTCTTGTTCCCCAATCGGGGCACAATCCAGATATAAACAATCATCAGATTGATTATCTGGTCGGTGGACTTCGGCGTCCGCCGTTTGCGTCAAGCTGACATCGACTGATTGGGAGCACTCGAGCCTGGTGGTCGCAGGAGAATTCCGATAATCGTCGATCAATGCATCAATGCGGGCGGACCTGACCTGTGGTTGTGAGACGGACATCAAACATGAGTGGAGAGGTATCGATGGCGATCAATACATCCCCGGAAGCAGCACGACGCAGCGAGGTGAACGCCGAGGCGGACCTCGCCACTGCACCGATCCCGTCAATGGGCTGCTGCAGCCAGCGCTGGCTGCGCGGTTCGGAATGCGCACCTCCTCCGGCTCCCCGTCCTCGGTATGTGGGCATTGCTTGTTTAGCGAGGCTTGTTTAGCGAGGCTTGTTTAGCGAGGCTTGTTTAGCGAGACCAATGGCATCTCAGCTATCCTTGGCGTGAACTTGCAGACTCCCAGTACGGAAGTCGCGTACAGAGTGTATGAAAGTCGAGTGTCTTGGTGCCCACGGTCGCGCCGGGCCGCCGCGTGGTCGAATCGGACCAAAGCTCGGTTACGACAAGGGCTTTCGCGAGAAATGCTGACAGACAACTCAAGCAGTCCCCGCGAACGCCTGATCAGTAGCATCGCGGAAAGCGCTGGCGCCGGCTGATGACCCAGCGCTCCGGTACCAGCGGGGGATGGCTGCGCACTCGGGCAGGGCAAGGCACGCTTGCTGCTGCTCTGGTGATGTGCTTGTTACTCGGCGGAGTTTTTCTCTGGGCGGAAAAGCGCCAGTCCCCACCTTGCAATACTCTCGAGCACCCCGCTAACGCGCTCAGCGACGCGGCAACCCAGGCGCAGGTTGTCGAGGCCGCCACCCAGATCGTCGCCGTTGCGGAGCTGCAGACAACAGCAGCGGGTTATCTGTTGATGTCATGTAAGAGCCGCGACGAGCCACCGTATCAAGGCGCGATTTACCTGACCTTCGTTCTGCCGGCCGGGGCGTACGGCGATAGCTACTTGCACTCAGTCGCGGCAGCGCTAGCCAAGCACGGCTGGGCGGCGGGGCGCCCGCCGGTTCAGCATGTACTTGGCAAGACCTTGTCCAAGGACGGGGTCACGGCGATCTTCTATCGTCACCACGACGACAGCAGCCTGGGAATCCTTCGTCTGTACGGCTCATGCGGGAACCTGAACGACCACCGCGGCGACACCACCGCGTGGATCGATATCACCGACCAGCTCACCCGAGCCCGGTAGCCCCACCTGGGCTCGAGGTCCTCAAAGCACTACTGGGCTTGACGGCCAGTGCCGTCAAGCCCAGTAGTCGCGAGATGTTACGTGGTTAGCGTGCGCCCAGAGCGGATTGCAGGTCGCCCTTCATGGCGTTCAGCTGGGCACCCCAGTACTCCCAGCTGTGCGTGCCGTTGGCGTTGAAATTAAACACCGCGTTGTGCCCGCCAGCGGCGTTATAGGCGTCCTGGAATTTCAGGTTGCTGCTGCGCACGAAGTTCTCCAAGAACTCGGCGGGGACGTTGGCACCGCCCAGCTCGGACGGGGTCCCGTTACCGCAGTAGACCCAAAGGCGGGTGTTGTTAGCGACGAGCGTCGGAATCTGCAGGGTTGGGTCGTTGCGCGCCCAAGCTGGGTCGCTCGAGGGGCCCCACATATCGGACGCCTTGTAGCCACCGGCGTCACCCATCGCGAGGCCGATCAAGGACGGCCCCATCCCCTGGGATGGATCCAACAGGGCCGACAGCGAGCCGGCGTAGATAAACTGCTGCGGGTGGTAGGCGGCTAGAATCATCGCCGACGAGCCGGCCATCGAGATACCGACCGCGGCGCTACCGGTGGGCTTAACACTCCTGTTGGCGGACAGCCATTGCGGCAGCTCGCTGGTCACGAACGTCTCCCACTTGTAGGTTTGGCAACCGGCCTTGCCGCAGGCCGGGCTGTACCAGTCGGTGTAGAAGCTGGACTGGCCACCGACCGGCATGATGACTGACAGGCCTGACTGGTAGTACCACTCGAACGCCGGAGTGTTGATGTCCCAGCCGTTGTAGTCGTCTTGGGCGCGCAGACCATCCAGCAAGTACACCGCCGGTGAATTGTCACCGCCGCTCTGGAACTGGACCTTGATACTGCGACCCATCGCTGCCGATGGCACCTGCAGGTATTCCACCGGGAGACCCGGACGGGAAAACGCTCCCGCGGTTGCCGCCCCGCCGGCGAATCCGACCAGGCCCGGCAGGGTCGCAGCCGCGGCCGCACCGACTAGAAGCCGACGCCCCCAAGCCCGTATCTTCCCGCTCACGTCTGTCATATGAGGTGCCCCTTTTTCCTTAATATCGTCTTGCTCCCGGCAGAACTTACCGTGTGAGTAGGCCCGATGTCGATCTGGACGCAAACTCGTCTCGGTTGTGTATCGGTTACCGCCGCAGCCATAGCAACTGTGCTACGGGCCACGATGAGTTAACCGCATCCGTTTATAGCCCTTGCCTCATCCACCCGATCGGGCGCACACGCCGCCGTTATGCACGCGTTATGCACTTGCAATCGTGGCAGCCGATGCCGACGCCACCACAAACGACGACGAGCTAACCGGCAACGACGGACGTGTCGGCAAACGGGCTATGTCGAGCAGCCGTCGCAAGCTAGCCGGCGTTACCCCCCGAGTCGACCTCACGAAAACAGAAAAACAGGCGATGGCGACGACCCGTGGGCGCTAGCTCATGGGTTGTGAGTCACCTGTTGATTTGCACACTGGGCAAGCCGAAGTTGCGTCGACCGCGTAGTCTCGTCGAGGCAAGCCGATGGAGACCGAGCTATCCCGGTCCGTTCCGGCGCTCACGCACCCACCGCACCTGGGCCCCTTGGCGCGGTGGGGTGTGGTTGGGCCTCGGAGGTCTGGGAACGATTGAGGGAAAGTTCTTGGACACCGTACTTGGGCTATCAGTGACAGCGACCACCGTGGGATGGGTCCTAGCTGAAGGACACGGCGCAGCAGGCACCATCCTGGATCACCACGAGTTTGAGCTGCAGGACGGTCCAGGCGTACCCGCGGTGGAGACCGCCGAGCAGGTGGCAGCCGAAGTATTGCGGGCAACAAGACTGGCAACCGAGTGCGATCATCGGGTGCGTGTCATCGGAGTGACCTGGAATGACGAAGCTTCTGCGCAAGCCGCGCTATTGCTGGAGGCATTGACCGCGGCAGGATTCGACAACATTGTGCCGGTTCGACTGCTGGACGCCGTCGAGACGCTGGCACAAGCGATCGCTCCAGTCATCGGCTACCAACAAACCGCAGTCTGCATACTCGAGCACGAATGGGCGACCGTCGCCATGGTGGACACCCATGACGGTGAGACCCAAACAGCCGTCAAATACGTACGCGGTGGCTTTGACGCATTGACTTCCTGGCTGACGGGCATGTTCGACCGCGGCTCATGGCACCCGGCTGCCGTGGTGGTGGTCCGTTCCGACCGTGACGTCAGGGACTTTTCTTGGCAACTCGAAAACGCTTTGCCAGTACCGGTTTTCGCGCAAACTATGGCGCAGGTGACGATCGCGCGAGGAGCCGCGTTGGCGGCGGCTCGAAGCACCGAGTTCACCGACGCGGGGCTGCTGGCAGCTGCCGGTGAACCCACTGTGGCGCCCAAGCGATCACGGCACTACGCCGGAGCGGCGACCACCTTGGCCGCGGCCGCGGTCACGTTCGTGGTCTCGGTTTCCCTGGCGATAGGTTTGCAGCTGGCCCCGGACCAGCATCCCAATTCGGCGGGGCGTGTCGTGCACAAGTCGAAGCCAGCCGTGGTGGAAGCGGTCGCGCCGGCAGTTCCCGTGCCTGCTAAGGCGCCACCCGCTGTCCGTCCAGGGCCTGCCACACAGCAGGAGCCCGTCCGTCTTACCGCGGGTGAAGAGCTCACAGATTCTACGGCCGAAGAGCAACCGAGCGGGATTGCGCCTCAGCCGGCTCCCGATGATGGGCCACCATTGTTGACCCGAGTCCTCAAGCACATCCCCGGCACTTACGGCGACTCGGAAACACAGCCACCTGAGTAGTCGAATCGCGGAATACGGTGCAGGTGGCCATCGGCACAGTGCTGAAACCTGGCCGGCACGATCAGTCTTCTTTGGCTCGAACCGCACTGAATGAGACGGTCACCTCATCGGCAACCTGCAGCGAGCCCATCAGCAGCGAGTAGGGCTTGACACCGAAGTCAGACTGACGAACTGTCGATTCGACAGTCATCTGCCATGAGTCGCCGAGATCTTCTGTGCGCAAGTCGATTACATGCTTATTTGACTTTCCCCGGATTTCCAGCGTCCCGGTCAGGCGATATCCGGCTGTGGTCTGTTCAATGGCATCTGAGGTGAAGCGGATGCGTGGAAAGCGGTTGGCACTGAGCGACTTCAGGGCGCTAGACCGCACCAGGGCCTTTTCCGGACCGGACAGGCTTTTGACGCCACCCTCGCCGCGCAGCACTTCCAACGACTCCGCCTCGACGAAAAGCTCTGCGCTGCTTGGCTCGTCAGTGACCCACTGCACTGTCGCCTGCCACCGGGCCATGGCGATGGTGAGCCGATGACCCATTCGCGCGGCTCGCCCCGCGACACCGGTACGAACGATCAACTCACCGTCGGATTGGTCCAGGGACCATGCCCTCTCGCTCACACAGCAACTCTATTCGTTGCGACTTTTTCCGGCCAGCGCAGTGGCCGGCAGACCACCAGACATTGCACGTCACGACCAAGCGCCCTCGGGTCGACGCCCCTACCTGGTCAGCCTGAATATCAATGGACAACAGGGCATTTGGCCACGACATCGCTGTGATAGTCGACCCGCCAGTGTTTGATCCCGTTGAGCCAGCCGGACCGTAGCCGTTCGGGTTTGCCAATCGACTCCAGATCCGGCATCGCATCGGCGATTGCGTTGAACATCATGTCGATTGTCATCCGCGCCAGGTTGGCACCAATGCAGTAGTGCGCACCGGTGCCGCCGAATCCCACGTGCGGGTTGGGATCACGCAGAATGTTGAAGGTGAACGGGTCGTCGAATACGTCTTCGTCGAAGTTAGCCGAGCGGTAGAACATCACCACCCGCTGGCCCTTTTTGATCTGCGCACCGGACAATTCGTAGTCCCGCAGCGCGGTGCGCTGGAAAGAAGTGACCGGAGTGGCCCACCGGACGATCTCGTCGGCCGCGGTAGTGGGACGCTCTCGCTGGTACAGCTCCCACTGATCCGGGAATTCGGTGAAGGCCATCATGCCCTGAGTGATGGAGTTGCGGGTGGTCTCGTTACCGGCCACCGCCAGCAGAATGACGAAGAAGCCGAACTCGTCTTCGGAGAGCTTGTGGCCGTCGATGTCGGCCTGGACCAGCTTGGTGACAATATCCGGCCCCGGATTGTTGGCCCGCTCGGCGGCCAACTGCGTGGCGTACATGATCAGTTCGATCGAGGCGGTGAGGCCGTCATTGCTGGCGAACTCTGGGTCCTGGTCGCCCACCATCTGGTTCGACCAGTGGAAAAGCTTCATCCGGTCCTCCTGGGGCACGCCCAACAGCCCGGCAATAGCCTGCAACGGGAGTTCGCAGGACACCTGCTCCACAAAATCTCCGGAACCTTCCGCTGCCGCGGCCGCGACGATGTGCCGAGCCCGTTCGTTGAGGTCGTCGCGCAGTCGTTCAATGGCCCCTGGCGTGAATCCTCGGGAGATGATCTTGCGCAGCCGGCTGTGTTGCGGGTCATCCATGTTGAGTAACACGACCTTGCCTCGCTCGATCTGTTCGGCGACCGTGCCCTCTTTGTAGCGTGGCAGGGCAGTCTTCTGCAGGCTGGAGAACACGTCACTGTGCCGCGAGATCTCCTTGACGTCCTTGTGCTTGGTGACTACCCAGAAGCCGCCGTCGTCGAACCCGCCGCAGCCGATGGGCTGCTCGTTCCACCAGATGGGGGCGCGCCGGCGCATCTCGGCTAGCTCTTCCACCGGCAGCCGCTCGGCGTAAATGTCAGGATCGGTGAAATCGAATCCGGGAGGCAGGTTGGGGGCTGGGTTGGCAATTGGCTTCGGCATGGACACGGACCACTCCTCGATGCGAAGTCTGTTAGTCGTCGTCTAGTGCCATAATCCATTGCGGCACCGTGGTTGGGAAGTAGTTCGGCCGGATCGCCGCAGCATAACTGCAACGTGTTCAGCGGTGGTGAGTTTCGGGCCGAGGAGTGCTCTGCATCTTTGATAGCCCCAAGAACAAAGAAAAGGGCATGGCCAATATCGACGACTGATTCCCGCGCGGTGGTCGGGCCTGTGCTAGGGCAAGCAGTACCTCGGCGCGGCATACGCCCTTGTGGGCCAGGCCACACTCGTTATGCTGTGGTGAAACTCGCCGGTGCGAAGGGGTGGAACATGATTCGGGAACTGCTCACTTCCGCAGCGATTGCCGGCGCCGTGATCGGCGTCGCGCCGGTCGCGGGCGCCGACAACGGGCGCTATCAGGGTGACGTGCCGGGGATGAACTACGACGCCTCGCTGGGAGCGCCGTGCGACAACTACGAGCGCTTCATTTTCGGCCGGGGCCCCAGCGGACAGGCCGAAGCCTGTCATTTCCCGCCGCCTAACCAGTTCCCGGCAGCCACGGTGGGCTACTGGGTGATCTCCTATCCGCTATATGGAGTGCAGCAGCCGGGAGCGCCATGCCCGGGTCCGCAGGCGGCGGCGCAGACCCCGGACGGTCTGCCGATGCTGTGCCTGGGAGCGCAGGGATGGCAAGCCGGTTGGTTCACCGGGGCAGGATTCTTCCCGCCCGAAGAGTAAGCAATTGACCTAATCTTATGACGCCCGCACCGCAGGCAGCTGACTCTCCGATTCCGCGATGGTTGCGGTTTGTCCTGACGTCGGATCGTGCGGGCTCGGCGTGGTATATCGGGACGGGTTTCTTCTTCGCGCCGGTGCTGGCCGTGCTATCGCCGTGGCCTGCACTCACCGCAGTTCTGTGGTGGATCATCGCCCTGGCGGGATTGTGGCTGGGTCTGCTCGGGATCGCGATGGCCGTCGGGCTGGCCCAAGTGCTGCGGTCCGGCGAGGAGATTCCAGAAGATTACTGGCGGACGCTGGTCGACTACTGATCCACCATGGCGAGGCCTGACCTGGGCCGGTCTAAAGTCGTAGCAAGCACCCGCCAACGAACAGGAGCCCCCCGATGGCCATCAATCCCAAAGATGCAGTCGATGCGGCTAAGGACATCGCGACCAATGCCATCGAGAAGGCGTCGGACATCGTCGAGAACGCCAGCGACATTATTCGCGGCGACATCGCCGGCGGCGCCAGCGGCATCGTTCAGAGTTCCATCGACATCGCCACTCACGCGGTCGACCGAGTCAAAGAGGTTTTCACCAGCAAGGACGAAGACACCGAATAAGCATCAGGGCAACGCTTTCCGGGGCTTGCTGCGGCGACTTGCCGTCAGACGGCGGCAGCGTTGTACGCGTCGAGTCTGTTGGTTGCCTCTAGGTACTCTTGCACCCAGCGCTGAATGACGGTAGCGGCCTTCTCGACCTTGGTGAACTGACCGACAACCTGCCCAACCGGATTGAACGCGACGTCGACGGTCTCATCCGGGTGCTTGTTGGTGGCCCGCACCGCGATACCGGAAACCATGTACTGCAACGGCATTCCGAGCGGCTTCGGGTTGTCCGGCTGCTCCCACGCCTCGGTCCAGTCGTTGCGCAGCATCCGGGCCGGCTTACCGGTAAACGAACGGCTGCGGACCGTGTCGCGACTGGTCGCCTTGGCATAAGCCGCTTGCTGAACCGGGGTGTTCGAGGCTTCTTCGACCATGAGCCACTGCGAGCCGGTCCACGCCCCTTGGGCGCCCAACGCCAAGGCGGCAGCGATCTGCTGGCCGCTGCCGATACCGCCGGCAGCAAGGACCGGAAGTGGTGCCACTTCCTTGACTACCTGTGGCCATAGCACGATTGAGCCCACCTCGCCGCAGTGCCCGCCGGCCTCACCGCCCTGGGCAATGATGATGTCGACGCCGGCGTCGGCGTGCTTGCGGGCCTGCGAGGGTGAGCCGCACAATGCTGCCACCTTACGACCGGAGTCGTGAATGTGCTGAATCATGTCCGCCGGCGGGGTACCCAAGGCATTGGCGATCAGTGTCACCTTCGGGTGTCTCAGCGCGACCTCAACTTGCGGGGTGGCCGTCGCCTCGGTCCACCCGAGCAGCTGCAGGCTGTCCTCGTCGGCGTCCTCAATCGGCACGCCATGGTCGGCGAGGATCTTGCGAGCGAAGTCCAGATGCTCCTTGGGGACCATCGCCCGCAGCATTTTGGCAAGCTCCTCCACCGACTGGTGCGAATCCATGCCCTCGTACTTGTTCGGGATGACGATGTCAACACCGTAGGGGTGATCGCCGATGTGGTCGTCGATCCAGTTCAGCTCGATCTCCAGCTGCTCGGGAGTAAACCCGACGGCGCCCAGCACGCCGAAACCACCGGCTTTGCCGACGGCGACCACGACATCACGGCAATGGGTGAACGCGAAAATCGGGAACTCGATGCCGAGTTGGTCACAGATGGCGGTGTGCATGCCTACTCCTGGGGCGCTCGCCGAATTGAAACGTGTTCTAGTTTAGTACCGGCGCCGCCGGCTAGGTCAGCAAGGTGGCGCACGTCGCGGCGACAACCCATCACGTCGCCAGGCTGTACGCCAGCCACAGGACCATAAACGCAAGCATGCAACCGATGCAGACGAGGTGATCTCGGCAGATAGCTCGCGCGAGGCGGGCCTGTTCGGTCACGCTGTCGACGCGATTTCCGAGCCGAACCGCGCGGGGCACCGTGCGTACCGCTGCCAGCCCGACCGGGACCCCCGCGAGCACGGCCGATGTCAGCAACAACCAGCCGGGTTCATGACCGCCAACGGCCACAACCCCCAGTCCAGCCAACAAGAGCACCATGACCAGAGCGATCAGCCAGCTCATCGGACGCGATGTGGTCGTGGCGCGGTGGTAGTAGCCCGCGATGGACGCGAGCACCGGCTCAGGCAGCTGGTCACTGGCGCGCCGGTACCTCAGAACTTGGACGTCAAAAATCAGGTCCATCCACAAGACAGCGAGCAGAAACCCACCGCAGGCCGTAAATAATGGAGCCACGACGATCATTCACCTCCGCTTGCCGAACTGGCACCGGCTAGGACGGCTAGCGCCTCACTTATTGTTTCGCGACGCCTTCCGCGGCACCTAGAAACATGTTCTAACGCCCTGATGTCCTGCGGTAGCCTGACCCGTCATGGGACGGGTGGACACCCACCAAGGTCGCACCGATCAGCGGCGCCGCATCTATGGCCGGGCCCGTGCTTGGCGCATGGCACTAGCTTGACCTTCTGCATGGACTGTCTTTATTCGTGCTCCGAGAGCGAAAGTGAGCGTGCCGACATGCGCGCTGTAGTCATCGACGGACCGCGCAGCATCCGAGTCGATACCCGTCCGGACCCGGCGCTGCCCGGTTCCGACGGAGCTATCGTGGCGGTGCGAGCTGCCGGCATCTGCGGCTCGGATCTGCATTTCTACGAGGGCGAGTATCCGCTCGCCGAGCCGGTGGCACTGGGTCACGAGGCGATCGGCACGGTCGTCGAAGCGGAAGCGCAGGTGCGGACCGTCACGATCGGGGACCAGGTCATGGTGCCCTCGGTGGCCGGCTGCGGCTCATGCCCCGGTTGCGCCACCCAGGATCCGGCGATGTGTCGTTTCGGCCCACAGATTTTCGGCTCCGGCGCGCTGGGCGGCGCGCAGGCCGATCTGCTGGCCGTGCCGGCCGCCGACTTCCAGCTGCTCAAGATTCCGGAGGGGATCTCTACCGAGCAGGCGCTTCTGCTCACCGACAATCTCGCCACCGGCTGGGCGGCCGCACCTGGCCGGAACTGATTCGCCTGCTCCAATCGGGCCGCCTTCACGTTGACGGCATATTCACCACGACCCTGCCGCTCGCGCAAGCGGCCAAGGGCTATGCGACCGCGGCGTCCCGGTCAGGGCAGGATGTCAAGGTGCTGCTGACTCTTTAACTGCTGTGATGTATTGGGAATGCATGGAACTGTCGATACGAATATCAACGTCTGAGGGCGTTATCCCATAGCCGGCCTGTAGCTCGAGCGTGGTACGGACGGGTTCGACTGTCCATCCGCGCCGCGCTAGCCACGCTGCCGGATTGGTCTTGTCGTCATACGTGAGAGCCGAGAAGTCCACGCCTCCAGACAGATCGACACCGGGGTGACTGGCTTCTAAATCGGCAAACTGCTGACGGTCTGAGCGAGACCCTAGGGCGCCAATCGCGACTCGACTGCCCGGCGCAGAAAGTTCATCGATTCGGCCGACGACCGCGTCCTGAGCCTTGCCGGTCAGGTAGGGCAAAACTCCTTCCACTGACCAGGCACTCGGCGTTTCCGGGTCGAAGCCGGCAGCCTGTAATGAGCGGGGCCAGTTCGTGCGCAGGTCGGCAGCTATCTCGCGTCTTTGCGCTTTGGGCTCAGCACCCTGCTGGCTCAACACGCGCATTTTGAAGGCAAGGACTTCAGGCAGGTCGATTTCGAATATTGTTGTGCCGGAATGCCATTCAAGACGATACGCTCGGGAGTCCAAACCGGCGGCGACAATTACCGCCTGTCGAATACCCGCGTCGCCGGCCGACTGAAAGAAGTCATCGAAGAACCAGGTTTGGACGCCGTAAAGGCGAGGGAAAGCTGTCTCGCTCTCCGAGGTTCCCGGTTGGGCGAGCAGATCCGTCAGATATTGGTCGGCGGACGCGATGACGAAGTACTTTGCATATTCGTCACGGACCAGGGACCGCGGGTCAACGGCATGCAGGGCACGCCATCCGGCCACCAGCAGGGCGGTGTAGCCCACGCTGCTGAGGATGTCCCATTGATCGTCGTCGGAGCGAAGCGACCCAAATTCAGGTCCGGGCATGGGCCGTCCTTTCTGCTACAGCTCCAGCATTACCGTCACCGGGCCATCGTTGACCAGTTCCACCTGCATGTGTGCGCCGAACGACCCGGTTTGCACGTGCGCGCCGAGCCCTCGCAGGGCTTCGGCGAACGCCGCTACCAGCGGTTCGGCCAGCGCGCTGGGCGCTGCGGCATTCCACGATGGCCGGCGGCCCTTGGCCGTGTCTGCGTACAGGGTGAACTGGCTGACCACCAAGATGGGCGCGTTGCGGTCCGAGGCGGATCTCTCGTCGTCGAGAATCCGTAAATTCCATATCTTTTCAGCTAGCCGCTGCGCCTTGTCGATATCGTCGCGGTGGGTCACGCCGACGAACGCCAGCAGCCCCTGACCCTCGGGGCGGATGGCGCCAACCACCTGGCCATCGACGGTCACCGCGGCTGATGAAACCCGTTGCACCAGAACCCTCATGGACCTCGATGTTGCCAGGCCAGCTTCGACCGCAAGGTACGTGGGTAGGCTCGT
>NZ_VTZN01000155.1 GCF_008370645.1 Mycobacterium simiae
CGACGATGCCGGCCGCGCAAGCGACTACTGGCAAGTCGAGGCCGGGGTTTCAAGCCACGGGTGTTCGTCTAGATGTTGGGGCCGCCGCGGCGGGCAGGCACCACGGCTACTCCTCGCGCGGTGAGTCTGGCTCCGATTGCGATTCACCGGCCGCGGCGGCATCGTCTTCGAGCGGCAAATCTTCGGCAGCATCCCCCGGCTGATCCTCGTCAAGAGGTACAGCGTGCGGTTCCTCGACAACGGCTGGGCCCGGCCGCGGTTTCGGCCGCCCGGGTCGACGCCTGACCCCTCCGGCCATGACCACTGTGAGCCAACCCACCAGGGTGAACCAGAACAGCACACCAACAAACAAGGCGCCCACGTCCACGCCGACGCTGCCAAAGTTGCCCAGCCGGCCGCCGCCGGCGTACCCAAGCAGGACCATGATCAAGGCGCCTGCAACCGCCGCGACCACCAGCTTGGCCGTGGCCGGAAGAATGGGCAGTGGCCGCCGCGCACACTGCTGGCCGACTGCGACGCCAGACGACGCACCAACGATCAGCAGCGCCACGCCCGCCGGCCCCAGTGGCGGCGTCGGCGCTGCAGCCAAGATCGGTACGGCGGGAATATCGCCGCCGAACACAGTGAACGAGCTGAAAGTGGCAAAGCCAATGTGGGCACTAGACCCGACCGCAACCGCCGAAGCGCCGACGATGACGTTGGGCGCATACAGCACCGAGAGAATGGTGAGATTGAACTGTCCCCATATCGAATCGGTGATGCCGTACAGCTCCTGCATGGTCGCCCAGTGCACAATCAGCGAACCTGCCGTCACCATGCCGGAAAGACCAAGCAATGCCAAGACGCCGGCGGCAGCGGCGCGCAGCGAATCACCTAGCCAACCAGGAAGCAGTGCGGCCGCGAGTGCACGTCTGCCTACCCGCGACCACACCCCCATCGTGGCTCCGATGGCATGCACCACCAGCACACTGATGAACGCACGCAACGCGTTCGGCGTCTGCAATTCGGTGATAACCGAGGACGCATCGTGGATGACTGCCAGTGCAATCGCCGCGATCAGTAGGGGACCGCCCAGCGCCGATGCGACAACCCATCGGACGACGAGCCACGACGAGTTCGGCGCGGTGGCCAGCGCCGTCGTACGCGCCGTGCCCCACACCATCAGCAGCACCGGCAGCAGCGGCATAACCCCCAGCTCGCGACCACCGATCGAGATCGGCACCGTGTGTACGCCCAGCCACATGCTGGCGATCGCACCCAGCGCGCCCGTCATGTCGCTGTTGGCGATCAGCAACTGCAACAGCGTGACCGCCGCAATGATGACAAGAGCTACCACAGCAGGTGCAAACGCCACCTTGACAAGGTCGCGCGCCTGGCGGGCACCCGCTGCCCGGTTGTCCTCGCTTTTTGCCGACACCCTTGTCACTCTTCGCGCACGTGCCTTACTCCGCGCGAGAGCGCCCGGCTAGACCGGCGCCGAACCAGGTGAGGACGACTGCTGGCCCTGGCCCTGACCATAAGACTGCTGTACCCCTGGTGGGTTTGAGTAGTTGACCGGAGCCGAACCCGCTTGGGATCCGGTGCCGGCGCTGACCGGAGGTGGCGCGCTGAAGCTCGGGAAACCGGTAGGTGGGGTCGACGGACCCGGCGCGTGCTGGGGCCCCGACTGCGCGGGTGGCTGGGCCCCGAATCCGCCGGTCGCTGGGTTCGAGCCCGGGGTCGACGAATACCCTCCGTATTGCGATCCGTACCCGGAGGATTGCTGCAGGTTAGGCGTGGGCTGCTGTGCAGCCGGCTGACCGTAGTAACCGCCCGGCTGACCGCCGAACTGCCCGTATTGGCCATATTGGCCGTATTGACTGTAAGGGTCGAATTTGGGTCGCGGTGCCGGCGCCGCAACCACACCCGCATCCAAGAGCAGTGCGCCGACCGCCGCAACCGTCTGAAACACGATGCACACCAAGACGATCCATAGCGCCCAGCCAGTCGAATACGCACTGGGCTTATTGAATGTCGCCGCGATCATCAGCAGCACGCCCAACACGGAAACAACCGCGACGATTGCCACGTAACTCTTGGCCTTGGGCAACACGCTGACGGCGGCGAGCAGTGCGGCCAGCAGCGCCAGCCCGACAGCCAGCCCGGTGTCGCCGGACACTTCACTACCGCTACCGCCAAGCTCGGAGCTGACCGTGAACATGGGCCCGAAGCTGGCGAGATATGCCACGAAGCCCAGTGTTGTCACCACGATGCTCAAGTACATCGGGAGCTTGCTGACCCCGTCGTCCGCCTTGGCGAGCGACGGCGTGGCGCCTCCATAGGAGCCGGCCGACTGCGCGGGCTGATATCCGGGATTCCCCGGCGAGTAGGTCATGGCTCCTCCTATTACGGTGCCGTCGCGGCGCCTGTTGCATTGCGACGCTTGTTCCCTGCGACACAATTCGCTCACCCACGCTAGCGCACGTACCCTCACTCGCGCCGGAGCGACCTTGCCACCTTCGCCCCGGGACCACTTGCCCGCTCCAGATAGAACACGTTCTAATCCCGGTTATGGATTACGGGCTTGTGCTTTTTACCAGTGACCGCGGCATCTCCCCGGCGGCAGCCGCCAAACTCGCCGACGACCACGGCTTTCACACCTTTTACGTGCCGGAACACACTCATATCCCAATCAAGCGCGAAGCTGCCCATCCGACGACAGGCGACGCATCGCTGCCCGACGACCGCTATCTGCGCACCCTCGACCCGTGGGTGAGCTTGGGCGCGGCATCGGCGGTCACATCCCGGGTGCGACTGGGGACCGCGGTCGCGCTACCCGTCGAGCATGACCCGATCACATTGGCGAAAAGCATTGCCACCCTCGACTATCTATCCGCTGGTCGGGTAAGCGTCGGCGTGGGGTTCGGTTGGAACACCGACGAGCTCGCCGACCACGGCGTAGTGCCCGGACGCCGACGCACCATGTTGCGTGAATACCTTGAAGCGATGCGGGCGTTGTGGACCCAAGAGGAGGCCGCCTACGACGGCGAGTTCGTCAAGTTTGGGCCCAGCTGGGCGTGGCCCAAGCCGGTGCAGCCGCACCTTCCGATTCTTGTAGGCGCCGCCGGCACCGAAAAGAACTTCAGGTGGATCGCCCGCAGCGCCGACGGCTGGATCACCACTCCGCGCGACGTGGACATCGACGAGCCGGTCAGGTTGCTGCAGGACACTTGGGCCCGTGCTGGTCGTGGCGGGACTCCGCAGATCGTGGCGCTGGACTTCAAGCCGGTGCCCGAGAAGCTAGCTCGCTGGGCCGAGCTTGGTGTGACCGAGGTACTCTTCGGGCTGCCGGACCGCAGCGAAGCCGAGGTGGCGGCCTACGTGGAGCGATTGGCCGGCAAGCTCGCCGCGTTCGCTTAGCCGCGAGCAGTCGGCCATGAGACTGCTACAGGCTGGTCAGGATCTCCCTGGCCAGCGCCGCCGTCTCAGACGGGGTCTTGCCCACCTTGACACCAGCCGCCTCCAAGGCCTCCTTCTTGGCGGCTGCGGTTCCGGAGGACCCGGACACGATGGCACCCGCGTGGCCCATGGTCTTGCCTTCCGGCGCGGTGAAGCCCGCGACATAGCCGACCACCGGCTTGGACACATTGGCTTTGATGAAGTCGGCCGCGCGTTCTTCGGCGTCACCACCAATCTCACCGATCATCACGATTAGCTTGGTGTCGGGATCCTTTTCGAATGCCTCGATCGCGTCGATGTGCGTAGTGCCGATCACCGGGTCGCCGCCGATCCCGATGGCAGTCGAGAAGCCGAGGTCACGCAGCTCAAACATCATCTGGTAGGTCAGCGTGCCCGACTTGGACACCAATCCGATGGGACCAGGCCCGGTGATGTTGGCCGGTGTGATGCCGACTAGCGACTCACCCGGGGTGATGATGCCCGGGCAGTTAGGTCCGATAATGCGGATGAGCGGCCCCTTCGCCCCCGCTTTCTCGACGTTGTAGGCCCAGGCGTAGGCGGTGTCTTGCACTGGGATCCCCTCGGTGATAACCACCAGCAGCGGGATCTCCGCGTCGATGGCCTCGATGATGGCGTCCTTGGCGAAGCGGGGCGGCACGAAGATGATCGAGACGTCGGCACCGGTCTTCGCCATGGCCTCGACGACACTGCCGAACACCGGCAGCTCGATGTCTTTGTCGTTGACGTCCTTGTGCTGGACGGAGGTGCCGGCCTTGCGGGCGTTGACACCACCAACAATCTGGGTGCCGGCTTTGAGCATGCGTGCGGTGTGAACGGTGGCCTCGCTGCCGGTGATGCCCTGGACGATAACTTTGTTGTTCTGGTTCAAAAAGATCGACATGTCCGCAAGTCCTTTCAGGCGCTCGCCAGCTCGGCGGCTTTGTCGGCGGCCTCGTCCATCGTCGGCACCAGCGTCACCAGCGGGTGATTAGCCTGCGCCAAGATGCGTCGGCCTTCCTCGACGTTGTTGCCGTCCAGGCGCACGACCAGCGGCTTGTTGGCCTCGTCACCCAAAATTTCCAGCGCCTTGACGATCCCGGTAGCCACGGCGTCACACGACGTGATGCCGCCGAAGACGTTGACGAACACGCTCTTGACATCCTGGTCGCTCAAAACGACGTCCAGGCCGGCGGCCATCACCTCAGCTGAGGCTCCGCCGCCGATGTCGAGGAAGTTGGCCGGCTTGACCCCGCCGTGCTTTTCGCCGGCATAGGCCACGACGTCGAGGGTCGACATCACCAAACCCGCACCGTTGCCGATGATGCCCACTTGACCCTCGAGTTTGACGTAGTTGAGGTCGTGCTCTTTGGCCTTCAGCTCCAGCGGATCGGTGGCCGCGCGGTCCTCGAATTCGGCGTGGTCGGGCTGGCGGAAGTCCGCGTTAGCGTCCAGCGTGACCTTGCCGTCCAGCGCCAAGATCTGGCCTGGGTCATCCTCCCCGCGGGAGGGTGTGCGCACCAACGGGTTAACCTCAACCAAGGTGGCGTCCTCGCCGACGAAAACCCCCCACAGCTTTTCGATAGTGACCGCGGCCGCATCGAGCACCTCGGCCGGGAGGTGACCCTGCTCGGCGATGGACCGCGCGAAGGCCCGGTCGACGCCCTTGACCGCGCTGACCGGAACCTTGGCAAGCCGTTCGGGCTTGGTGGCGGCCACCTCTTCGATCTCCATGCCACCCTCCACCGAGCACATCGCCAAGAAGGTGCGGTTGGCTCGGTCGAGCAGGAACGAAAGGTAGTACTCCTCGGCGATGTCACTGGCCGCGGCGACCAGCAACTTCTTGACGATGTGGCCCTTGATGTCCAGGCCCAGGATGTTCTTGGCGTGCTCATAGGCCTCGTCGGCGGTAGCGGCATACTTGACACCGCCCGCCTTACCGCGCCCACCCGTTTTGACCTGCGCTTTGACCATGACCGGACGACCGATCTCCGCCGCGATGGCCCGCGCGCCTTCGGCGGTGTCGGTCACCCGGCCCGGTGTGCCGGGTACGCCGTGCTTGGCGAACAATTCCTTAGCTTGATACTCGAAAAGGTCCATGGGCTCACTGTCTTCGCTCGGCTTGCTGCGGGGCCTGTAGGGAGGCGGTGCCAGAATTGACAACTGGAACTGTATCTAGACGCCGAACAAGCGCCGCGATCGCACCTGCCGGTGTGGCGCAACATGGACTGCGAGGGGGACCCTGGCGTGATCAAGATCACATTTTGGGCCGGGTTGGTTGCCTGAGGTTGCCAGCCCTATTGGTCAGCGGATACCGTCTCAGGGTCCAGATCACGATATGGTCACGATACGAGGACATTTCAGGTTGTCCCAGCACCGATCTGCCCGCAGTGCAGCCACTGTCGCGACTCGCGCACGCCGCGATCGTCGGCTCCACCACAACGAAATCACCGAGATCATCCCCCTCGACGGATTCGACGAGTTCGACGAGCTGGAGCTGGCCGATCTCGATGAATTGGACTTCGGCGATCCCGAGTTCGACACCGAGGCGCAGCTGCTTCGGGCGCCCGAGCTCGATGATCTGCATGAAATCGATGACGTAACCCCCGCTTGGCTGGCCGCGCCCACGGACGTGCTGGCGCCGGCGACCATCGAGCTCAGCAGCGATCGAATCGCCCCACGCATCCACTCCACGAATGTCACTCCGGTGCCCCGACGCGGCGGCCAGCACCGCAAGCAGCCGACCAGTGCGACCAAGGGCCGCCTGCTGATCTCCGCCATGGCCGCCGGTGCGGCAGCCGCCGCGGCGCATACGGCGACCCATCAGTCCGAGACCGCCAGTACCGACACGGTGCTGACCGCCAACGCGTCGACCCTCACGGGTGGGTCCGGTGGCGAAGCGCCCCGAGGCGCCCAAGTCATCGCCGCGCAGCCCGCGGAAATGATTGCAGTCCACAATGCGGAGCTTGCCCGTGGCGTGGCCTTCGCTCAGGAACGGGCGCAACGCGAGGCGCGACTGCAGCAGCCGCTGTATGTCATGCCGACCAAGGGCATCTTCACCTCGAACTTCGGCTACCGCTGGGGCGTTCTACACGCCGGGATCGACCTCGCTAACGCCATCGGAACCCCGATCTATGCGGTGTCTGATGGCGTGGTCATCGACGCGGGTCCCACCGCCGGCTACGGCATGTGGGTCAAGCTGCGCCACGCCGACGGCACTGTAACGCTGTACGGTCACGTCAATAGCACATTGGTCGACGTCGGGGATCGCGTGATGGCAGGCGACCAAATCGCCACCATGGGCAACCGGGGCTTCTCCACCGGTCCACACCTTCATTTCGAAGTGCTGCTGGGCGGCACCGAGCGCATCGACCCGGTGCCGTGGCTGGCCAAGCGCGGACTTTATGTCGGCAATTACGCCGGCTGACCGGTGACCGCGCCCAACAATCCCCCCGCGCGCGAGAACCCGCCAGAGCCCGCCAAGGCGTCCCAAGAACCACGGACCCGCATCATCCGGCGGACGCCAACCGGGCCGCTGCCCCTCGCCGCCGAGTCAACGACCACCCAAATTCCGGGCCGCCCAGCATCGTTGGACGAAACGGCTCGTGCAGCGCAGCTACCATCGCTGTCCGCAGCGATCACCACTGAACCGAGCCCGTGGACAGCGGTCTCGGCCGCCGCGGTCAGCATTGTCAGCGGCTGGGCTACCTCAGTAGTGGCCACCGACCTAATTGCCGGATGGTGGCAAACCGACCGACTCTTTTGCGTCGCGGTCGGGTTCTTGGCGCTGGTGTTCGCGATATCTACCGTCGCGGGAGTGATCATGCTGTTGCTCCGTCGACCCGTCGGGCGCTATCTCATCGCGACGGGCGCGGTGGTTGCGGTGCTGACCTACGGCGGCATCTTCATCGCGGGTGCGCATGTCGCGTGGATTGTCAACGCACTGCCGGTATTGCCGATTGCCACCGTGGTGCTGGCGCTACATCCGCGGACCACCCGCTGGGTGGTGGGGTAACAAGCTCACGTTGCGCCGAACGTGTTGTCACTGCGACGATTTCGCGTATTTTTCGTGCTGAGTGCACGCTCGGCGCAAGGGCGTTAGAGCTTGGCGACCGGTGCATGGTTATGCATCAGTTTTACCCGTCCCGAACTGCCGAAGTCGATGAGCGACATTGCCGATTCGCCGACACCGGAGACTTCCTCGACACGGCCCAGGCCGTACTTGTCGTGGGTGACGCGGTCGCCGGCCTGCAAGACCAGCAGCGGCCGCTTGCTCGCCGCGCCAGAACGAGTCGGCGCCGAACGTGCGGTGCCGAACCGGCCAGCTCCGCTCACCGGCGCACTAAACGACGGCTTGGGCGCAAGGCGGCGCCAGTCGATGAGCGGCTGTGGGATCTCCCGCAAAAACCGCGACTCCGGGTTGAGCATCGGCTGACCCCACGACGACCGGACGATGGCCCTGCTGACGTACAGCCGTTGGCGGGCCCGGGTGATGCCGACGTAGGCCAGCCGCCGTTCCTCGGAGAGTTCGGTGGGATCGTCTAGCGCCCGCAGGTGCGGGAACATGCCGTCTTCCCACCCGGTCACGAACACCACCGGGAATTCCAGACCCTTGGCGGTATGCAACGTCATCAGCGTGACGACACCCGCGCTGTGCTCCGGGATTTCGTCGGTGTCGGCAACCAGCGAGACCCGTTCCAGAAACGCGGCGAGCACACCGGTATCAGGGACGTCTTCGTTCTCGGGTGCGAGCGCAGCGGCTTCGCTGGTTTCCAACGCTTGGTCGGTGCTGAATTCGTGTGCGACGCTGACGAGTTCGTTGAGGTTGTCCAGGCGTGCCAGCTCCTGCGGGTCGGTCGACGATTCGAGCTCCCGGCGATAACCCGTGCCTTCGACCACCGCCTCGACCAGGTCACCCAGGTCGCCTAGGTCGTCATGGAGGCGACCGCGCAATTCGTCGAGCATCTCCACAAAGCCTGCGATAGCCTTCGCCGCGCGCGTGTTGAGCATCGGCACCTTGCCCTGAGCCGCAGCGTGTAGCGCGTCGGCGAAACTGGCGTCGGTATTCTCGGCATAGACAGCCACGCACGCCTCGGCGCGATCTCCGATACCGCGACGCGGGGTGTTGAGGATGCGCCGCATGCTGACCGCGTCACCGGGATTGTCCAGCACACGCAGATAGGCGACGATGTCGCGAATCTCCTTGCGTTCGTAAAAGCGCACTCCCCCAACGACCTTGTAGGGAATTCCGGCGCGGATGAACACCTCTTCTAATGAGCGCGACGAGTTGTTGGTGCGGTAGAAGACGCCGACGTCGTTGTAGGTGATTTCGCGACGCTCGGCCAGCGCGTCGATCTCTTCGGCGACGAATCTGGCCTCGTCGTGTTCGTTGTCGGCAACGTAGCCGACGATCAACTCCCCTTCGCCGGCGTCGGTCCACAGCCGCTTCTCGCGGCGTCCGGCGTTGCGGGCGATCACCGAGTTGGCGGCCGACAAGATGTTTTGCGTCGAGCGATAGTTCTGTTCCAGCAGAATCGTTGTGGCGTCCGGGTAGTCGCGCTCGAAGTCTTCGATGTTGCGGATGGTGGCCCCACGAAACGCATAGATCGACTGGTCGGCGTCGCCGACGACGCACAACTCAGCTGGGGGCACGTCATCTTCGGTGTCGCGCCCGACCAGCTCGCGCACCAGCACGTACTGCGCATGGTTAGTGTCCTGGTATTCGTCGACCAGGACATGGCGGAACCGCCGCCGATAGTACTGGGCGATGTTCGGGAAAGTCTGCAGCACCGCGACCGTCTCGCCGATGAGATCGTCGAAGTCCAGCGCATTGGCAGCCCGTAGACGCCGCTGATATTCGGCGTAGACCGATGCCACGGTGCGGGTCAAGTCATCGGCGTCATCGGTGAGGTCGCACCGCGCCCGGTGCGGGTCGATCAGTTCGTTCTTCAGGTTGGAGATCGCATTGGCCAGCAGCCGCGGCGAGTACCGCTTAATGTCCAACCCCTGGTCGCGGCCGATCATCTGCAACAGCCGCCGGGAGTCGTCGGCATCGTAGATGGAAAAATTGGAATTCAGGCCCTCGATCAGCGACGCCTGATTGCGCAGGATCCGCACGCACGTGGAGTGAAACGTGGACACCCACATATGGCGGGCCCGGTCGCCGACTAGGCGCACCACGCGTTCTCGCATCTCGGCGGCGGCTTTGTTGGTAAAGGTGATGGCCAGGATCTGGCCGACCCCTACCCTGCGGGCCGCGATCAGGTAGGCGATCCGCCGAGTCAACACCGCCGTCTTGCCCGAACCTGCGCCCGCGACGATCAGTAGCGGAGCGCCCTCATGCACCACTGCCTGGCGCTGTTGTGGATTAAGGCCGTCAAGCAGCTGGTCCGCTTCGAACTGGGCATCGGTTGCGTGCACACTCATGTCGGTCCAAACTTACCGCCGCCCACCGACGGCTCGGCTGGCCAGGCTAGCGACTGGCCACGCGATTACGGCGCAAAACCCGATTCCTTGACGCCCGCATGGTTGCTGCCCGAGCTATCGGTGCCCGAGTTCGTGATGCCCGAGTTCCGCACGCCGGTGTTGCCGTAACCCGAGTTGTCGGAGCCGGTGTTCACAAAGCCGACGTTGCCCGGCCCGCCGCCGTTTCCGTAGCCAATGTTGAGGTTGGCGCTATTGTAGAAACCTACATCATTGGTGCCCGAATTGAAGAACCCGTGGTTGAGGCTCCCGGTATTTTGGAAGCCGGTTTGGCCATTGCCAGTGTTCCCGTAGCCTTCGCTATTATTGCCGACGTTCTGGACTCCGGAGGTGTTGTTTCCGTTGTTGTTCCAGCCCGAGGTGCCAACGCCGGTGTTTCCGAAGCCGGAGCTTGTTAGACCGCTGTTGGTTGCTATCCCGAAGCCAGTATTGACACCACCGGCGTTACCGATGCCGGTGTTGGCGTTGCCCGAGTTCCAGAAACCGGTGTTGGTATTGCCCGAGTTCCAGAAGCCCGTGTTACCTGAACCCGAATTACCGTAGCCAACGCTGGCCCCCGAATTTCCAAAGCCCACGGCACCTGCGCCAAGTGGGGAGTTAAAAGCCCCCACGCTGAAGGCTCCGCCATTTCCAACGCCCATATTGTTGGGGCCGGCATTCCAGAAACCGAAATTGCCGTTCCCTGAGTTTCCGAAGCCCATGTTGGTGTTGGTGGTATTCGAGAAGCCGGTGTTGATGCTGCCCGAGTTCCAGAATCCGGTGTTCGTGTTCCCGGCGTTATCAAAGCCGGTGTTGAAGTTGCCAGAATTTCCGATACCCCAGTTGCCGTCACCCGAATTAAAGAAGCCGACGTTGTTGTTGCCTGAATTGAATAGGCCAACATTTCCGAGGCCACCGTTGAACCCGTTGAGGTTGATGCCGACCTGGTTGTTTCCGGTCAGGCCGATGCCGACGTTGTTACTGCCGGTGTTTCCGAAGCCGATGTTGAAATCGCCCTTGTTGCCCAAGCCCAGGTTGAAGCTGCCCCGGTTGCCGCTGCCGATGTTGTTGCTACCAAAGTTCCCGTCGCCGAAGTTGGCGCTGCCGCGGTTACCGAAGCCGTTGTTGGAGCTACCGAAGTTCCCGCTGCCGACGTTGAGGTTGCCGGTGTTGCCGTTGCCGAGGTTCGCGCTGCCGCTGTTCCCGCTGCCTACGTTTCCACCGGCGGTGGCCTGCGAGTTTCCGAAGCCGATGTTTCCGTTGCCGCGATTACCACCGCCGATGTTTCTGTTGCCGGTGTTTCCGCTGCCCAGGTTGAAACTGCCGGTATTGCCGTCGCCCAAGTTCAGGATGCCGTTGAGGTTTCCGTTGCCGAGGTTGAGGTTGCCGCCCTTGTTTCCGCCGCCGACGTTCGCGTTACCGGTGTTGCCGTTGCCTAGGTTGATGCTGCCGATGTTGCCCGAGCCAAGGTTCGCGGTGCCGATATTGCTCACGGCTGCCAGGGCGCTCAGCCCCGGGATATTCTGCAACAGCTGCTGCCACGGCGTCATCGCCTCCGCCACCGCCGACGCCCCGGTGTAATAGCCGAACATCGCCGCCACATCCTGGGCCCACATCTGCTCATAGAGCGCCTCGGCGGCCGCGATCGCCGGCGCATTTTGGCCAAACAGATTCGACAGCACCAACTGCACCATTTGAGAACGGTTGGCCGCCACCACCATCGGCTGCACCGTCGCGGCCTGGGCGGCCTCAAACACAGCGGCCACAATCCGTGCCTGCGCGGCTGCGCCGGCCGCTTGTTCCGCGGCGGCAGTCAGCCAACCGGCATAGGGTGCGGCCGTCGCGGTCATAGCCGTCGCTGCCGGCCCCTGCCAGGACTGACCGACCAGTCCCGCAGTCACCGAGCCAAACGAGGACGCCGCTGAACCCAGCTCTTGGGCCAACCCGTCCCAGGCGGTCGCGGCGTGCAACAGCGGAGCCGGTCCCGCGCCGGTGAACATCAATACTGAGTTGACCTCGGGCGGGAACACGGAAAAATTCATCGCCTCAGTCCTCCTTCGGATGGGGCCGCGGTCCGGCGGTGAC
>NZ_VTZN01000156.1 GCF_008370645.1 Mycobacterium simiae
TAGCCCATGCAGCACCAACACCCCTTTTCCGGTCAGGTGTTGCAGCGATCACTTGAGACTGAGGTCACGATGCGAGTGTGAAGAGCACACTGATCTGAACAACTCGCTGGTATGCGGTGCTCCTGAGCGCTTACGCGGCGGCCCACCGGGATGGATTTCCCGGTGCTGCAAACACAAATGTGAGCCGCCGACATCGCCGCAGGCGCGGACCGTGCCAGGGCTCACCCACGAGCAGCGACGTCGCCGACCAAAACAGGTCCAGCGCAAAACCGGGCATGAACCCACAAACATGATTGACGGCGGGTTTGCGCCGCTGAGAATGCGCCGAGCTGCTCATTCCATAAATCCCACGCAGATCGCGGTAACGACGTTGGTGATAGTGCCATTCGCGCTGCTGGCAGTCATTGGTGCCACCGAATCAGCCGTCCTGGCCCGTTGTGCCGCTGCTGCCCTGAGGACCGTTAGCGCCCGGATCTCCCGCTCTACCTCCCGGACTGGCGGGAGCCCCCGAGCCCCCGGCACCACCTAGGCCACCGCCACCACCAAGGCCTCCACTGCCGCCAGCGGCACCTGCCCCGCCGGTAGCGGCGCCTCCAGCTCCGCCGTTACCCCCTGTGCCACCGCTACCGCCCGCGCCACCAGCGCCCCCGGCGCCGACAGCTCCCGGGCTGCCGGACCATCCGATCAACCCACCCTGGCCGCCGAAACCGCCGCTGACTCCACCGGCGCCGCCGGTACCGCCCACACCGCCGACCCCACCGGTTCCCCCAACACTGCCAGCGCCACCCATTCCAACGCCGCCACCCACGCCATCGTTGCCGATGGCAATGCCGCCGCTGCCGCCGGCACCTCCGGCGCCACCAGCACCACCGGAACCGCCGGCTCCGCCGGTACCCGCGCTACCGCCATTGCCGCCGCTCCCGAAGAGCCGAGCCCCGTTGCCTCCGTTGCCGCCCACACCGCCAGTGCCGCCAGTGCCCCCTCTGGAGAGGGCGTCGGCGCCGTCGCCTCCGCGACCACCTGAACCACCCTCGGCTACATCGCCGATAGCCACACCCCCGGGGCCGCCGGCACCCCCAGCACCACCTGGGGCCCCGGCACCCCCGGCACCGCCTGTCCCACCGACGCCTCCTACGCCGCCGTTACCCACCAGCAGGCCGGCGTCGCCGCCATTTCCGCCCGCACCGCCGATACTCCCATTTCCTCCCATCACTCTGCTTTCAGCGCCATTACCGCCGGCCCCGCCGTTGCCCGCGACAGGAGAGCCATCGTTGGGACCCAGGGCTATACCGCCAGCCCCGCCAGCCCCGCCGGCCCCACCCGGGCCAGTGCCATCGCCACCTTTGCCGCCCTGACCTCCCTGGGGAGCACCGCCACTGCCGATGTCGGCCGCAAGACCGCCGGCACCACCGGCGCCGCCGTTGCCGCCGCCCGGACCGCCCAGACCACCGTCGCCTCCATTTCCGCCGGCAGCGCCGAAACCATCGCTGGAGTAGACATTGCGGCCAACCCCGCCGGCCCCGCCGTCCTGATCGTTCGCGCCTTGCGGGCCGACCTCACCATTACCGTTGTTATCGGTGCCGCCGCTTGCTGGGTTGGGCAAGGCTGTGGGGTTGACGCCGTCGGCCCCGGCTAGGCCGGTGCCACCCTGACCGCCGTGGCCCCCGGAGCCGATTAGGGCCGCGGCGTTGCCGCCGTCACCACCCCGCCCCGGACTGCCGCCATTGACACCGGGTGTGGCCGCCCCACCCTGGCCACCGTTACCCCCGTTGCCGATCACCTGTCCGCCGCTGCCGCCATGACCACCCGCTGCGCCGGCCCCGCCAATCCCACCGATGCCACCATCACCGACCAACACACCACCACGACCGCCAGCACCACCCGGTGCGTTAACACCACCGGACCCGCCCGCCCCGCCGTGGCCCAACCATCCGGCAGCCCCGCCAGTGCCACCACTACCACCTACGCCCCCGGCCCCTCCTACCCCGCCGTTGCCGATCAGCCCGCCGGCCCCGCCGCTACCACCGGCCTGACCCGGCGCCCCGGACCCACCATTTCCGCCATTGCCAATCAACAACCCACCAGCTCCACCGTTAGCACCAGTGCCGGCCGCCCCGTGCGCACCATCGCCAATCAGCGGCCGGCCCAGCAACGCCTGCGTCGGCGTATTGACCACGGCCAGCACCTGCTGCAACGGTGCCGCACTAAGCGCTTCAGCACCGGCATATGACTCCGAAGCACCACTCAACGCAGTCATTAGCCGCTCGTGGTAGGCCGCGACCTGCCGACTCACAGCCTGGTAGTCCAGACCATGATTAGAAAACATCGCCGCAATCGCCGCCGACACCTCGTCACCACCGGCAGCCACCAGCGAGGCGGTCGAAGCTGCCGCAACGGCATTAGCGCCACCAATCGCCGCACCAATCCGCGCCACATCCGCCGCCGCCACCGCCACCGCCTCTGGCACTACGCTCACAAACGACATCGACGTACCTCCCACCACGTAGCCGCGCTTGGGTCAACGCGAAGTGATCCCCATCACGCGATGACGCTAAGTCACGCGTTAATTGCGGTCTAGTACAGGTTCTTGAACAAACACTTTCGTTTCGCGCAAGCCTAGATCCGTGTGGTGCCCCAGGTGCCCGCCACCGTCGCCGCCCCTAGCGAAGGCGGGGAATGTCCGCGGCGATTGCCGACAAGCGTGGTGGGCGTCAAAGTCGTTACCAGGCACAGGCGTTGGCGCTAAGCCGTTGCAACGCGGCCGCGCCCAGAGTTTCGGTAATCAGACCGAGTTCTGCCGTGGGGACGGGGCGCGGGTGCCGGGAAGATCCCTTCCCAACATGAGCGCTTGCTGACTGATAACGTCGATACGGTCGGACTAGCCATCGTGCACGGCGCAAACGAGCTGCGGAACTGACCTAGCGGAACTCGGCCAGGCAAGATTTTTTCAACGGATCGGCCATAATGCGGTTCACTGGAGGGCGTGACAAACCCACGATGGATTGTCGACGTGGTCATCGTGGGCGCCGGCTTCGCCGGATTGGCCGCAGCCCGAGACCTGACGCGACAGGGTCATGACGTACTGGTACTAGAGGGGCGCAACCGCGTCGGCGGCCGCTCCCTCACCGGCAGCGTCGCAGGACTGCCAGCGGATATGGGCGGCACTTTCGTAGGCCCCACCCAAGATGCCCTGCTAGCCCTGGCTCGTGAGCTGGGAGTTCCCACCATCCCGATCTACCGCGACGGCAAAAACCTCATCCACTGGCGAGGCGCCGTACGCGGCTACACCGGGACCATTCCCCGACTTTCAGTGGCCGGACTGCTCGACATCGCGAGGCTGCGTTGGCAATTCCAGAGGCTTGCGCGCAGCATTCCGATATCGGCGCCCTGGGACGCACGCCGAGCGCACCGCCTGGACAGCGTGACACTCGATGACTGGCTGCGATCGGCACGCGCCACCGCGTCCTCACACGACCTGATGGCCATCATGACCCGGGTGACCTGGGGTTGCGAACCCCAGGACGTATCCATGCTGCACGCCGCACGCTACGTGCGTGCCGCCGGCGGCCTGGACCGGCTGCTCGACGTCGAAAACGGTGCCCAGCAGGATCGATTCGCCGGCGGCACACAGCAAATCGCTGAGCTGACAGCGGCTGAACTGGGTGGCAGGGTAGTGCTCGATGCGCCCGTTCGGCGCATCTACCGGCATGGCGCGGGTGTGACCGTCACCTCCGATCAGGGCCAAGCCGAGGCCGGATTCGTCATCGTGGCGATCCCCCCAGCCCATCGCGCAGCCATCGAGTTCCATCCACCGCTGCCGCCCGAATACCAACAGCTCGCCGCACACTGGCCGCAAGGGCGGTTAAGTAAGGCCTACGCGGCGTATTCGACGCCGTTCTGGCGGGCCAACGGGTTCTCCGGCCAGGCCCTATCGGACCAGGGCCCAGTATTCATCACCTTCGACGTCAGTCCGCACGATGACGGGCCAGGCATTCTTATGGGTTTCGTCGATGCCCGGGCATTCGACTCGCTGCCTCCCGAACAACGGCGCAGCGAGGCATTGCGCTGTTTCGCTTCGCTTTTCGGCGAGCACGCGCTAAAGCCGCTCGATTATGTCGATTACCGCTGGGGCACAGAAGAATTCGCTCCGGGTGGTCCGACCGCCGCGGTGCCGCCGGGGTCGTGGACCAGATACGGGCCGCTGCTGCGTGAACCGGTTGGGCCGATTCACTGGGCCGGTACCGAAACCGCAGACGAATGGTCCGGCTACTTAGACGGCGCCGTCAGATCCGGCCAGCGTGCTGCAGCGGAGGTCTCCGCCCTGCTATGAGCTGATCCGCCGAACATGGGAGTCTCGGGTGACCGCTTCGGCGAGAGTACGCAAATGGCGGTTTACCTCGTGGTGCTGTTCCAGCATCGAGCAATGGCCGCCCGGCAGCTCGACAATATCGAACACGTTGGGTGCGGCACTCGCAATCTTGCGAGCCTGACTGATCGGCGTCAGCCGATCGCGTTGGCTGCCGATGACCAGCGTCGGCACCGTCAGACCAGCGAGGCTTAGGTGCTGGTGCGCCACCTCGCTCACCAGCATTCGCGCGCAGCCTGCGCGCCCAGCCAGTGGCGTTTGCGTAAAGAGTTCATAGACCAGCCGCGCAACGCTGGGATGGGCATCGGCCCCGACCGCCATCATTGTCACCAAACGCTGAGTCGGTATGCGGACCGCACCGGGAAGCGGGATTCCGCCGAACGCGTTAATCAGCCCGCGGCCGGCCAGGACTCGTGCCGCCGACAGTTCACGCGGCACCGGGAGCAGTCGGACGTTGCGTAGCAGCTCCCCGGTGCTGGTATTGATCAACGCGACGGCGTCAGCGCGCCGGTGCACCTTGTGACGGTAGCGTTGCGACCAGGCTGAGATGGTCATGCCGCCCATCGAATGTCCCACGATCACCGCGCGTTCGTGTCGGGCCAGCGTCGCGTCCAACACCGAATCTAGGTCAGAAGCAAGGTGTTTGAGGCTGTAACCACCCCGTCTGGGCACCCCACTTTGACCATGCCCGCGATGGTCGAAGGCGATCACGCGGTAGTCGGTAGCCAGGTCGGCGATTTGGTATGCCCACGCTCGGATGGCGCATACAAAGCCGTGGGTCAGGACTATCGGGTAGCCGTCGGGCGGGCCGAAAACCTGCGTGTGTAGCTGGGTGCCGTCTGCGGCGCGAACGGATAGGTCGCGGCTCGGCGGCAATACGTCAGGCAATTGACTGGGCACATTGCCGTGGATGGACCTCATCGCCGCTCCCCCTTCGACCGCGGCTCCGCTGCCGCCCTAAGGATGCAGGTGAGTTTACCTGACCGTAATGTGGGCCCGCTCACATTCGCCGAATACGATCACATAACGAGGCTGACCAGCACACACGTCCGCGTGTGGCGTGGCATGAGACGCTGACAGTGTGTACCAGATCTCGCGCAGGAGCCTCTTGGCGGCAACAGCCGGCTTTGCCTGCAGCGGCGGCGCTGGGTTCACGACGAGCTGCGCATCGCAACGTCCGGCCGCAACGAATAGCAAGGCACCGCCGGTCACGGACAACACGTCGATCCTGGTCATTGGCGCCGGCATGGCGGGCTTGGCTGCCGCCCGCAGCCTTTCCGACGCGGGATGGCCGGTTCGGGTGATCGAAGCCCGCCGTCGAATTGGCGGCCGAGTGGCTACCAATCGCGACTGGGGTGTGCCGCTGGAAATGGGTGCCTCCTGGATTCACGGGACGACCAACAATCCGCTGACCGAACTGGCCCGGCAGGTGCAGGCGCAATTAGCCCCAACCGACTACAACACGGCCGCGAAGCTGGCGACCGATCCGCGCCTGCCTCCCATCAATTACGACGAGGCAACCTGGCAACGGCTGGTAGCGGACGCCCGCGACGAGGTCGACGGCGGGAGTCTGGGCGCCGCCATCAGAGCCCAGGCGGCCAGCCAAGAACTCTCCGAGAGCGAGCGCGCCGAGTTGGCCTACTATGTCACGACCGAAATCGAAGATGAGTACGCCGCGGACGCAGACCAGCTGTCCGCCAAGACTTTTGACCGGGGCAAGTATTCGGATGGGCCGCAGGTCGTCGTCACGAGCGGCTACGATGCTTTTCCGCGGCTGCTGGCCGACGGGCTTCCGATCGTCCTCAATACAGCCGTCAACGCCATTGTCCTACGCGGTGACTCGGTGATCGTGAAAGCCAAAGACCAGAGCTTCCAAGGACCCGCCGCAATCGTCACCGTCCCGCTCGGCGTGCTGCAATCCGGCGCGATCACTTTCGATCCTCCTCTGCCCGATGCACCGGAACATGCCCTGCAAACGTTGGGATTTGGCGTATTGTCCAAGAGCTACTTCCGTTTTGAGCGCCGAACCTGGGACCGGGAAGACGCGTTCTACCAGTACCTTGGTTCTGACGGCGAAATGTGGGCGCAATGGTTGACACTACCGGCTGCGGCGGGGCCGATTGTGTTGGCATTCAATGCCGGTCACCGAGGCCGGAAGGTGGAGTCGTCATCGCCGGATGAGTTGATGGCTGATGCGCTGCCCATCGCCCGACAGCTGTTCGGCAGTGCGGCAACACTTCTCGACGTCAAGTCATCAAGTTGGACTCTCGATCCCTATGCCCTTGGCTCGTACTCGTTCCACGCGCCCGGCTCTGGCCTAGATGATCGTCGCCGACTCCAAGAACCGATCAGCGACCGGCTTTACCTGGCCGGTGAGGCCGTGGGGGTGGATAACCCCGGCACCGTGCATGGCGCCCTGCTCAGCGGCAGGCATGCGGCTGCTGAGTTGATGCGCCGGCTGCGGTGACGTTGACGCGTCCGTGGCCTACTTCGATTGTTTTCGGCGCGCTCCGACGAACTTGGGTCCCCGCCGCGACTCGATATCTTCGCCTTTTTTGCTTTGCCCGTCCCCGCTCAGCGTGGCGGCTCGCACGTCACGGTAAAGTCGGCCGAGCGGATTGGTTAGGCAATCGGCGTTGCCGCTAGCAAACGGGTAAGTAACGCGCCATCGATCACGAGGCGGTTGATGAGTAGTTTTCCATTGCGGCCAGGTTGCGCCAACTCGGCCATGTCGTCTCCCACAGCCGGTGGATTTTGCCGTGGCGGTACGCAGCGATCAGCACAATCTCTATGCGGGCCGGGTTTTCGCCGGGGCGATTAGTGGTGATCCATACCCGACCGGCGACCTTGTCTGTGGCTTCCACCCACGCCTGCTCGTCGTATTCGATCGCGTAGGCAATCGCGGTGGCGTAGAGCTTGCGGTGACTGGCGCTGAATTCAGCGAGAGTCTGAGTCAACCCGTCGGAGTACAAGCGAAAATCGGGGTCATAGTAGTGCTCGATAAGGGCAGCATTCTTGGCCACCACCATCTGGTCGAACATTTCACGCAGCAGCGCCACCGACATCTGACCGATGGTAGCCGGGGCCCAACCGGCTACGTTGCCAACGTCAGCCGTGTCGACACTCGTTCCAAAAAGCGGCGCCGCAGCAACGCTTTCCGACGGGTCATGCCGGGATCTCGGGCACCCGCAGCCGTGCGGGTCGGCGGGCTCCCCAGTGCAGAGTGCAGCGCGCGGGCGGGCTCGGGGTGTACAAGGCCGGAAACGAACCGTAATGGGGGTTGCGGGGAGCCAGCTGGCGTCCTGCGACGAGCAGGCGGATCTGGTCGCCTTCATGAAAGAGGGTGGCAGAAGGACCCAGTGCGACCTCGACGGGAACGATTTCGCCGGATGATAGGGGTTGGCGCCGCAGGAACGTGTGAACCGGTTCGTAATGTGTAGAACGCTGGGTGTCGAGTTCGCGAAGAGACACGCGCTGCCATCCGGTTGTTACTCGGTCTCGGCCGAAACCGTACGATCCCTCGAACGGAACCCATTGTCCGTCAGCCCATTTCTCGACACCGACAAATAGGCTGGCATCGTCGGCTCCGTCGACTGAGACCCAGAGGGCCAGGCTCATCGGGCCGCTGAGTTCCAGGTCGCCTGGGACAGGAAAGGTGAACGCCGCGGCGTGTCGGCGGGTGTGGAAGGTGACCGATCCGTCGACTTCAGGCGGTACGGTGCCGAGCACTCCGCCATCGGCGAGGTAGAGGTCCCGCCAATGGGTGCGTGCCAGCGGCCATTCATTTTCAGTGCGGACCTCGGCGATGACGTCGCACCGCTCTCTCACCTCGAGCCGGACCACAGGCGGCGCAGGCGCGTCCCGGTATTTGAGATAGCGGTCGAAAAACCTCAACTGAGCTTGGCGGGCGTCGTCGCTGTAGAACGTCGCCCACTTGCCGCCTCGGTGAGTGTAGGCGAATTTTGCTGGTGAACTGACATTTTCGAATGCCCGGAAGGATCCGCGGCTGTGTAAATTGTGGTCCGAGAAGCTGGCGCAAACGAGCATCGGAACCTCGATCTTGGCGAGATCCGGCACGAGAGATTGCCACCAGTGATCCCGCAACGGGTGCACCTTGCGTTGTGCGCCGATATCTACGGTAGTGCGCATAACCCGTTTGACGATGGTCGTCCAGATCCGGGAGAAGCCGTTCTCGACGATGCCCCCGGGGTTGAACAAATCCCGGTAGGCGTCCGTGAAGCCCTCCCAAGGGCAGATTGCCTTGAGGCTGGGCGGGCCTAACGCGGCGGCCTTGTACTGCACCATCGCCAGATACGACACTCCCAGCATGCCGACGTTACCGCTCGACCAAGGCTGAGAACCGGCCCATTCGATGAGGTCGTATACGTCCTGCCCCTCCTGGTCGGAGAGAAACGCGCCCGCCCCATCGGATGCACCGGCACCGCGCAGATCGGCGTTGACTACGGCATATCCCTGCGTCACCCACCAGACCGGATCGGGTGCCTCCCAACTGGTCTCGCTGGAAAATTTGACCGGATGGCGCTGGTTCATGATGCGAAACTGCGGATTGACACTCCACCGGTGTCGTCGCCGCTTGGGCAACCTGTCTTTGCCGTACGGGTGCGCGCAGAGGATGACGGGAAACCGCCCCTCGGTGTTGGGCCGATAGGCGTTCACCCGCAGCACCACACCGTCGCGCATCCGGATCACCGCATTGCGCTCCACGATGATGTCGTGCGGTGCTGCGGTCACAGTTACGGGCGGCTGGAAAATCCCATGCAGCCGACTGGCCGCATAGCGGGCGGCCCCGGGACGCTTCCACGGACGGTCGTGGACGGGATAGTGACCGGACATGATAACGCCTGCTCCCCTACTTTATAGAGTAGTAATCAAATGTAATTGAGTAGCACTCTAGCACTACAGTGCCTCTTCCGCTTGTCCACAACTCAACCCGTGGGTCAACGCCGCCACCATCTGACCGACGGATCCCGCGGAGCGAGTGGGCAGTAGTAGCCGCATTGACCACCTGCCGCCGTGGCAGCCGGCTGCTCGTTGCACGCTTAGCGCGGCACTCATTGCAATGGGGTCGCGCTCAATTACGGCCAGGATGCAGCAGGCGTGATCAGTAAACTGCACCTGTGGAACGTAAGCGGCCTCGGAACACGACCCGATTACGCGAAGCAGGGGCAGCATCGCGGGCGGAAACCCGCCGACTACTGCTGGCAGCTGCCGCGGAGGAGTTCGCCCGCGCCGGATACATCGCCGCGACGGTGGACCGCATCGCCGAGGCGGCCGGGGTGAGCGTGCAAACGCTCTACCTTGCGTGGGGAAGTAAACGCGCGTTGCTACGCGCCTACCTGGACAGCACGCTGGCACCGGGCGCCAAGCCGTCCGGGGAGCACTATGCCTCGCTGCTCCGTCCCGACACTCCCGCCGGGACCCTCGCCCAGATTGCGAGCTTGTTCTGTGGCCTGGCGCACAACTCAGCAAGCGCTTGGCGCGCGTATCGCGCGGGATCCGCGGTCGACGCCGCAATCGCGGAAGAATGGCAGCAGCTCCACGCAGCACGACACGCAACCTTTGAGACTTTGCTGGCAGCGATCCCAGACGACGCCATGCGGCTTGCTCGACAAGCTGCCGTGGACACCGCTTGGGCGTTCGCCAGTCCGGAGATCTACGAGCTGATGCTGTCGAGCGCCGGTTACACCCACGAAGACTTCGAGGTCTGGCTCACCGCGACGCTACAGAGCGCCATTCTTTCGGCTCCATGACGCCGTCATCTGGCGCCGATTCGCCTGCGGCCGGGCCACGTGCTCCTTTGCCGGCGCCGCAGAACGGTACGCGGGTAAGTCAGCTAAGAATTCACCCACGCATGACTTAATCAAGACGTTGCCGAGACGCGCTCCTGCCGGGCCAGACGCGATTGCGCGGCACCCATGAATCACACCCACCCCATTCGGACTCCGGCGCGGATGAGGCATCGGCGACCACCGCCGCATTGTGCGGCAGCACACGCCCGGCGAACAAAGGCTCTAGAGCGCTGCACTTCACTCGGTGGCGGGGTGCCACACCGAAATACCTTCGACGATGCGCAAACCTTAGTTCGAAATCATCTACTAGACGTTATGTATGCCGCGCGGGCATGCTTCGTGCAAACCCGGTCAGGGGGGTGCGTCATCAGACTGGCGAAGGGAAAAACGATGTCGTTCTTGAGCGTGACTTCGGACTTTGTTGCCTCTGCTGCTTCGGATTTGGCAAATCTTGGTTCGCAAATAGCCGACGCCAACTTCGCGGCAGCAGCACCAACCACCACCATCGCGGCCGCCGGTGCCGATGAGATATCGGCGGCGATCGCGGCACTCTTTAGCGCCCACGCGAACGAGTATCAAACCCTCAGCGCGAACGCCGCGGCGTTCCATCACCGGTTTGTGCAGGCGCTGACTTCATCGGCGGGCGCCTATGGGGCCGCCGAGGCGGCTAACGCATCGCCATTGCAGGAGGTGCTGGCGTTGATCAATGCACCCACGCAGGCGCTTATGGGGCGTCCGCTGATTGGTGACGGCGCCAACGGGACCGCACCGGGGCAGGCAGGTGGTGCAGGGGGGCTGCTGTTTGGCAACGGAGGTAAGGGAGCCGATGGCATTAACACTGGGCTCACTGGAGGCGCAGGAGGCGCGGCGGGGCTAATCGGCAACGGCGGCTCCGGTGGAACCGGTGGCGCGGGAGCAGCCGGCGGTTCAGGTGGGGCCGGCGGCTGGCTTTTGGGCCAAGGCGGCTCAGGCGGCATCGGCGGAATCAACGGCGGAATCGGCGGCACTGGGGGCAGCGCGTTGTGGTGGGGCGACGGCGGGGCTGGCGGTGCCGGCGGGTACGGCAGTGGTACTGGGGGAACCGGCGGACACAGCGGTTTGTTCGCGGGCACTGCGGGTGCCGGCGGCAAGGGCGGGACTGCTAGCTCGCCCACCATTGCCGGCGGCCACGGCGGCATGGGTGGCCAGGGGGGGATGTTCTTCGGCACTGGTGGCGCCGGCGGCACCGGTGGTGACGGAGCGCAAGGTGTCCCCGGTGCCACCGCTACCGGCGGTGCCGGCGGCGAAGGAGGCACCGCCAGTATGGGCGGGAACGGCGGCATTGGGGGGAATGGAGGAACATTATTCGGCAACGGCGGGGCAGGCGGCATCGGCGGTACCGGTGGAGCCGGTGGCAGAGGTGGCGATGGCAGTGTCGGGTCTGGATTAGCCGGGACAGGCGGCGCAGGTGGTGACGGTGGCACCGGCGGGCTGGGTGGTCGCGGGGGAGCCGGCGGAGAAAGTGGCCATATCCGCTTCGCCGGCTTCGGAGGAACGCAAGGTGCTGGTGG
>NZ_VTZN01000157.1 GCF_008370645.1 Mycobacterium simiae
CGGTGTTCAGCTCCATCGACCATTGGGGCCGCTACGCCTACGGCAACCAGCCGGTCATCGCCGGGTGGAACCTCGCCCGGTTCGCCGAGGCGCTGCTTCCGTTGTTCGCCGAGGATACCCAGGAGGCCATCGCCCTCGCCGAGCAGGCGCTCGGGGTGTTCCGCATCCGCTATGACGCGGTGTGGTCGTCGGGCATGCGGGCCAAGCTGGGGTTGCGCACAGCCGGCACGGTGGTGGACGAGTTACTACCGATGCTTCAGGACAGCGGTGTCGACTACACCTCGTTCTTCCGTCACCTCGGCCAAGCCGCCCGCGGCGACGCCGAACCCGCGCGCGGACTGTTCGTCGACCTCGCCCGGTTCGACGACTGGCTGTCGCGGTGGCAGGCCCTGGGACCGGAGGCCGAGCTGATGGACCGGGTGAACCCGATCTACATCCCCCGCAATCATCTCGTTGAGGAGGCTTTGGCAGCGGCGACGGACGGCGATCTCCGTCCCGTCGAACGGCTACTTGAGGCCGTCACACACCCGTATGCCGAACGGCCGGGTCTGGAGCGCTACGCCCGTCCCGCGCCCGAGGATTTCGGCGCGTACCGAACCTTCTGCGGCACCTAGAGCGAGCCATCGCCTACTCTGCTGACCACACCACAGCAGAAGGGGCTAACGATGACCTGGCAGATCGTGCTGTTCACCATGTGCTTGATCGTCGCCGGAGTCGCGGCCTTGCTGTGGATATTCTCCACCGGTGACAAGACCCGCCTCCGCGGCAGGTCAGTGACAATCGGAGCCCTGGCAGCAGCAGTCTTCTTCTTTCTCGTGGGCAGTTTCACCATCGTGGGCACCCGCCAAATCGCGATCGTCACCACGTTCGGTCGCCCCACCGGCGTGAGCCTCAACAACGGCTTCCACGGCAAGTGGCCGTGGCAGATGACCCACCAAATGGACGGCGCAGTGCAGATCGACAAGTACGTCAAAGAGGGCAACAACGACCAGCGGATCATGGTGCGGCTGGGCAATCAATCCACCGCGCTGGCCGATGTCAGCATCCGCTGGCAACTCAAACAGCCCGCTGCCCCGGAGCTGTTTCAGCAGTACAAGACCTTCGACAACGTGCGAGTCAACCTGATTGAGCGCAATCTGTCCGTGGCACTCAACGAGGTGTTCGCCGCGTTCAACCCCTTGGACCCGCAGAACCTGGACGTCTCCCCGCTGCCCAACCTCGCCAAGCGCGCCGCCGATATCATGCGCCAGGATGTTGGCGGCCAGGTCGACATCTTCGACGTCAACGTGCCCACCATCCAGTACGACCAGGGCACCGAGGACAAGATCAACCAGCTCAACCAGCAACGAGCCCAGACCTCGATCGCGGTGGAGGCCCAGCGGACCGCCGAGGCTCAGGCCAAAGCCAATGAGATCTTGTCCCGGTCGATCAGCAACGATCCCAACGTTGTGGTGCAGAACTGCATTACCGCCGCGATCAACAAAGGGATCAGCCCGCTGGGGTGCTGGCCGGGCAGCTCGGCGCTGCCCACGGTTTCGGTGCCCGGGCGCTAGCCGACAAGATTGGTCCCCATGGACTTCCCGTTCGCCGGCACAGTGCGCGCCCGCTTGGGCCGCCGCGACGCCGAGTTCGACTTCATCGAGGAGTTCGAACACGAGGCCTTCGACGCGGAAGTGGCCCAGGACACGCCGGACACCGTCGATCTGCCCTCCGCCGAGCCGGTCCTGCTGCTGCAAAAGATGGAGAACCGGCTGATCCGGCAGCATCTCGCCAATCCCGAGGTGCTCAGCGACGTGGAACTGCGCAAGCTGCGCTATATCCTCAACTTCGCCAGACTTGCTGACTTCGAACCGGGCGCTGCCGGCCCCAGCGGGAGCCGTGGACGTGGTGACATCTCGGTCGGGGCCGAAATCGCGCCGTGGCGATCCAGGGTCACGGACGCGCTGTACGGACCGCTGCGCGAGGAGGCAGATGCGGTGACGGCGTTGCGGGCGGCCCGCGAGGTGCTGGAAAGACTGGCTGCCGACCAGGCCGATCAGCGGCAAGTGCTCATCGAACGCCACGGCAATGACTTCTCCCCCGCCGAGCTGGACGCCGAGGTCGGCTACAAGAAGCTGGTCACGATCCTGGGCGGCGGCGGAGGAGCCGGTTTCGTCTACATCGGCGGCATGCAGCGGCTTCTGCAGGCCGGTCAGATACCGGATTACCTGATCGGCTCCTCGTTCGGCTCCATCATCGGCAGCCTGGTGGCGCGCACCCTGCCAGTGCCGATCGAAGAGTACGTGGAGTGGGCCAAGACGGTGTCGTATCGCGCCATCCTCGGGCCCGAGCGCTTGCGCCGCCGTCATGGCCTGGCTGGAATGTTCGCGCTGCGCTTCGACCAGTTCGCTCTGGCGTTGCTCAGCCGGGCCGACGGGGTACGAATGCGTATGTCCGACTTGGCAATTCCATTCGACATCGTGGTCGCCGGAGTGCGCAGACAGCCTTATGCGGCGCTGCCGTCCCGGTTTCGCCGTCCGGAACTGGCGGCACTCCAGTTGCGGTCGGTTCCCTTCCGTCCCATCGGGATCGGACCGTTGGTCGCGGCCCGGATGTGGCAGGTGTCCGCCTTCATCGACTTGCGGGTGGTCAAACCCATCGTGATCAGCGGCGACGACCCTGAGCACGACTTCGACGTCGTGGACGCGGCGTCATTCTCCTCGGCCATCCCTGGCGTGCTGCACCATGAAACGCGCGAGCAGCGCATGGTCTCGATCCTGGACGCCCTGTGCGCTCAGAAGGACATCGCCGCCCTCGTCGACGGCGGCGCAGCCAGCAACGTGCCGATCGAACAGGCCTGGAAGCGGATTCGCGACGGAAAGCTCGGCACCCGTAATGCTTGCTATCTGGCCTTCGACTGCTTTCATCCGCAATGGGAACCCCGCCACATGTGGTTGGCTCCGATCACCCAGGCCGTCCAACTGCAGATGGTGCGTAACCTGCCCTATGTCGACCACCTCGTCAAGTTCCAGCCGACCCTGTCGCCGATCAACCTGGCGCCCTCGGTGGCCGCCATCGACCGCGCGTGCGAGTGGGGACGTACCAGCGTTAACGAGGCGATCCCCGTGACGGCCGCGCTGCTGCGGCCGACGTGGTGGCAAGGGGATAGCCCTCCGGTCGTCGCGCCCAAAGCCCGCGCCAAGTCGGTGGCGTCATCGATGAGCTCGGTGCTGGCGGCGATTCAATCGCCGACGAGCCGCTGGGGATGGTGGCGAAACCGCCATTTGACGTAACAGGCGATGGCTAGCATGACTTTCATGGCCGAGCCGGTCCCGGCTTCTGACAAAACCGCCGCACTCGATGATGCCCGGACGGCCGCCGTGCCGAACTCCGCGCCAACCGATCCGGTGCACGCCGGGTGGTCGCGCAACGAAAACGCCGACGATTCCCCGGACACCGCCGGCGAACCGGCCGTCCAGTCATGGCGGACGACGTGGGGCAGAGCGGCCGCGCTGCTTCTGGTCGGTCTGGGATCGGCAACGCTCATCATTGTCGGCGGGTGGGCGTTAAACACAACAAAGTCACCTAACGAGGGTGTCGCACCATCGTCGGCTGCCCAAACCGCCCCGCAGCGCGGTGCAACGGCGCCCACGACGTCTGCGCCGGCTCCCGCTGCCACCATCGCCTCCACCCCGGAACAGGACAGCCGGTATATCGCCGCGCTCAACGACCGGGGCATTACCTTCGCCAATCCCGAAGCGGCGATCTACAACGGCAAGTTGGTCTGCATGAACTTCCGTCAGGGCATGACGGTCCAGCAGATAGTCGCGGAATTTCGGGCCAGCAATCCGGGACTGAGCAACAGCGCCGACGCATACGTGGCGATCTCCATGCGCACCTATTGCCCATAGCGCGCCCGGGCACCCACGCACCGGAAACCAGCGAACGAGTCACCGTCGACACGAATGCTACCCAGCGGAGCGGCGTCCCCGGCGAAACGGCGGCAGCTGCACCACTGTGACCACGACAGCTCCGATCGCTAATCCGATAGCTGTCGACACCCCGGTGTTGACCAGCCAGGCCACCACCGCACCAAGTGATCCAACGCCGTGCTGCACCCGCTCTTCGAGGTGGTGAACCAGGCGGTAGGGCGTGTGCCAGCCAACACGGTCGCTGCCCACCAACAGGATGTGACCGCCCACCCAGAGCATCGCCACCGTCCCCACCGCCGCAAGCACCCTCAGCACTTTCGGCATCCCGGCGACCAGGCCCCGGCCGACCTGCTGTCTGAATCGGGAGCCGGTCTCAGCAAGCCGCAAGCCGACGTCGTCCATTTTGACGATGGCACCGACGGCCCCGTAGACGACGGCGGTGATGGCTAGGGCAACTACGACGAGGACGACGAGCCGCGACGCGAACCCCTGGCTCGCCACCTCGTTGAGGGCGATCACCATGATCTCGGCGGACAGAATCAGGTCGGTGCGGACCGCGCTGCGCACCACATCGTGCTCGTCGACCAGCGCAACGTCATCATCATGACCGCGGAAACTGCCCCAGGTTTTTTCGGCGCCCTCGTAGCAGAGATACGTCGCCCCAAGCATGAGAATCGGGGCCAGCAGCCACGGAGCGAACTGACTGAGCAGCATCGCGATCGGCAAAATGAGCAGGAGCTTGTTGCGCAGCGAGCCGATCGCGATGCGTTTGATGATGGGAAGTTCGCGTTCGGCGGTGATCCCGTGGACGTATTGCGGTGTGACCGCGGTGTCGTCAACGACCACCCCGGCAGCTTTGGCGGTCGCGCGGCCGGCCGCGCTGCCGATGTCGTCAATTGAGGCCGCGGCCAGCCGCGCCAGGGCCGCCACGTCGTCCAGGAGACCGAACAGGCCCGCGCTCACCGCGTCTCCCCCATAGCGATTGAGATTACCGTCAGCGGAGCGCCGGCCACGTCGGCGCAGTCCAGTGCACCACCTTGACCGCCGTCATCTCGTCGAGCAGTTCGGGGCTGAAGCCAAAACCACTGCCGCTGGCTCCCCGCGGCTCGGATGCTCAACTGAGCCCGCGGCATCTCTAAACCGGGCGCGATCGGCACCTTGGCCACTATGCCGCCGGTATGCGGGTCGAGGATTGTCAACTCATACTGCTCAGAGCATCGACACGTCCACGGGTTGGTCCAGCAGTATGCGGCCGGGCAGCTCGCGTGACGCCTCGTTGACCTGAAAGTGGGCGGTGGCGGTAAATGCGTCACGAAACCGACGCTGCAGCGGCGAGCTGTCGTAGATGGCGCTACCCCCGCCCAGGTCGTACATGGTGCGCACCACATCGGCCGAGGTCCGCACCGCGTGCGTGGCGGCCAGGCGCAGCCGGTTGCGCAACGTCACCGGCACCGCGGCGGCATCGTGGCTGGCCTGCCAGGCGGCGTCGATCGCCTCGTAGTAGAGCGCGCGAGCGGCACCCAGAGTCGCTTCGGCTGTCGCCACTGCGGCTTGGGTGGCCGGACGTTCAGCCAGAGTGCGTGTCGAGCCCAACCCTTTTTTGCCTCCGGCCAGCTCGACGAGGTCGTCGATGGCGGCGCGGGCATTGCCTAAGGCGGCTGCCCCGATGGACAGTGCGAAGAACCCGAATACCGGAAAGCGATATAGCGGCCGATCCAGGGTCGGTCCGTCGAACACCGATAACACCCGATCGGCGGGCACGAAAACGTTGTCGGCCACGCTGTCATGACTGCCGGTGCCGCGCAGACCCAGCGTGTGCCAGGTGTCGAGCACCTGCAGGTCGCCTTTGGGCAGTGCTAGCACTGCAGGCACCCGCCGATCGTCGACGAAGCAGCCGGCGAACAACATGTCGGCATGGGTAATCCCGCTGCAAAAGGGCCAGCGTCCGGACACCACGACACCGCCATCGACTGACCGCGCTGTGCCGCGCGGCGCCCACACCCCCGCCGCGACACCCCGCCCGCCGCCGAACATTTCGTCGCGGCTGGATGCTGGCAAGTAGGCCACCAGCAGGGCGCTGGTGATTGCGATCGATACGCACCAGCCCGCCGAGGCGTCGCCCCGAGCCAACGCTTCGGCGCACCGCAGCGCCGTTTCGGGCGCCAATTCCGGTGCTTCCACCTCGTGGGGCATGGTGGCGCGCAGGAGTCCGGCCTCGCTCAGCCGGGCAACCAACTCCCCTGGAAGTCGGCGGTCGCGATCGATCTGTTCCGACATCTCCCGGGCCGAAAGTGCGATCTTTTCAGCGAGTTTCTCGATGTCGGTGTCGCTTCGATTCATCGGGTCTCCTGTCACGGCGGTAGTCCGGTTACGTTACTCCGGAGGCCGGGCCGGGCTTTCACACCTAGACCGTCGATCCGATCAAAGACCGTCGGCCGGACCGGGTGGCCGCGTACGCTGGAGACTGCGAGCGGCCTGAGCGGTAACGATCCCGACCTCAAGTCATTGCGAATTGATAAGCACGTCGAAACACGTTGCCAAGCAGAGCCATCCGCATCGCCGGGCAGATTTAGGGTTTCATCGTGCAACGTCGGACGGCTCTGAAACTGCCACTGCTGGTGGCAGTGGGCACGGCACTGGCCCAAGGGCCACGTGCCTATGCCGAAGCGGGTCGGTGGTCGGCGGACCGGGCTAACAATTGGTATCGCGGACAAGGCTGGCTGGTCGGCGCGAACTACATCACCTCGAATGCCGTCAATCAGCTCGAAATGTTTCAGTCGGACACTTTTGACCCGCGTCGCATCGATGCCGAGCTGGGCCTGGCCCGGTTACTCGGGTTGAACACCATGCGAGTCTTCCTCCATGATCTGCTGTGGGTCCAAGATCCCTGGGGCTTCCGAAGTCGCCTCGCGCAGTTCGTCACTATCGCGGCGCGCCACGGCATCAAACCGCTCTTTGTCTTGTTCGACTCCTGTTGGGACCCACTCCCCAAACCAGGCCCCCAACGCCCGCCCAGACCGGGGATACACAATTCCGGTTGGGTGCAGAGCCCCGGCGCTGAACGTCTAGGTGACCAGCGCTACCACAGTGTCCTATACGACTACGTCACGAAGATATTGAGCCAATTCCGCAATGACGAGCGCGTTTTGGGTTGGGACCTATGGAATGAGCCCGACAATCCCGCGCGCGTGTATCGCAAGGTGGAGCGCAAGGACAAGCTGGGGCTGGTCGCGGATCTGCTCCCCCAGGTGTTCCAGTGGGCCCGTGCGGTTGATCCTGCTCAACCGTTGACAAGTGGCGTCTGGCAAGGAAGTTGGGGAGACCCGAGGAACCGCAGCGCAATCAGTGGCATTCAACTCGACAATTCCGATGTGATCACGTTCCACAGCTATGCCGCACCAGGGGAGTTCGAGGCCAGAATCGCTGAACTTTCCCCGCTCGGGCGGCCAATCATCTGCACCGAGTACCTGGCACGGTCGCGCGGCAGCACCGTTGAAGGAATCCTGCCAGTTGCCAAGCGGCACAACGTTGGTGTGTTCAACTGGGGTCTGGTGGCTGGAAAAACTCAGACATACCTGCCGTGGGATTCCTGGGACCACCCCTACCAAGCGCCTCCCAAGGTGTGGTTCAGCGATCTGCTATGGCCCGACGGGCGGCCGTATCAGGAGAGCGAAATTCAAGCGATTCGCAAGCTGACGGCGCAACAGGAATAGCCGGCACTGGGCTGTGGTCAACCTCCAAACGAGCCTTAGCCGCGGTGGGTACCGTCGCGGATGGCACCGACGAGGTCCTCGAACAAATCTTCCAGTGCCACCATGCCGACAACATCGCCATGGACGTCGGTGACAAGCGCGAGGTGGCTGTTGCTACGAAGCAGCGTCGACAAGGCCTCAGCCAGCGACAAGGTGCCAAGCAGCCGCGGCAATGAGCGCAAAGCCGATCGGTCGATCACCGCGTCCAGGTCGTCGATAACTGGCAGCACGTCCTTGATATGGACGTATCCGAGGTAGCTGCCCGACGGCTCGACAATTGGGAAACGCGAATATCCGGTTTCCACCAGCGCCCGCTCGATGGCGCGAACCTGCGGTCCGCTGCCGTCTGGCGCGACCGACACCGCCCGAACCTGGGCCAGCGGCACCGCCACGTCGGCGACAGCCCGGTCGCGGATCCGCAGCGCGCGGGTGAGCCTCACATGCTCCTCCGGGTCAAGCAGCCCCGCCGAGCGAGATTCGGCGATCATCTCTGCAAGTTCGACGGTGGATACCGTGATCTCCAGTTCGTCTTTAGCCTGCACGCCCAGGGCAGCTAGCGAGATATTGGCACACCAGTTGTAGAAGGCAATAAACGGGCGAGCGATGCGCATCCAGATCAGATACGCCGGAATGAGTAGCATTGCAGCCTTTTCCGGCCCAGCGATGGCGATGTTCTTCGGCACCATTTCACCAAGCAACACGTGTAGCACCACCATGATGCTTATCGCCACCACGAATGACGCGGTGTGCAGCAGTGTTTCGGGAATGCCGGCGACGTGAAACGGCTGCTCCAGCAGGTGAGCCACGGCTGGTTCACCGATACGGCCCAACAGAATCGAGCACACCGTAATGCCCAACTGAGCTCCAGCCAGCATCAGCGACAGGTTCTCCCCGGCGCGAATAACCGTGAGCGCATCGCGCCTACCTACTTCGGCGAGCGTTTCGAGGCGGTCACGCCGCGCCGATATCAGGGCGAATTCCGCCCCCACGAAAAATGCGTTGGCACCCAACAACAGCACCGTCAGCATTACCCCGATGAGGTCACCCATCTGGCTTGCCCGGGTGTGCACTGCGGCCGCGATGCCCAAGCCTGATGAGATGAAGCAGGTCGATACGCCGGCCTTCCATGCGCACCACCGTCGCGCGCCACCAGACCGGTTCCGCATAGGCAGACGCGGGATCGAACTCTTCGATCTCCACCGACTCGCCCTCGACCGGTATGTGGCCCAGTTCGCGCAACACGAACCCGCCAATGGTCTCGTAGTGGCCCTCGGGGGCGCGGTATCCGACGGCTTCGAACACCTCATCGATGCGTAACAGGCCGGGCACCTGCCAGCCATTGCCAGAGGGCGCCACCACCGGGTCCGGCTGATCGTGTTCGTCGCGTACCTCGCCAACGATCTCCTCGATCAGGTCCTCCATGGTCACCATGCCAGCGGTGCCACCGTATTCGTCGACAACCAGCGCGGTCTGCAGTGCGCTGGCCTGGATCGGCGCCAAGACAGCATCGCCATCCAGCGTTGAGGGCACCATCGCTACCGCCTGGGCCAGGTCGGCCAGCCGAATCCGGGTCCGCTCCGGTCGTGTCAGCCGGAATACCTGCTTGACGTGCACGATGCCGATGGTCTTGTCTAAGTCACCGTCGACCACGGGAAAGCGCGAGAAACCTGTTTCGATGGCCTTGGCGATCAGGTCTGCAGCAGTGTCGTCGGCTTGGAGTACCTCGATCTCGGTGCGCGGTGTCAACAGCTCGTCGGCGGTGCGAGCCCCAAACCGCAATGATCGGTCGACCAGCGTCGCGGTACTCGGATCGAGAGAACCGCGGCGAGCCGAGCGACGCACCAGTGCGACCAACTCTTGTGGCGAGCGAGCTGAACGCAGCTCTTCGGCCGGTTCGATGCCCATCCGGCGCAAGATCACGTTGGCAGTGCCATTGGTCAACCGGATCAGCGGTGTGAGCAGTACCGAGAACAGCACCTGAGGGGCTGCGGCGGCACGCGCAGTGGCTACTGGTTGAGCGACCGCGAGGTTCTTGGGCACCAGCTCGCCGAACACCATCGATACCGAGGTGGCGATCACCAGGGCCACAGCCAACGCCACACCCACCGAAAGGTCATGGGGTAACCCCGCCGCTGTCAGAACCGGCCGCGTCAGGCGGGCGATCAATGGCTCGGCCAAGTATCCAGTGATCAGCGTGGTGATCGAGATTCCCACCTGCGCACCAGACAATTGAAATGACAAGGTGCGATGGGCATGCTGGACAAACTGATCCCGTCGTCCACCCGTGCGCGCGTTAGCGTTTACTGTGCTGCGTTCCAACGCGGTCAGCGAGAACTCCGCGGCCACGAACAGGGCGGTGCCCCCCGTCAGCGCCAGGAAGGCCAACAGCTCAAGCAGCGTTCGGATGAGACTCATGGCCGTTGCGGGTGTGCCGGGCAGCAGCCCGGCTGGCTATAGGCCGGCTCCGGATCGAGAGATTCAGCCGCGCCCGCACCCGCCGGTGCTCCGCCCGACGAAGCCTCGGCTCCAACATCGCCCCCGGCACGCTTCCCCTTCCTGGTGGCCGCCGGCCACTGGCTGATTTACTCGGCCCGGAAAGCCTCAGTCTACCGGCGGCCTTGGTGCATCCCACCGGCGTTGCCCTGCGCCATCTTGTCTCGTCGGCTCTACCTGTTGGGCTCGTCCGGCGCTCTGACCTCGGTTTTTGCCCATTCTGCTCAGTTGGCGCGCAAACGCCCCTAGGGTAGAGGCAGCGGCGGCTACCAAGCGGGTGATCGCACCCGGGTCAACGCCGAATCCCACTCCACCCCGCAGACTGGAGAAGACGGGTATCGACGATGAGCCCACGCAGTTCCGCCGGCAGTAACGGCAAACGCCGAGCTATCAAACACGGTCTGGCCGCCGCCGTCCGATGGGCCTTCATCGCCTGCTGTTTGGTAGCGACGATTACCGCATGTTCGCACTCCAGCACAACGGCCACGACGAGCACCGCGCCCGCATCACGCGTCGATGCGTTGATCGTCGGTGTGGAAGAGGTGCGACGCATCGCACAGTACGAGGAGCTGACCGCACATGCGCACGCGGATTTGCGTAATCCGCCGTCGGGAGACACTAATGCTCCAGGCCCTTGTCGGGCAGCGGGAACCAGCGATCTCACTTTCGGAAGCGGCTGGACCGAGTTTCGCAGCGCCGGGTATCACGGCATCACCGATGACCTCAAACCGGGCGGGCCCGCCCTAATCCAGACGGTCAGTCAAGCCATTGCGTTCTACCCAGACCCCAGCACTTCCAGGGGCGTACTTCACCAACTCGAGACAGCACTGCAAGCGTGTGCCGCGCTGCACGACCCCAACTACGAATTCGACCTCACCCACCCGGACTCGTCCACCCTGAAGATCAGCACCAACGACGGTTGGTGTCACCTCTACCGCGAAAAGTCCTCGTTCTTGATATCCGTCGGCGTGTTGGGAATCGAACCGGCAGACCAAATCGCGACGAGCGTCCTGCAAATCATCAGCGATCGCATCCGGTAGCACACGGGCACCAGGCTTGGACAACCATGACGACTACCGGAAGCGACGTGGCGGCGTGGTCCAGGATCACGCGGGCGTGGTGGTGCGGTGGGCAGGGTAGGCGTGAATAGTCGCGGCGCTAAGTTTCGGAACGGCGTGGATCAGGTCATGTTCGGCCTGGTGGGCGATGCGATGAGCGTCGGCCAGGCTCAACTTCTGGTCGATGTCCAGTTCAACGTCTGCGAGCAGACGGTGCCCGCTCCAACGCATCCGCACGCTGCGCACCAGACACACCCCCGGCTGGACGGCCAGGGCGGCCTCCGCGGTGTCGATGAGCGTCGGATCAACAGCGTCCATCAGGCGATGGAACACATCTCGCACCACGGTGCGCAGCACGGCCACGATGGCCACGGTGATCAGCAGGCCCACGATCGGGTCGGC
>NZ_VTZN01000158.1 GCF_008370645.1 Mycobacterium simiae
CGTCGGCAACCTTTCCCTGGTATGAGCTGGGACGCCAGGCGCATGTGCGCGGCGGGGTCAGGAAGGTCAGCGCCGAGCAGACGCTGGCGTATTGGTCGGTGCGCCCGCGCGGCGCGCAGCTGGGCGCGTGGGCGTCCCAGCAGTCGCGTCCCATCAGCTCGCGCGCCCAGCTCGATAGCCAGCTGGCTGAGGTGACGCGCCGATTCGCCGACCAGGACGTTATTCCGGTGCCACCGGGCTGGGGCGGCTACCGGATCGCTCCGGAGATCGTCGAATTTTGGCAGGGACGCGAGAACCGGCTGCACAACCGGATTCGCATCACCAACGGCCGGATGGAACGGCTGCAGCCCTGAGCCGCTACAGCGACCGGTCAACGGATGGATTGCGGCACAGCAACCTGGTCCGCACCCGGCGCATCCGCCCGACGGTTGGCCTCCGGCAGCAGCTCGGCAAGCTGCAACGGATACACTTGCTCGCCGGCGGCCACCAGCTCCGCGATATCTTCGGCGCTGCACCAGCGGGCACCGTGAATGTAGCGGCGTTCCAGCTCGGTCCTTCCGTCCAGTCTCGGTTCGAATCGCCGCGTGCGGTACACCAGGTAGAACTCTTCACTGTCGAGCAGGGACCCGTTGAACTCGAAAACGGAGTTACGTTGCCAGATCGGTCCGACCAGCTCGGCCGGCTTGACTAACAGACCGGTCTCCTCGGCGAGTTCGCGTGCAGCGGCCTGGGCTAACTTCTCCCCTTGTCGCACTTCCCCGCCGACGGTGAACCACCATCGACTCGCGGCCCCGTCTTGACACGCCGGGTCCGAGCCGCAGAGCAACAGCGCAGCGCCGCTCTCGTCGATCAGCACCACCCGCGCCGACGTGCGCCGGTTAAGGTCACCGTGGTTGCTGTGCGCTTGCGCGTGGGGACGTTCTGCGATCTCGAAATAGGTTGGCAGCGGCGCTTTTCCGCCGAGCCGGAAAGCGCGCACCATACGCCGCTCGCGCAGCACCAAGGTGTCGCGCACGGCGTCGTTGTGGAATCTGCGGGCCAGCACCACCCGGGCTTCGGCGTCGGCTAGCTCGGCCACCAGCGCCGTGGGCAGCGACGCCGGATCAACCATCGCCAGCGCGGCCGAGAGCTCGTTTTCGGCGGCTTCGCGGTCGTGCCGCGATGCACGTTCGGCGCGGTCGGCCAGTTCCGCCAAGTGCGCACCTTCGGGGACATCGCCGTAGGCTTCGATGGCGACCGCACGCGCCACCACCGCTCGGCGCGCCAGCGCGCCATCGAGTACCTGCCAGGAAAGGTCGTAGCGGACGTGCAGCCGGTCCAGCCGGTTGGCCCGCTGATAACCCCAGGCGCCGAGCGCAACCAGCACGGCGAACAGCAGCACGATGACGGTGACCAGCAGCCACGTCATCAGCTGGCCACCTGCACCTTGACGCCCGAGCCGGCGACTGTCTCGTATACCCGCATGATCTGGCTGGCCACCACCGACCAGTCGTAACGACGGACCGCTTCGCTGCCCGCGCCGATATACCGCTCCCGCGACACGTCGTTGTCCAAGACCTCGATCAGCGCATCGGCCAGCGCGGCGCTGTCGTCCACCGGGACCAGACACCCCACCTCACCGTCTTGCAGCACACGCCGAAAGGCATCCAGGTCGGCGGCCACCACCGGGGTACCTGCCGCCATCGCCTCGACCAGCACGATGCCGAAACTCTCGCCGCCGGTGTTGGGCGCGCAGTAGACGTCAGCACTACGCATTGCCGAGGCTTTGCCCGCGTCGTCGACCTGGCCGAGAAAGCGCATGTGCTCAGCGAAACCGCCTGCCTGACTACGTAATTGGTCCTCATCGCCACGGCCGACGATGAGCAGCTGCAGGTCCGGAAAGCGCTGGACCACGGCGGGCAGCGCGGCCATAAGCACGGCCATGCCCTTGCGAGGCTCGTCATAGCGGCCCAAAAACAGCACCGTTTTACCCGGCCGCGGATATCCGTCCAGCGGCGATGCCGAGGCGAAGGAATTCACGTCGACACCGTTGGGGATCTCCACCGCGTCCGACCCCAGCGCCTCCATCTGCCAGCGCCGGGCCAGATCGGACACTGCGATGCGGCCGACAATCTTTTCGTGCATCGGCCGCAAGATGCCCTGGAAGACGGCCAACGTCAGCGACTTGGTGGTCGAGGTGTGAAACGTTGCCACGATCGGTCCTTCGGCGATGTTCAGGGCGAGCATCGACAAACTCGGGGCGTTGGGCTCGTGCAGGTGCAGTACGTCGAAATGCCCCTCCGAAAGCCACTTCTTGACCTTGCGGTGAGTCGCCGGGCCAAAGCGCAGCCGCGCGATCGAGCCGTTGTACGGAATCGGGATTGCCCTGCCACCGGAGACCACATAGTCCGGTAGCGAGGCATCCGATGACGCCGGCGCAAGCACACTGACCTGGTGCCCGCGGGCCCGCATCACCTCGGCCAGCTGCAACACATGCGACTGCACCCCGCCCGCTACATCGAACGAGTAGGGACAAACCATCCCAATGCGCATCACATGTCCCGCAGCTGGGCCCGCCGGGCCTCGGATAGATCCGCCAGCCACTGCGGCTGCAACATGTGCCAGTCCGCTGGGTGTTCGGCAATGTTGTGCGCGAACTGGTTTGCCAATGCCTGGGTGATGGCGCACACGTCACCGCTGCTGCAGTCCAGCGCCGGACACACCCGGAAACCCCAGCCGTTGGGCTCAAACCAGCAGTGCGCCGGCAGCAGGGCGGCCCCCGTCTCGATCGCGAGTTTGGCCGGCCCCGCGGGCATTCGGGTAGGTTCGCCGAAGAAGTCGACCCGAACGCCGGTGCGGGTAAGGTCGCGCTCAGCCATCAGGCACACCACCCCATTCGCCCGCAGCCGCTCGCACAGCACCTCGAAAGGTGTTTGGGCGCCACCGCACAGCGGAAGCACTTCGAAGCCGAGGCTCTGCCGGTACGCGATAAAACGCCGATACAATGACTCGGGTTTGAGTCGCTCGGCCACAGTGGTGAAGGCGCCATGGGTCTGGACTAACCACATGCCAGCCAGGTCCCAGTTCCCACTGTGCGGCAACGCCACGACTGCCCCGCGACCGGCGGCCAGCGCCGCATCCAGATTGTCAATGCCCTGGAACGAGTCGTTGATCTGGCGGGCCAGCTTGCGATGGTTCATGGCGGGTAGCCGGAATGCCTCCCGCCAGTACCGGGCATAGGACTCCAGCGAGGCACGCAGCAACGCGTCCGGAACATCGGCGGGACGCACGCCGATGACCCGGGCCAGGTTCTTGCGCAGCTGCTCGGGCCCGCCGCGGCGGGCCGCGTAATGGGCTCCCGCGTCGAAGACGTTGCGCGCGGCGAACTCCGGCATCGCCCGCACCACCCGCCAGCCGGCCGCATATGCCCAGTCCGTCGCCCGCCCGTTAACGAGGCGGCGAGGGTTTCCCATCGCTCTCAGGCCCGACGGGGTCGGAATCACTGCTCACTCTTTCCCGTAATCGGTCCGCTACCCGGCACCGCAATGCGATCGGTGGCTCCCGGCGACCTCCACACCGTGTACAACCGCTGCCCGCAGGTGATCACACTGGCGCCGGCCAGTAGCCACATCGCCACCGGCAACGCCGGTGGCCAGGCGATGAACGGAAAGTCCGACACGCCCGCACCGACCAGCACGATGATCAATCGTTCCGGTCGTTCGATGATGCCACCGTCGCCGCGCAGCCCGCTGGCCTCCGCCCGAGCCTTGATGTAAGAGATTACCTGCGAGGTGACCAGGCAGATCAACGTCGCCACCACCAGCAGTCGGTCGCGCATGCCGAACGCTATCCACCACAGCAGACCGCTAAATATCGCGCCGTCGCTGATCCGGTCGCAGGCGGCATCCAGCACCGCGCCGAACCGGGTGCCGCCGCCGCGCTCGCGGGCCATCGCCCCGTCCAACATGTCGAACAGCACGAAAAACCAAACCACGCACCCACCAGCGAACAGCTTGCCCAGCGGGAAAAGCACCAGCGCCCCGGCCACCGCGGCGGTGGTGCCGATGATGGTGACGGCATCGGGTGTGAGGCCGATTCGCAGCAGTGCCCGAGCGAGCGGATTGGTGATCCGCGCAAAGGCTGCCCGGGACAGAAACGGCGCCTTACTCACGGTTGCCTGACCCATTCAGTTGCCAGCAGCCGGCGGGTGTCGCGCAGCAATTGCGGAATCACCTTGGAGCCGCCGATGATAGTGATGAAGTTCGCGTCACCGCCCCAGCGCGGAACTACGTGCACATGCAGATGCTCGGCCAGCGAGCCGCCCGCCGACGTACCCAGGTTCAAGCCGACGTTGAAACCGTGCGGCCGCGACACATTCTTGATGACGCGAATCGCCTTCTGGGTGAACGCCATCAACTCCGCGCTTTCCGGGTCGGTGAGGTCCTCTAGCTCCGATACCCGCCGATAGGGCACCACCATCAGATGGCCGGGGTTGTAGGGGTAAAGATTGAGCACGGCATAGACGAGTTCGCCGCGGGCGACCACCAGCCCTGCTTCGTCGGAGAGCCGCGGAATTTCGCTGAACGGCTGTGCGCGCTCGGACTCGGGACGCTGCATCGGCGCTTCGGCGAGGTAGTTCATTCGATACGGCGTCCACAGCCGCTCCAGGTTGTCGCGCTGGCCCACGCCGCGGTCCAGAATGGTGCTGTCCTCTCGATCACCGCGTTCCTCGTCACTCACCGGACGTCACTTTCACCAGTTCTGCTGTCGGAACCGAATTTTCGCGATCAGCAATCCACCCCGCGATGGCCGCCACCGCCGCATCACGCGGCACACCGTTGATCTGCGTGCGGTCGCCGAACCGGAAGCTCACCGCGCCGGCCTGCACGTCGCGGTCTCCGGCCAGCAGCATGAACGGCACCTTCTGATTGGTGTGATGGACGATCTTCTTGGCCATCCGGTCGTCGCTGCTATCCACCTCTGCCCGTACGCCGTGCGACTTTAGTTGCGCAGCAACGCCTTCCAAGTAGTGGATGTGCTCGTCAGCAACCGGGATGCCGACCACCTGAACCGGCGCCAGCCACGCAGGGAAAGCCCCTGCGTAGTGCTCGGTGAGGATGCCAAAGAACCGCTCGATCGACCCGAACAGCGCGCGATGGATCATCACGGGGCGGTCCCGCGCACCATCCCTGGCGGTGTACTCCAGCTCGAAACGCTCTGGGAAGTTGAAGTCCAGCTGAATCGTCGACATCTGCCAGGTGCGACCCAGCGCGTCCTTGACCTGCACCGAGATCTTCGGTCCGTAGAACGCCGCGCCGCCGGGATCGGGCACCAACTCCAGGCCGGATTCGGCGCCCACCTCGGCCAACACGGTGGTGGCTTCCTCCCAGACCTCGTCGGAGCCAACGAACTTTTCCGGATCCTTGGTGGACAGCTCCAGATAGAAGTCGGTCAGTCCGTAGTCGCTGAGCAGGTCGAGGATGAACCGCAGCAGCGAACGCAGCTCGTCACGCATCTGCTCGCGGGTGCAGAAGATGTGCGCATCGTCCATGGTCAAGCCGCGCACCCGAGTCAACCCGTGCACCACGCCGGACTTCTCGTAGCGATAGACCGTGCCGAATTCGAAGAGCCGCAGCGGCAATTCGCGATATGACCGCCCCCGCGCCCGGAAAATCAGGCAGTGCATCGGGCAGTTCATCGGCTTGAGGTAGTAGTCCTGACCGGGTTTGCGCACCGAGCCGTCCGCGTTGTACTCGGCGTCGATGTGCATGGGCGGGAACATGCCGTCGGCATACCAGTCCAGGTGCCCCGAGGTGTGGAACAGTTGGGCCTTGGTGATGTGCGGGCTGTTGACAAATTCATAGCCGGCCTCGGTGTGCTTGCGTCGCGAATAGTCCTCCAGCTCGCGTCGCACGATGCCGCCCTTGGGATGGAAAACCGCTAGACCGGAACCGATTTCGTCGGGAAAACTGAACAGGTCCAGCTCCACCCCGAGCTTGCGGTGGTCGCGGCGTTGCGCCTCTTCGATGAGCTCGAGGTGCCGGTCGAGGGCTTCCTGCGACTCCCACGCGGTGCCGTAGATGCGTTGCAGGCTGGCATTTTTCTGATCACCACGCCAGTAGGCCGCCGAACTCCTGGTCAGCTTGAAGGCCGGGATGTGTTTGGTAGTCGGGATGTGCGGCCCGCGGCACAGGTCGCCCCAAACACGTTGCCGGGTGCGAGGATTGAGGTTGTCGTAAGCAGTGAGCTCGTCATTACTACCTGGGGGGCCGACCTCCATGACGTCTGGGTCTCCGGACTTGTCATCGACGAGCTCAAGCTTGTAGGGCTCATTGGCCAGCTCTGCTCTGGCCTGATCCTTGGATTCGTAGACGCGTCGGTCGAATAGCTGTCCGTCCTTGATGATCTGGCGCATCCGCTTTTCCAGTGCCGCCAGATCCTCGGGCGTGAACGGCTCGGGCACATCGAAGTCGTAGTAGAAGCCGTCGGTGATAGGGGGGCCGATGCCCAGCTTGGCTTGCGGGAACAGATCTTGGACGGCTTGGGCCAAGACATGTGCGGTCGAGTGCCGGATGACGCTGCGGCCTTCCTCGGTATCGGCAGGCACCGGTGTGACTTCGACGTCAACGTCTGGGACCCAGCTCAAGTCGCGTAGCTTGCCATCGGCATCACGCACCACCACGATGGCGTCGGGCGCGCCGCGCCTGGGCAACCCGGCCTCGCCTACCGCGGCGGCCGCGGTGGTCCCGGCAGGAACCCGGATCGGGTGCCGCGGGTCGCCGCCGTCGGCTCCGGGGACGGGGTGTGCGGGGGCGCTCATCAGGGCGGTTCTCCAGGGTTTGGCGTATCCAAGCGATCGCGACCATGCTATCGGTGCGCCCGACTACCAGCCCAAGCCGATCCGCCACCTCGATTGACCCATCAATCGATGCGCGGCTACCGTGCGACCGTGGTGACCACGATCGAACGGTTGGCGGGATGGGCCGCTGACCTTCGTCGTGACGACGTCCCGGACGCGCGGTGGTCGACCTGTGCCGCGCCCAACGTCGATCCATGTACGCGGCCATGGCCGCCTCGACCGGCGACGCCGCGTCCCAACGGGTGCTCGCGGGCGTCGAAACCTGGGCCGGCTGGGTCGCTGAGCTGGCCCGGTTTTGATGCCGGGGCTGCCCCGCTCGGTTTCCAGACTATGTGTGCTTCGCGCACGCCGGCCACTCCGCCGTACTGGTGCCGGTACTGCTGGCCACCGAGACCGGCACGCCGACGGCCGAGCAACTGGCCGCCCAGGTTGCGGCTAACGAACTCGAGGCCCGGTTGGGCGGCGCCTGCCTGCTCGGACCGCTGAACGGTCAGCTGTGGTCGTTCGTGCATGCCGCCGGATCGGCCGTCGCCGCTGGACTCCTGCTCGGGCTCGATACCGGTCGGTTGGCGCATGCCCTGGCCCTTGCCCTTTACCAAGCTGCGCGCGCCACCGTGCCGGGGTTCATGGCGCCCGACTCGAAGTTGCTGACGGCGGCCGAGCCGACGCTGGCCGGGATGCGGGCCGCCCGACTGGCCGCCCGCGGCGTCACCGGTCCACTGGATGCCCTGGACCATCCGCAGGGCTTCTTCGATGTGTTCTGCTATGCGCCGCTGCCCGCGCTTCTCGGTGGGCTCGGCTCCGGATGGGCGACCCCGACGATGAGCATCAAGCGCTACCCGGGCTGCGCCTATGTCGACACTGCCGTCGATGCGCTGCTTGAACTCGGGCCACCGCCGGCCGCCGACGTCGCGTCCGTGGTCGTCGAGGCGGGCGTGCTGACGGGCGGAATGGACGCCATGTCGCACGGGTACGCGACCGTCCGGATGCCCACGCCGGTGACCATCAACTTCTCGATCCCGTGGACCGTGGCGGTGACACTCGTCGCCGGCCGGCTCACACCCGTCGAGGTCAACGAGGAGTGGCTGGCCACCCACCACCGCGAGCTCGCCGATGTGGCCGACCGGGTGTCGTTGCGCCACGACTGGTCCCTCACCCTGCGCACGGCCGAGGCGATGGCACCGCTGCTACCGGTTCGCGCGCTGACAGCCGGCACCTCAACCCGCCGGCTGCTCGCCGCAGTTCGACGAACCCGCCACGGGCACAAGGGTATTCGCGTCGGCGTCGGCGACAGCTTGGCGCTGCTGCGCGCCCTGCGAGAGGGCGGGATCGGTGCCGCCGGCCGCGCCGCGACGGAACAGCCGTGGGCGCCGGCGGCACTCGACGCGTTCACGATGACCTTCCCGGCCCGGGTGCGGGTGCGGTTGCGCGACGGCCGCGAGCTGGTGTCGGGAATGCGAGGTTCCCCACGGCGGGGCCGGGAACATGAGCACCAGTCCGGATGTGGTCAGCCGCGAGAAGCTCGCCGCTTGTGGACCTGCGGTGTGGGGCTCGCGGGGCACCGAGAACACCACCGAGGCGATCGACTCCGACGCCGCCGGCTTGTGGCGCCTGCTGGGAACTAGGGCTGCCCAGGTTTGAGCCGCACGAACAACGCGTCGGCCTCGGTCAGCACGGTGTCGCCGTCGGTCAACCGGCCGGAGACGAAGATCTTGCGCCCGTCGACACGGTCGACTCCCGCGTCGACCTGCAACTTTTTCTCAACGGGCACGATATTGCGGTAGTTGATCGTGAGGTAGGCCGTGCGTTGCCGGGTGCTGCCGGTGAGCACCGACGCCGTCAAACCCAGGACCGTGTCGAACAGCAACCCGAGTGCCCCGCCGTGCACGGCGCCGTTGCGGCCCAGGTGAAACCGGGCGAATCGGGCCCAGCCCTGGATCCGGCCATCGTCGGTCTTATGCGCCGACATGGGCACCGTGAGGATGTTGCCGCGCACGAACAGGTCCATCCGCCGGCCCGACGGCGAGTGCCATTCGTCGGTGTCGAATGGCGTCAGCAGCGCCGACACCTTCTCCAGCAGATCGGCGGCCTCGGTGAACACGTCGTCGGGAGCGTCGGCGGCCCGGGCATGGTCTTGCAGCTTGCGGACCGCGTCGATGAACCGGCCGTAGTCGGGCCCGCCCTTGGTGGTCGGCTCGGGGGGATTGAATCCGCCGCCCGGGTGTCGTTGCTGGTCACCTGCCACCACCACACCGTATTAGGACGGTATTGGTCCGGCGCAGGGTACGCGGCAGCCGGCGTGCGGTGACCCCCGAAGACCGCTGATGACCCTGGTCAGGCGTTGTGCTCTCCGATGGCCGCCAGCAGCTCGAATTCGTCGTCGCCCAGCTCGATCTCGGCCGCGGCGACGTTCTCCTCCAAATGCGCCACGCTCGACGTACCCGGAATCGGCAACCCGATGTGGCGGATCTTGCTTTCGTCCTTCGGCGCGAGCAGCTCACCGACTTGATCTTCCAGCGGAACGTGGCGGTCGATGCGATGCAGCTGGAACAGGCCAATGGTGTCGACGCCCAGACACCGCAGGCTCATCTCGCACTCCTGGCGCAGATAGCTCGGGTTACCCAGAGGGATCCACACCCCCGGCCCGGTCCACAGCAACCCGGCCTTGGTGGCAATCACCAGCCCATCGTAAGGATGCAGCGCCTCGCGGATGATCTCCGCGGACACGTAGGGGCCCTAGGAATCGGCGGTGTCGATGAAATTCGCGCCCCGTTCGACGGCGCACCGCAACACCCGGACGCATTCGGCGCAGTCGGATGGTGGCCCCCACACGCCCTCACGCCAACCCGGCACCCCAATCAGGCGTGGCAAGCTGGGTGCGTGGACCTGGATGCGCTCGCCGACCTTCAGCTGACCTATCCCGAAGTGGGCGCGACCGCGACCGCGCAGCTGCCGCCGGGCTACGATCACCTCAGCGTGTCGGCCCAGATCGGCTCTGGCCGTGCGCGTTTCGAACAGGCCGCCGACGCAGTCATGCGCTGGGGCATGCAGCGCGGCGCCGGCCTGGGCGTTGCGGCCAGTTCCGACGTCGCGGTGGTTTCGGCGATCGTGGTGGTCAAGATGATGGATCTGCTGCGCGCGCCCTGCCGCGTCGTGTACGTCATCGACGAACCCGACACCCGCGGGTTCGCCTACGGCACGCTGCCAGGTCACCCGGAGTCCGGGGAAGAACGGTTCGCCGTGCGCTACGACGCGAACACCTCCGCGGTATACGCGGAGGTGTCGGCGTTCTCCCGGCCCGCGACCTGGTGGAGCAAGCTCGGCGGGCCGGTCGTTTCGATGACCCAACGCATCATCGCCAAGCGCTATCTGCGCGGAGTGTGACAGGGTTGGCTACCGACTGCCCACGGTGCCCCGGTGCGCGCCCTCGGCCAGCCGGGCCAGGGCCACAGCGCCGGCCAGCAAACCGAAGTCACGCAGCGCGACGTCGTAGAACCCCGGACCGGTAACCAGGTCCAGGATGATCCCGCCCAGCCAGGCCGCCACCACCCAGGCGCCGAAGCGCGGCACCACCGCAACCAGCACACCGGCCGCGATCTCGATCGCGCCCACCAGGTACATGCACTGGTCGGCGGTACCGGGCACCAGGTTGTCGATCCAACCGGCCAGGTACATGCTCCAGTGATGCGGGTGGGTCAGCAGATTGAAGAACTTGTCCAACCCGAACACGATGGGCGCCACCGTGAACACGGTTCGAAGCAGCAGGAAGGCCGAATATGCCGGGTCCTTCAACTGGTCGGCAAACGCGGGTGTTCCGGCACCGCGTTGGGTAGCTTGTCTGGTGCTCATGACCCCTCCAATTCTATGGGATAATATTTCGTACGTTAGAACCTGTAAACTGTAGCGTCAAGTGTTTTGTCTCTTAGAAATGGAATGGTTACGGACGCACTCGAGCGCAATGCCGCCGGGATCGGAGCACTAGCCGACCCGGTGCGTTACCAGCTCTACGACTATGTGTGCTCACAGCCGAGTCCGGTGACCCGCGACCAGGCGGCCGATGCCCTCGGCATAGCGCACCACCAGGCCAAATTCCATCTCGACCGGCTCACCGCCGAGGGCCTGCTAGAGACCGACTACGCACGCATGACCGGCCGGTCCGGACCCGGCGCCGGGCGGACAGCAAAGCTGTACCGCAGGGCGGCGCGCGATATCGCGGTAAGCCTTCCGCAACGGGAGTACGAGCTGGCCGGACGGCTGATGGCCGCGGCCATCGTCCGGTCAACCACCACCGGCGAGCCCGCTACCGAGCTGCTCAACCAAGTCGCCCACGACTACGGCCAGACGATCGGCAACGGCGTCGCCAAGCCCACCGATGCCGCGGCGGCGCTCGACGTGGCGTTGCGGGTGCTGCGCCGGCACGGTTACGAACCCCGCCGCACCAATGGCGAGGTCGAACTGGCGAACTGCCCGTTCCATGCGCTGGCCCAAGAGCAGACGGAGCTGGCCTGCACCATGAACCACGCGCTGATCACCGGGGTGTCCGACGCGCTGGCTCCGCACGGCCCCGATGTCCGGTTACAGCCGGGGCCGGGTCGGTGTTGCGTCGTGCTCACGCGCGCCCCGTGACCCCCAGCGGGACAGCAAACGTTCCGCACCCGACGCCCTGCCCCGCATCGACCGGGGCCACCCGCAGGTCGTGCCGAGCCGCTGCTCGCCGTGGCCGCCGCCTTCCGACCC
>NZ_VTZN01000159.1 GCF_008370645.1 Mycobacterium simiae
AGTGGCCCACCGTACCGAGCATGGTTGTCAGCCTCTGCTTCCTCGCGCAACGCCGCGACCGCCAGGTTCAACCGCTCGGCCAGTTCCCCATGGGAATACCCGGTCATCACACCGGGATGCAGTGTCAGCTTGAGCAACCGGCCGTCGGAATTGGTCGTAGCCTGAATGTCGCCCAGGTCTACGCTGTAGGTAACGGTTTCTGCCTGCGCGACAAGTGCTTCCCACTTATCGGCTGCCTCGCTGAGTTCCCGGAGAACCGATTCGACGAGATCTTTGTCGCTCAGTTCCGCACGACTGTCCGACCCCGACACCAAGACAGTATGTCCACGGCTCCAACCAGCGTCAATTCAAAGCCACCTGTACTGACCGGTCACTAGGGCACCATCCTCATTGCGGGCCTTGATTTGAGGTTCGTGGAAGGGACTCGGCGGGAGCCGGGGTGACGGCCATGGTCGGTCGCTTGTAGAGGGCCAACATGACACCGCCGCCCCCGACTTCCCCGAGGCCGAAAACCGGCAACCGGGAGATGCGCCGCAGAGCGCCGGTTAGTGACCACCCAGGGGCCGGCCTCGCCGCCGAGTCGTCGTCGCTGCCATGTTGAGGAGTCGAATTGTCTGTTGCTGTCGCAGTGTTCTTCGTCGGAATCGATTGGGCTGCGCAATCCCATGCCGTGTGCGTGATGGACCAAGCGGGTAAAGTCGTGGCCCGCTTCACCATCGACCATTCCGTAGACGGGATCGCCGCCCTGATTCGTCGATTGGCCAAATACGCTGCCGCTGAAGATGTTCCGATCGCAATCGAACGCCCGAACGGGCGGCTGGTGGACCTGCTGCTGGAGGCCGGGCATCCGGTCGTGCCGGTCAGCCCGAACGCGATCAAAACCTGGCGTGAGGGCGAGGTCCGCTCCGGCGCCAAGTCCGACGCCGCTGACGCCGAAGTCATTGCCGAATACCTGCGGCAGCGCCAACACCGACTGTGCGTGGCCATCCCCTACAGCGATCCCACCATCGCGGCACGTACCGTGGTCCGTACCCGCACCGGCCTCGTCGAGCAACGAGTCGCGGCGACTAACCAGCTCTCGGCGCTGCTGGACGCGCACTGGCCCGGCGCCAAGACGACCTTCGCCGACGTGGAACCCCCGATCAGCCTGGCTTTCCTGACCCATTACCCCACCCCAGCCTCCGCGCTGCACCTGGGCGAGAAGCGATTGGCGGCGTTCTTGGCCAAACAGGGCTACTCCGGGCGCCGCCATCCGGGCGTACTGCTGGCCCGGCTGCGCGAAGCCCCAGCAGGTTCCACTGGCACCGCCATCACCGCAGCACTGGCCGACGCCGTGGCCGCCCTGGTCGGCGTGCTCACCGCCCTCAACGCCGCCATCAAGAACCTGGACCGCTCGGTAGCCACCCGACTCGACGAGCATCCAGACGGCAAGATCTTCGCGTCGCTGCCAAGGTCGGGTCAGATTCCCACTCGGCGAGTATCTGGGCGGCGTTGTCCGTCGTAGGCTTGGCGGCAGGCCGCACAGATCTACAACCAAGCACGACACGCGGGCAAAGACCACCCACACGCCGTGCGCATCCTCGCGCGTGCCTGGATCCGCGTCATCTGGCGCTGCTGGCAAGACGGCGTCCCCTATGACCCCGCCCAACATGGCGCCGCAACCAAACTCTCGACCGCATCTGCGGCATGAGGTCGACATAGAGAGTGTTATGTGTGGAGTTCCCGAAACCAGGCCAGGTGATAGTTAGCTGCTACTGGGTCTCCGGTGAGCTTACTTTCGGTGGCCGCCAACAACATACAGTTGAGCAACAGAGCGGGATCGGCACTGGGATACTGAGCCACCACCCCATGGCGCGCGGTATCCAGGTGCACTCGCAGTAGGTCGATTTCGTCTCCCACGAGGTCAGCTCCGGCGGCGGCGGCGTTGGCCAGGATGTGTACTGCCCGCGGCAATCCGTCGCGCCGGGTGGCTTCGCTCAGCTCGCGATCCAGATTGTCAACCGTCGGCAATTCACGCGGCTGCTCCGAAGATTGCGTTGCACGAAAGTCGCACGCCCAGGCCAACGGATCACCCGGGCGATAGGTCGCCAGACGGGTCGTCGTGCCGATCAGCTCGGTGACCCCGCCGCTACGTCGCCGCGGTTTCAGCAACCGCACACCTTCGGGGAGCCTGATGCCCGGCGGTAGCCACCCGTGAGCAACGTCTGTGACCAGCACCGTCGTACCGTCCGCAGATAATCCGACCGCCCAGTTCAGTCGCGGTTCCTGACGGGCCACGAAGGTCAACAGCCGCTGCAATCGCTGGTCGTCGGCCTCCGGCTGCGTTAGTGGCGGTCGGGGATGCTCGGGCGTCGGCGCTGCGGGTTCATCTGGCTGCTGTTCACGCGCCAGCGGCTCGGCAGCCGGCTGATCGTCCTGCACGGCCGGCAGCACTTGCGTCTGGTCTCGATCCATACCGCGAGCCTCGTGCAGTTGACGCAGTGTCGATTCGACTCGGCGCACAGCCTGCGCCCGGGCCTCGTGGATCACCCTGGCTTCTGCGGCGCGCCGGGCGGAGTCGAGCATCACCGCTGCCCTAAGGCTGCGCAGCTCCCCGTTTGCAGAATTGGCGATTCGCTGCAAATCTGACGTCAAATACTCTGTTAGCGCAGCGGTTTCGGCGTTGTTCAGCGACAGATCGGCAGGCCAGAGCCCGCCGATCACCCATGGTGTGCAATCCGGCGGAGCGCTGAACGCCGGGATCGTCAGGGATTCCTCGGTCGCTTTCCGGAGGCGCTGGCGCGCCGTCCTCCTGCCGAAGATTGCCACCGGCTCAGCGTACCGGGGTGCGAACATCCTCCGCGGACAGTGAATTGTGCCGGCGCGATGGCATGGGTAGCGTGAGGCCATGGCTGATTCTGCGCTGCAGCAGCAACTCGACGAGGTGCGTGCCTTGCTTTGCCGCGCGCGAGAATTGTTCGGCGCCAATCCGATTGAACCGCCCACGGATATTGCGCCAGATCCCGATACCGCGAAGACCTGGATGCTTTAGCGGGTCAGCGGCGGCGCGGACGCAGTTGATGCGCCAATAGTTTCTCGATCGCCGTATCGAGATCATGGGTTGTCGGCACCTTCGCGGACGGCGTATGGCCGGCCGCGACGATCTCGTCGCGCACTACCAGCAAGGCTTTGAGGCAGGAGACGTCGGCTGTCAGCCGTATCCCCTCAGCCAAAGTTCGGGCATCGGTATCCATCGCGCCCTCACTGATGGTGACGCTATGCATGTATCCGCCGCGGCAGGACCGCACCAGAATGTGACCACTGGGGTGGACGGTATCGAAGGCGGGATTGGCGTCTGTCATCGACCGTCGTCAAGGATGGCCCGGAACTCGCGCGCCGCGCCTTGCTCCTGCTGCTCCCACATGGCGGCCGACGTCTTGAGATTCTGCGCGATATCGGCATGATTATCGGCTTGCTGCTCGTAACACTGGCGCCGCAAGTCAAGCAGTTCACGTCCCGCGCCGCGAAGTTCGCTGAAAATCGGTCCGAGCGACTCCAGGCTCTCCAGGATCGCGGCATGCGAGGCGGGCACGGTGCGCAAGTATTCGGAGGTCTGCTCGTGACGGGCCGCGGCTTCACGCAAGTGCGCCGGCGCCACATGAATTCGATCTGCCATCCCCAGCTCCTCGTTTTGCGCCGGCGGTCAGGCCGGCGGGCTCAGTATTGTGAAGCGGCCGGCGTGGACGCCGGTCGGGTCGGTGTGGGTGCGTCGGCCTTGGCCGGCGAGGTTGTGGTCGGCGCTGTCGGTGGATGTTCCCAGCCTAGAAACCTTGGTCCACCGATGCTGGAAACCTGTTGGATCTGGCCATCGAGAAGGGCTTTGCCGTGGCCGAGCGCAAGCGCATGGCGATCGGCCAATAGGCCGATATCGCCTGGTGCGAGCCGTGATGCGTCGATCGGGTGAGTCACCGGCGTGCCCGGTGGGGGCAGGGTAATTCCTTGCTGTTGGAAGGCATCTGGGATCGGTACCCCGCTGGCGGCGGCCTTGATGGCCGCGGCGAGTTGGGGACTGGCGGCGGTGACCGTGTCACCGTTGGGCAGCGTGACGGTTGTCGGACCCGTCGCCGCCGGCTGACCCGACGGCGCGTCCTTGTCCTGCTCTTCTTGCTTATCTTGGGCGGGATCGTCGGGGGCGGTCTGGTCCCTCGGCTTCGGGTCGTCGGAGTCCGGCTCGCTTTCGTCGAGATCCCCGGGGTCTGGTCCGGCCCCGCGCAGCAGGCCCGGCAGCGGAGGCCCGGCGGGCGCGTTCCAACCGAGGCCGGAGCCTGGTAGAGGTGCCCCTGCTGGCATCGGTAAGCCGCCGAGGTTGGGCATGCTTGGCATGGTCGGGACCATGGGCGGCGCACTGGCGGTACCGCTTGGCATTATCGCTGGCTCCTCGGCCAGCAGCCCTGGATCGTCCAGCAAGAGCGAGTCGAGGTAGGGATCGCCAGCAGCCAGGCCCGGCTGCTGGCCGGCACTGCCTGCGGCCTCGACAATGCCGGCTGCCGGTGCCGGTGCGCTGGCTGGCTCATTCCGCGACGCGTTGTACAGCGATGTCCACGCCGCCATCAGGGCCGCCTTGGACGTGTCATCAAGACTGGCGTTGGCGACCACCTCCCGGATGTCCCTTAGCTTGCTGATCAAGAAACGCTGGAAGTCGCGGGCGCCGGCCGGCGTGTCTAGATCTGACCGAGTCCGCACCGCAGCTTCGGTTTCTTGCTGAAGTTTATTCAGCGCCTCCCTACCCTCGACGGCTTTCAGGTGCGCATTCAAGATCGCCGAGACTACCTGCAGGTCGAGCTGCGAGCTTACCGAGTTCTGATGCGCCAGAGCGGCTTCCGCGTCTGCGATGGCATTGGCGGCGTTACCTCGATCTCGATCCGAGGACGCCGACGGCGCCTCGGCAGGAGCTGCGCCCTGCTTAGGGCGTTGCCGCGATCCTGTCATGTCGCGTGAGAGTACCCAGGCACCCTAACGACGACAATTCACCTGCGCTCACTTGTGCGAAATTCGCCCGCAGGGTCGGCATAGTGCGCCAGTAAGCTTGACAGCACAGCGCTTTTGGTGCGATCCAGCTCATGGGCGTGGGCCACGATCGCCGCGATCTCGCGTTGCTTGGCAAGCAAGAATTTTTGAAACTCACGGGCCCCCATCGGGGTGTCGGCGGCCAACTCCTCCTGCTTTGGCAACGCGCCCTCGATCTCGGCGCCGATCGCGTCCAGCCGGCGGATGCTTTCCCGCATGATGGCATGCGCACTGGCGAGCGCCTCGGCCAGCGCGCCGTCGGCCTCAACAATCGTGTCGTATCGCCGACCCAGCGCCGCTTGCCGCGCCTGGATGGCATCTAGCGATGGCCCGGCTTGCTCCGACATGGGTTCACCTTCCCGTCCCGCCCACTGGTCCGGGCGAAAATCGGCCGCTCACAGCGGCCTACGGATCTGCACGTTGCTGCCCAACCGGCTGATCCGGACCGCAGCACCCGAGTACGGAGCTTCTACCACCAGATTGTTGCCAATCGCCAGCTGGACGTGCCCCGGATGAGGAAACACTAGGTCGCCCGGCCGGACATGCGAGCGTGCCACAGGTATCCCCTGGTGGATCTGTCGATAGGTGGTGCGGTCCAGGTGAACACCGGCTCGTTCGTAGGCCCATTGGACCAACCCGGAACAGTCGAACTGGTTGGGTCCGGTAGCACCCCAAACATAGGGACGACCTAGGCGTGACAAAGCAGCTCGCACCGCGATCCCGGCACGGTCGCTCGGTGCCCGCCTGGACTTTGCGCCGCGAGGATGCGACGTCGGATACCGCAGCGCCCGCAGCGCCGATAGGTACCGTCGTGCCTGCCGGCGCGCTGCCAAGACATGTGCTCGTTGAGCACGCAGCCGCGCCACGCGTCGAAGGAGGGCCTCACGCTGGGCCATGGGGGTCATCGGCATGACAGCGGCGTCCGCGTGGGCCTGCTGCAGCACGGTGCCGGTCAACTGATGAGCCGCTTCCCGGTCCCGGTGGGCATCGGCAATGATCGCGGCGATCGCAGCATCGGTTCGGGCCGCAGCCAGCAGAGCCTCTCGGCTTTGGTGCGCTGTGAGCTGATAGCGGCCATGACCTACGTCGAGAGATCCCTGCAGCAGGTGCCCGTAGTGCGCGGCGTCCGCGCCGAATAGCGGCAGTCGACTGCCACCGACGAACATCTGGTGGGCGCGTCGTAGCGTCTCGACTTCGGTGTAGCTCACTGCAGTCGTTCACCGCCACTCTGATCCTGGTCGTTCGGCTCGCCGGATTCGACGGCATCGACGAAGGCCCGGATGCGGGGGAGGGCTCCTGCGGGAATGACCCCTCGATTGCGGATCTCCCACATCTCGTCAACACCGACACCGACGAGCGCAGCGATGACCGCTTCTGGTAGCGGCGACCGCGCACATGCCCGGTCGAACCGCGCGCTCAAGCTCGTCGGCATCCGTTCCAGCAGAGCAGTACGTGTCGCTTCCAGCGCCTGCAGATGAGACATAAGCCGGCAGCTCGACTCCGAGCCGGCGTTTACCGCCACCCGCCAAGAGCTAGCCGCCAGCATCTCCGCCTTCACGCATTGCGCGATCACAGAGAGAATATACGTCTCATATTCGTTTGATGTCGTCGCTGGCAATCTATCGATAACCGATCGCAGGGCATCCAGCTGAGCTTCGGCGTACCCCTCGAGCACATCGGTGTCGTTGTGGCGATCCACCGTCACAGCGCCGGAGCGTCGCGGCGACATAGCCTCAAGCGGCTGCGCCGCCATCAATCGGGTGAGCTCAGCATCAGGATCCGCCGCAACCAACAGCCGCGAATAGGTACCGGGCGGCAGGCCAAGTCCGTTTTCAACTTTCTGAACTGTGCTTTTATGCGGCTTGCGGGCGCCCCGTTCCAGGTAGCTGAGCCCCATGATGCTGACGCCGGTTGCGGTTGCCAAGTCGGCCAGCGACCAATCGCGCGACTCGCGCAAGGTGCGAATAGCCGCGCCGGCCGATTCACGGCTCACCGCAGGCTCCGGCCATAGCCGGATATTACACAGCTCGACCCACAGACTAGGTCATATACGTTTTTATCACGTTTCTCTTGTCAGCGGCGGCTGGTTGTGTATACGCTTTTGCCTACGTTTCATCGATCTAGGAGACAGAGACAAATGGCCAACCCTTGTGCAGCCAACCCGGAACTGTGGTTTGGCTACCCCGACGACGACAGCGGCGACGGCGCCGCGAAGGCACGCGCCTACGAGCGGTCCGCCACCGAGGCAAGGATTCAGTGCTTACGCCGATGCCCGCTCGCACAGCAGCGCTTGTGCGCCCAGCGAGCCGTCGAGCATCGTGAGGAGTACGGCGTATGGGCCGGCGTCAAACTCCCCGGCGGGCAGTACCGGAAGCGGGCGCAGCTGGCTCAGGCCCATGACGTGTTGCGGCAGATCGCCGCCGGTGAAATCAATGCTCGACAGCTGCCGGAAAATGCGGCTCTGCTGGCGCGTAGTGAGCGCGAAGCCATGCCGGCAATAGCGGTCGTGTTGCACCTGCCGTCGACACATTTCGGCCCACGCACAGCCGCGTAACAAGACTCTGGTGGCGATCGGATTGCTGACGTCGCTTCGGGTAGATCCGGGGGCACGAGCCGCTCGACTCCGAAGGATCTTCGAAGCGGTCATGCGGGTTGTCAGGTGCGGTGCCCGCCGGTCCGGCAACCGGCGTAAGGTCGCTGGACGTATCGCGCCCACGATGAAGGGTGGACGGTGAGCAACCTTGAAGCCGCCCCTGCTGAAGTGGCTTGTAGTGCTTCGCGGTTCGCGGGGATCGAGGTGCTACGTCCGCGAGACGTTCCGCTCGGCGGACCACAAGCGCTGCAGGTGCAACGGACACTTCCGCAGCGGCAGCGCTCACTGATAGCCGCGTGGTGTTTCGTCGATCACTACGGCCCTGCGACTAGACTCGCCGCGCGCATGGACGTCCCGCCCCATCCCCACACCGGACTCCAAACGGTCAGCTGGTTGTTCAGCGGGGAAGTGGAGCATCGCGACAGCGCGGGTGTGCACGCCATAGTTCGGCCCGGTGAAGTGAATCTGATGACCGCCGGCGCGGGCATCTGCCCCTCCGAAGTTTCGGTAGCAGCCGGTGTGCTGCACGGAGTCCAGTTGTGGGTCGCGCTGCCTGACTTTGCTCGCGACACCAAGCGCGACTTCGCCCACTACGCACCGGCACCGATTTCGTTGCCCGGCGCACGGGTTCGGGTATTCCTCGGTGAGCTGGCAGGAAGCAGTTCGCCGGTGCACACATTCACTGCGCTAGTGGGCGCCCAGATCGACTTGAACCCCGACATGGCGCTGCACATCGACGTCGACCCGGCCTTCGAACACGGTGTGCTGTGCGATGCCGGCGAGCTGAGAATGGGCGAGGCGACGCTGGTCGTAGGCGAGCTGGGCTACCAGGGCCCGGGTCGCGGCGCGCTGCAGGTGGCAGTCGTGGCAGGACCGCGATGAACGCTTCGGGGTCGTGGCTGGGTACCAGGGATCCGTGGATCGACTGCCCGCCCCGCCACTGCCGATCACCCGGCTGCTGCCCAGACCGATATTCAACCGGAAGGAAGCGCAATGACCACCGACAAGACCGGCGCCGAGACCACGGTAACCGCCGCGGACGGCCAGTACCGGATTGCAATCGACGGCAAGGTCGTCGGCGTGGCCAACTACGTCGACCGCGGCAACCAGCGCGTCTTCGACCACACCGAAATCGACCCGCAATTCGGCGGACGGGGACTGGCTACCATTCTGGTCGAGGAAGCACTAAAAGACGCGCGCGCGGCGGGCAAGCGCATCGTCCCGGCGTGCTCCATGGTCGTCACGGTGCTCAAAAAGCATCCCGAATACGCCGCCATCACCGACCCCATCTAACTGCTCGCCTCTGGCCTGGGTGCTATCTAGCCGGCTGGTCGGGACGGAGCTTGCCGCCATGTTCGACACCGCAGGATGGGCGCTCATGGTGATGGTCGCCTGAACCTCAACGTGGACGTAACAGGGATGGGTTCCCGATGAACACCACCAAAGAAAGTCGAAGGGTGACCGCGGCCGTCGTGATAGGCGGTGGTCTCGCAACCGTACTGCTCGCGCCGGGCGCCGGATTATCTCCAGTCAAGCCCGGCCCGAATCCGACACCGGATCCGATTTCTGGCGGCGGCCCGGGGGTCAACTGCCCGAAACCAGGCACTCCGCCGCTGCTACCCAGGCAGCGGGGTGCAACACCACCGGGGAACTGGGAAGGACCTTCTAGCTACGGGCCCAGGGCGCTGGGGATTCTGCCTGATGAGGCATGGCGGCTTATTCGGTTGGGTGGAAGCCGGACGCGTCGGCCTGGGGGCATCTATGTGGCCGCGGGCATTTCGTAGCACGATCACAGAACGAAATGGCGAACCACCCGTGCGCTATGCGGGTTGAGTGACACGACTGGCCTCACGTTTTCAGCGTTTCGCCGGACTCAGTCGCCTGCATCGTCACTCGAGCGGGGACGAAACGCGTCACCCATTGCCGGACGCCGGGTGGCTTGGTGCCCGTAGACTCCCTCCGGATATGCCGTCTCGGCGTGCTGGGTGAGATCGACACCACTCACTTCGTCCTCGGCGCTAACCCGGAACCCCATGACACGCTGAATCAGCTTGGCCAGCACATAACTCACCACGAAGGCGTAGAGGCCGACCACCACCATCGCCAGCGCCTGCTTGCCGAGCTGACCCAATCCGCCGCCGTAGAACAGCCCCCGCGGGCCCTGGGTCATCACTGCAGTGGCGAGCAGCCCAATCAGCAACACACCCACGACACCGCCGACGAAGTGCACGCCGACGACGTCGAGCGAGTCATCGTAGTTGAGTTTGAACTTAACCAGGATCGCGAACGAGCACACAATTCCGGCCACCAGTCCAACGACCGCGGCGCCTAGGGTGTTTACCGTGCCGCACGACGGCGTGATCGCCACCAAGCCGGCGACCACTCCCGAGGCGGCGCCGAAGGTGGTCGGCTTGCCATCCCGGAGTTGTTCCACCGAAAGCCATCCCAACATGCCGAGACAGCCGGCGACCAACGTATTGAGGAAGATGGCTGAAGCTAAACCATTGGCGGCCAACGCCGAACCTGCATTGAAGCCGAACCAGCCGAACCACAGCAATCCCACACCGAGGAGCACGAACGGCAAGTTGTGCGGGCGCATGGCTTCCACTTTGAAGCCGATGCGGGGACCGAGTACCAGTGCCAACGCCAGGGCCGAGGCACCCGAAACGATCTCTACGACCAGCCCGCCCGCGTAGTCGAGCACCCCCATTTTGAACAGCCAGCCGCTGGGCGCCCACACCCAGTGCGCAATAACGGAGTACACCGCCACCGACCAGACGGGCACGAACACCATCCAGGCCGCAAACTTGGCGCGGTCGGCGATAGCACCGCTGACCAGGGCAGCGGTGATGATCGCGAAGCTCAACTGGAAGGTGGCGAACAACAGTTCCGGAACGGATCCGTGCGCAGTATCCGGGCCTATTCCCCGCATCCCGGCGTGGGCTAATCCACCTGCGAAACCGCCAGCGAATCCGCCCGCACCGGCGCCGGAAAACGCCACGCTGTAACCGAGCAGTAGCCATGCCACCGTGACCAGCGGTATGGAGATGAAGCTCATCATGATCATGTTGAGCACGCCGGTGGTACGTACCATGCCCCCGTAGAAAATCGCCAGCCCGGGGGTCATCAGCAGCACGAGTGCCGTGCTGGCCAGCAGCCAGGCCGTGGCAGCGGGATCGATGTCCAACTCCAGCTCCTTCAATAGTCCTCGCTGAGGATATCGGCGCGGATTTTCAGATGGACGATAGACGCGGCTGTTGCGTAGCCGACCGCCGATTGCCCGATACCCCACTTCTGTTGTGCGATGCAGCGCTGGGTAGGCCGGCCGCCGTGGCGCTGGTCGCAGCGATCAGACCGCGACGCCGGCGAGGCTAGGGCGCATCAACGGCATGCCCATCCGGACGTCGGAGCGGCTCGCGGTACCTGCGCAACCGCGGTGGCGGCACGACTCGACGCCTACACCATCCCCCTCGTCGCGGCTGACGCCAGCAGAAAGCATTGAGCAGTGGCCCTCGATTGGTGCAACAGGCTTTCGCAACCGGTTCAGAGCCCGCTCGTGTAGTCAGTTGATGGGCGCATCAATACTGCGCAACCGACAGAAACCCAGCCGATGGCCGCGGCAACCAGTAACCGGCGACGCGACCCAACACAGCAGTGCAGTGGGCGAAGGGGGACTTGAACCCCCACGTCCCGAAGGACACTGGCACCTGAAGCCAGCGCGTCTGCCATTCCGCCACTCGCCCGAAACAACCGGAGGACCATACCACTGTAGTAGCCGGGTGCCCCAACCGCTCCCAACCGGGGCGAGCAACCAGCCGCTCGCAGCCAGCCTAGGCGCTTCACGTCATCCCTGAAGGGGAGGGGTGCCCTGAAGGGGAGGGGTGCTGTCAAAGCGTTAGCGACCT
>NZ_VTZN01000016.1 GCF_008370645.1 Mycobacterium simiae
TTCACCGGGGCGATATGCCCGACCAGGTATTGCGAGCGCGGGCTGAACGGCAGCACCTCCTGCGGGCCGTGGATCGGGCCGAGCAGCTCACGCTCCAGGATGTCGCCCAGGTTCTCCCGGACGGTGATCGACGTGCCGTCCGGCTGATACGTCAACTCGTAGGTCGCATCGGTGGTGTCGGTCATCCCAACAGTGTCGCCTCACCCTCTGACATGTCTGGGCGACCGTTGAGGCCGTTGTGCATACCGTTGAGATTCTGCCCCCCTCAGGCTCGGTGGGCCTTGTCGCTATCTGTCCGGCGTGGCGAGGATCTTGACCAGCATGTTGTTGACGTCGGTGAGGGCCTGGACGTCTAGTTGAAGGCGGTACTCGCTCAGGGCGGACTTGCGCAGGCTGGTAACCAAACCGGGGGCGGCCCACTTGGTTTCGCCCAGCTCCACGCCGAAGCCCGTGTCAGTGTCGTGGTCAAAGATCGGCACGACGATAACGGTCGGTTCGCTAGGGATCTCGTTGTACATCGTCGAGGAGATGACCAACACCTCGACACCTGCGCCCGTCGTCCAGATGCCGCCCCGGCGTGGTGGTTTCAACGCTGCGGCTTTGTCAGCTCGTCAAGGTTCCCGTCTGCCCAGGTCTCGCTGAATTCCGCGGCCTCGGGGTGCTCCTGCATCCACTGGTCGTGCGCTTGGCAACGCCGCCGCATGTCCTTGATGTCGAGCAAGCCCTCAATCCAGGAGTTCATCGACTTGCGGTCGGCCTCTGCGTAGCGCCTGACTTCGCTATCAGCTGTGCACCGCGGCAGGTCAGGACGGCGCATCTTGGTAGGCCCGTCTCGCATCCTGCAATTCCTGCCAGTGTTGCTCAAGACCACTCAGCGTCGGGCTGACGTACTGGGCAGCGAGAGGCTGGGAATGGCCGTCGATGAACCGGCAGGCATCATCAAAAATTCGCGTTACAGTCGCGATCGCGGCCGGCAGCGCGTGGGCTTTGATCTGTGGCAGCGTTGTCATGCGCACGTTGGGCTGGTAGCGCTGGGTGACACCCTGCAGTAACTCCTGTTCAGTAAACACCTCGCACCAAGAGCGGATCCAGTCGTAGCCGGTCCAAACCAGCGCGGCACGCGTCTCGCCGGACTCTTTCTGAGCAGCCGCAATCGTCTCGTTGATTCGCTTGGCCAGGCTCTTCACGGTATCCCAGCGCGGCCCGGAGGCATGGGCGACCTCGCCCTTGCCGGCTTCGTCGGTGACTTGGAAGTAGGCGCATCGCTTCGACTTCTCGAACAGCGCGAGCAGGTTGGTGGCCAGCAAGATGTCGTGGGTGAACACGATGACCTGATGGTCTTCGGCTAGGCTCGCGATGCGCTGAGCGACCTCGCGTATCCGCCGGTGGTCCAGGCTGGAGACGGGGTCGTCGAAGATGATTGGAGCGGTGATACCCGCCAGCCTGGCCTCCGCGAGGAAATCGGCCATCGCCAAGACCTTCTGCTCGCCCTCAGAGAGCACCCTAGAAGGCTTGACCTTGCCGCCGATCATCTTGCGGCGCTGAGCTTTACCCTGACGACCAATAAAATCTAACTTCAGTCGGGGGGCACGAAGCGCCTCGCATTCCTCTTGGAAGAGTGTCCCGAAGTTCTGGTTGATCAACTGGTCGCTGGCCGTCTTGGCGAGTGAGGTCACACCGCGACTCAATGTGGGTATTGCCTTGGCGAGGATCGCGAGCCGCTCGGCTTCCTTGGCATCGTTGACTTGTTGCTCGATGATCGGCCACGACTGCGTAAGTTCCGCTGCAGCAATGAGCTCGTCGCGTTCCTTCTTCTTCTGCGCTAAGGCCGTCACACGGTCCTCGGCTTGCGCCTTGAGCGCGGCGAGCCGGCGCTGGGCGTCGTTGTCGGCTTCGTGGATAGTGGTGGCGAGACCGGCGAGACTCTCTGCGTCAGTCACAGCCGGCTCGGCCGCGTTTATGGACTGCTGAAGCCCCGTGAGGAGGGCATGTGTCTCGGCGACCGCGTCGTGGAAGGACGGTCTGCTGGCTTCGCTGTCGGCGTGTTCGGCAAGGAATGACCCGACATCCGATGTCGCTGCTTCCCGCAGACCCAGGGTCGCGACGGCGATCGCTTGATCGGTTACGTTGATGTCGGCACTGATCTTGTCTGCGAGGTAGTCGCCGTACTTGGTGATAAGGCTGCGTGCTGCGTCGGTGAGCGACTGGCGACAGTACAAGCAATGGTCGCCGTCGTGGGCGCCGACCTCGATGAGGTGCGCGCGGTAGGTTTCGCCAGCAGCGATGAAACCCTGCCATGTTTCCTCTGGAGGCGCGGGCAGGCCTGCGGCGCTGAAGAGTTCGTCCCGGAACTGTTGGTAGTCACTGCGCAGTTCGGTGCGTTGCCGCAATAGCTCGTTGTAGTTGGCGACGTCGAAGGCGGTGAGCGTGGTGGCCTCGCTTTTGGCTTCGGCGAGGACGCGTACCAGGTGCGCGGTCGCAGTTATCTGGGCACCTATGGTGTTGGCCTCGAGTGCGGCGACCCCTTGGCGAAGCAAGTCGATTCGCTGCGCAACGTCGGGCTCAGAATTGGCTATGTCCCGGAGTGCATTGAGATCGGTTGCCGCGCCCAAGGTTTCGATGAGAGGGTAGATGCTGGACTCTCTAGGGAAGCGGTCAAGCAGTGACTGCGCACCCGACCTGAGCTGTGTGGTCGCCTCGTCAATCCGCGCTTGGACATCTTTCAGGCCCGCGATCACGTGGTTGAACAGTGCCAGCGCTGCAGGGACATAGGTGTATTCGAGATCATCGTCGACGTGGAAGTTCACACATGGGCTGTCGAAGATCGACATACGGGTGAACGGGGCGACGCCTCGTTCACCAGCCCAAGTCAAGGTGTTGGCGTGATCGCCGAGGCGGTAGTTCACGGTCGCTGATTGCGATTGAGCCGATGGGGCGTCGATGTTTCCAAGTATCACCTCGTCGGCTGTGCGGCTCGCGGCGAGGGCCTTGAAGATTCGTGAGTAGCCAGTCTTGCCGGTACCGTTCTCGCCGAACAGGATGGTCATGGCTTCATGCGGTTCAATGACCGCCCCTGTAACGAGCGCGTTGACGCCGGTCACATCACACAGTTTGTCGATGATCAGGGGTTCGGCCGTTTCCAGGTTGCTGACGCCGAGTGTCAACGGCGGTACGGCCGGCTCGGTTCGTGTGTCCAGTGCCTTTTCCTGCCGAAAGTGGCGGTAGACCTCATCAATCTGTCCGGCATCCAATGCTTCGCCCGTATCGAGCACGTGGCGCACGATCAGGCGCACCCATTCGTCGTGCTCGTTGGCAAACCGGCCCAGCATGGTGCGCGGATCGGTGCCGTCGCTGGCGCCGTCCCGACCGGTGACGTCATCGTCAGCCACGATGTCGAACTCTACCGTTGACCCATGTCAGCATCTGCGGTTCGCTGGAATCGGCGCGGCAGGCGGGCACGTCTGGTGACCGAACCCCTGAGGTATGGCTTCCGCCGATAGAGTGGACGCAGTTTGCTTGCTGCCAGGGAGGCCTGCAGCGTCTGCTCGCAGTCGATGGGTGAGGGCATTCCGATCGCTGACAGATGGAATGGCCCGCCGACTCCTTGCCGCCATCATTAACAACCGGTAGCCTTTTAGGTAGTAAAACCGGAAGTACAAGAGGAACTGATATGACGCAGACGTTGCAACGGGCCGTCGAGGCCCGTGAAATTGTTGACGCCTTGAAATCCTTCGGCATCACTCAAGGCGACGTTGCGGCTGTAGCGCAAGTCACCGATCGCGCAGTGCGCCTGTGGCAGACCGGCAACATCCGCCCTGATCGGTACGACCGGCTCACGCAGCTTCGCGATCTCGTACTTCTGCTTTCAGACTCGCTCACCGAGCGAGGCGTCGGCCAGTGGCTGCACGCCAAGAACCGCCTCCTCGGTGGCCAGCGCCCAGTCGACCTGCTCGCCGAGAACCGCTACGAGGAGGTCCGCAGCGCGGCCGCAGCCTTTGTCGACGGCTCGTACGTGTGAATCCCAGCGCCGCGGTCGCCAGTGCGCCGCGACGAGGGCTGACCGGCAAATACTGGCACCAAGGCGGCACAACATACCAACTCGTGTCCTGTGCAGACCCTGCTAGAGGCCCGGGCCGCTACCACCGAACCGGGGAGCCGGGAGTGTGGTACGCGTCCAGCCAAGAGCAAGGCGCATGGGCGGAGCTGTTCCGCCACTTCCTTGACGAAGGCGTCGATCCCTTCGAGATCCGCCGCCGCGTAGGTCGGGTATCAGTCGACCTCGAGGTCCTCGACCTCACCGACGAAGCGACACGGTCGCATCTCGGCGTCAGCGAGGCAGACCTCGTGTCAGACGATTGCACCCTTACTCAAGACATCGCCACCGCCGCTCGCAATGCAGGTTTTGACGCAGTACTCTCTCCGGCCGCGGCAATGCCTGGGTGCAAAACGCTCGCCGTGTTCGCTCATGCGCTCTCAGACAAGGTCACAGCAGAGCGGTCAGAGGTTCGCCAGCCCCCACCACGACTGGCTGACCTGCTTCCGCTAATTCAGCCACGCGAAGACGTGCCAGACTCCGTGCGTCGGATGCTGAAAACTCTGGAACAGCTTGGGGCGCAGGTGATTCGACGCCGACGCCACCGGTGACCGCCGCCGCGAGACATCGAGGGAAGTGGAGGGTACGCGCCGGGCCCCGCTCCCATGCAATGCAAGGTATCGCGTGACTCGGGTCGTCAGCACCACAACCACCTCCCGCCCGCCCCCATCAGTACCACGTCTCCAAACCAACCCAGTCGCGCAATGAACATGACCGCGGGCCGCAACGCGGACATCCCTGCTTTGTTGGCCGGATCAGCGCGACCTGTCGCGAACTCTCAGCCGATTCCTAAGCGATCCTCGCCGCGCAGTCACAGCTCTGAGACAGAATGATCCACGTCCACATGTCCGCTCCTAATCCCGAATCGCCGTGCACGATTACCAGCTAGAAGAACTCAGTCCCCGTAGCTTCGAACAGCTCGCTGTTGCGCTAGCACGGAAAGTCACCGGCCCAGGGCTACAAGTGTATGGTTCGGGCCCGGATGGAGGCCGTGAAGCGACCTTCGACGGCAGGATCGACTGGGCGGCCAGCGGCGATGACGGCCCGGCATGGGGCGGCTACACCGTCGTGCAGGCCAAACACTGCGAACATCCCGATCCTATCGACCCGCAGCGTAACCTCGCCTGGCTCAAGTCGCAGCTGAAAGCCGAGATCGACGGTTGGATGACGGCCGAAAGCACCAGAAGCCGATTCCCAAACAACCTACTGATCGTCACCAATGCCCGTCTGTCCTCGGGCGATCCCTACGGCGGGATCGACCAGCTTGACCGCTTCCGCGGCGAGTGCCTCGACCGGAAGTACGGACCTCCGGACAAGCCGCAGACCCCACGCGGGCGCGGACTGCGCGACATCAAGGTCTGGCACCGCGACTACCTCAATGCCGCAATCACTCAAAGCGACAGCATCCGCCATGCTTTCCCCGCGCTGCTTACTGCAGGGGACATCCTGGCTCGTATCGAGCAATTGACCACGCAACAGCGGCTGCCTGGTGTCATCGACCCCGAACAGTTCGCCAAAGTTCTTGCCGACCACGCACAAACCACTCTGGGGCACCACCGGTGGGTCTACTTCAATGAAGCGGGCAATGACGACGATAAGCAATCCGTAGAACGGGTCATCGTCAATCTGCCCGCACGCGACCGACGCGGCGAACGCGTCAACGCACTGAAGCGGATCCTGGCTCGCGGTGACGAAGTCCTCAGACTATCGGTGTGGCTATCGGACGCCCCGAATAAAGCAGCCCTTCCACGTCACCTCGTCATCACCGGCGCACCCGGTAACGGCAAGAGCACCTTGGCCAAATACATCACCCAGGTCTACCGCGCCCGATTCGTCCAACAAGACATCAACGAGCCCACCATCGCCGACCTCATCCACACCACCGCCGCCTCTCTGCAACGGCTGAAGCTGCCGCCGCTCGCTACAACTCGCTGGCCCCTCCGAGTGGATCTTGCACCGATGGCAAAAGCGATGGGTGGCCGTGGCGACGACAGCGGCCCCACCCTGCGGCGCTGGTTGTGCCGCCTCATCAACAGGGCAGCCAAAGTCGATGTCAATGCGGCCACCCTCGATGACTGGCTCCGCGCCTGGCCCTGCCTGGTGATCTTCGACGGCCTGGACGAGGTCACTCACATCACGCAGCGCCAACGCGTCATCGACGAGATCACCGCCCTAGTCGAAAAAGCTGACGCCAGCGACGCAGACCTGTTGATCATCGTGACCACGCGTCCCACCGGCTACACCGAGCGGTTACTACCCCGACATTTCGAACAGATCGACCTTGACTACTTCACAGCCAAAGAAGCTGAAGCCTACGCGGATCATGTTACCCAACAGCGCTATCGCAGCGACCCGGAGCGCCAAGAGGTCGTCCTCCGGGCATTCAAAGCCGCGCTGACCAACCCGGGCGCTGAACGGCTCTTGAAAACGCCACTGCAGGTGCTGATCCTAACCGTGATCGTCGCCAGCTCAGGAACTCTCCCGACAAACCGCTACCTACTCTTTTGGACCTACTACGAGACCGTCCTTCGCCGCGAAGCGGCTAACCCACCACCCACCAACGCTTCTTCACCAACCACCGTCTCGACATCACCGAACTGCACCAAAAGGTCGGCTTACTTCTGCAGATCCAATGCGAGGGCACCTCCGAGATCCGCGGCCGGATGCCCCGCTCAAAACTGCGTGATCTCGCCAAAGAGCGTCTGCTCGCCGTCGGTCATCCCATCGAAATTGCCAATGAAAAAGCCAACGAACTCATCGAAGTCGCCACCAAACGACTCGTGTTACTGGCCCCTGACGAGGGCGACACCGTTTCCTTCGATGTGCGCAGCCTGCAAGAACTCATGGCGGGATGCGCACTGATTGACGGTGACGACGACCTCATCCGCCACAACTTGATTACCACCGCGGCCGGCCCGCACTGGCGCAACACATGGCTCTTTGCTGCAGGCAGGCTCTATACCGGCGGCGATCACCACCGCGGACTGGTGCTTGACATCATTGACCGGTGCGACGAGCTCGGACACTGGCCAGGCTGCCTGTATAAGACAGCCCCCGAACTAGCCGCCGACATGCTTGATGACGGTATGGCCGCCACCCGCCCTAACGATGAACGCCGGCTCATCGAGTTTGTGCTTCGTAGCGTCGATGGACCGGTACCCGAGGACGAAGGTTTAAAGGCGATCGTGCGCGGCTTGAGAGCGGCGGCGAACAATAACGCCGATCATCGGTTCATGATTCGCAACACTCTGCGAAACGCTGTCAACACAAGCGGTGTTGGCCAGTCCGTTGCAGCCAACCTGCTGACCTATGGACAATCGTTCGGCTCAACAATCCCAGGGCTGCCCGAAGACATGCACCGCTTCGTGGACATGTGGCGTTACCAACACCCCACCGGAACCAAAGTCCGAGTTGGTCAGCTGCTGCGCGAGGCGCTGTCTGAGGCTGGCGCCGGCGAAGACTATCCAGCACGTGCCCTCATCGAAAGGGCGCTGCTTGAGTGCGACCGGCTCATGCTGCGACGCACGGCTTCTGATGACCTGTGGTCGGTGTCCTCGGGGCAAGGGTTAGACTGCGCGGGACTGCATGAGGCATTGAATGATCGCGACGCCGCCGTCGTGCTCGAACTTGCCCTGGAAAAGTTGCGGCCCGGCGACTGGGCGGCACGCTCTATGCTCGCGCGAGCTTACTGGCCCGTGGTGGCGCGCTCCCCCGTCGGGCCACGACTGCACACAACCGGAGAGCAGGTGTGTGTCAGTGATACTGGCCAACCACGTCGTGGCCAGCCGTGAACAACTCGTGGCCAATCAGCCTCAGCTGGCTGCCAGCCTTGGCGGCGAGGCTGCCGCCGTCGTGACGCGAAACATGTACTCGACGAAACGCTCAACCAGCCGGATTCGTCCCACAATCGTGTCATGGCCCAGGTTGCGGCACATTTGCTGATTGCGCCTATTCGCCGAAGAACATTCGGTGGCATCCGGAGCAGGCAGCCGGTACGTAGACGCCCACATCCGGTGGGCGCGAAGGCGCCAGCGACTATGGTCGAGCACATCTTGGTTGATTTGTTTCACTCTTGGTTACGGAAACAGTGTTGTTTGCGCCTCTGACAATTTCCGGCCCCGGCGGCCCTTGCCTTTGGGTTTCGCCTTGGCCTCTTCGGCCGCACGTCTCTGGTTCTCCTCCAGCAACCGGTCCAGGATCTCGACCCGTGCCGCTGGGCTGACCGTCCAGCGCTGCATCTGGCGGTAGGTGTGGAAGCCGTGTACGAGGGGGACGTCGGTCCAGTCGTAGGCATCCATTACCGCTTCATCGAGTTCGACGTGGATGGCCCGCATCCGAGCGACGTCCGGATCGGAGGTGTCGGTGATCTGTGGGTCGTTGATCAGGTTGTACAGCTTGGTCAGGCCGAGGTCGCGGCGCAGCATGATCTCGCGGCGTTCGGTGTCGAGGGTGTGGCCGATTTGTGCCAGCTGGTCGGATTCTGTTGGGCGGGGGAAGGTCTCGAAGACATCGGATGGTGTGTAGCGAGAGTCCCCACGCATAGCCGATCCATAGGTCACGACCCAAATTGTATGAATCGATGAGGACAGGATTGCTTGGAACGCATGACTGTTCGTCGCGAATACGACAAGCATATGGCTGAATACCGAGTCATTCTCAACCCGTGCCAGCATTAAGGTCTTGCTTGTTATCGTAACAACCAAAACCTCATCGAGGTCAGCAATTGCCTTTCGCATCTCCGGCCGTGGTCGCGTGAACCGCCACCAATACTCGCGCGTGCCAGCATCCTTGCTTTTGTCCCGGTCGGGCTTTACCGCATGTCGCACCCGGGCGAACGGAAGCTGATACGACGCCGCGTCATCCCCGTTCCGGTTGTTGAAGTCGATGACCCAACGGGATCCCGAGCAATCAGATCGTGAGTTGAGATCATCGCCGTTGAGGTACGGAAAAAGCACCTCGGCATTGCGCGAATCCTCGGTGATCCAAACCTGCGCTTCGGCGGGTTCGAGGACAAACCCCATCCCGAGGATGTTGCACCCTTGAAAGGCGATACCCGCGTTCTGGTTGAGCCGCAAGGGGGTACTCCCAACCCGGCCGGCAGGTTCGAGCAGCGTCGAGATTCGATTGACCGGCGCGTCATCGCTGACACGCGGCACTGCGTCGGCCACCGATCCGACCGTGCCCCACACCGCGGAATATTCCAGGTTGGCACCGGTCGCGGGCCAGGATCGGCTCTGGATTGCCCGGGTGATGGTGAACCCCGAATCGACCATCCGGTCTAGCCCAACTTCGCGGGTGTCACCCTGTGCGATGGTGTTGGTGGCTATCAACCCCACGGTCCCCCGCGGGGCAAGCAATGACTGCGCCCGCAGGAAAAAGTACGCCACCTGATCGGCGCTTCCTTTGGTACCGCCTGCGAGCACGTTGACGAACCAGTCGCGAACACCGTTCCCCATGGCGCCGGTCAGCTTCTGACCACCAAGGAACGGTGGATTCCCGATAATCGCGTCGAAACCACCACGCTCCACGATCACATCGGGTGCTTCGATGACCCAATGGTTCGGCCGCCACCGCTGGTAGTCGGTCGGGACAGTCGGTTTGAGACCGGTGTTGATGATCGAATCGAGCATGCCCGAATCAGGCTCGCCAGACGCGGGGTGTGCGGATTTCACTGCGAGCCGCAGGTTCTCGTACGCCTCGTCAACAGCCTTACCGGGTTTGCCGCCGAGCGCTAGCCCCGCAGCGATCACCCCGTCGGCAATCTTGCGCAATTCAGCTGTCACATCATGTAATTGGGCAAGCTGGCGACGTTTGGCGGCGCTGTTGCGGACTGGGCTGCTTTCCTCGATCTCGGATGCAAGCGTGCGACGCAGCTCGACGGCCTTGCGAATGATCGCGTCGATGTCCACATCGAAGACGTCGAACATATCGCCGGAACCAACACGCGACGGGTCGATATGCAACTTCCGTAGTTGATCGAGGCTGGTAAGCCCGAGCAACGAGTTACCCAGAAAGATCTTGTCATCAACGAAAGAGAACGGCAGGTCGCGGTCCAGGGAGACCAGCCACAAAGAAAGCTTGCACATCTCGACAGCCATGTCGTTGATATCGGCCCCGTAGAGGCAATTGGCGACGACCTCACGGACGGCCCGCAGGTACAGGTCGTGGCGCTGGCGGTTGGACGCATCCTCGGCGGTCCACGCCTCAACTACGCGCTCAGCAAGGTAACGCGCCGCGGCGACCAGGAATGCTCCGGAGCCGCAAGCGATATCGGCGACCTTCAGGCTGAGGATGTCGAACGAAGACTTCAGCTTCCACTGGGCTTCGTCGGCGGTTTGGTGCGGGCCGGGCGAGTAGCACAGCGGTTGCAGCGCGTGCAGCACCACCTCTTCGGCCAGCGACCTCGGGGTGTAGTGGGCGCCGGCATTCTTACGGGACGGGGTCTCCTTGACCATCAAGCCGCCGGCGCGGACCACGAACGGCCGGCCGCGCAGGTCGAGGCGAACCAGACCCAGCCACCTCAGCACCCGCTCGCGTAAGTCGGTGTCGTCGCCGACGGCCTGGGTGAGGGCGCTGACGACATTCGGTTCCACCTTGGCGGCAATGGCTTTAGCGATCGCGGACGCCGACTGCGGCGTGGCGCCGGGCTGGTCGTCTACGATCCAGGCGCGGATCGCGGCGGCGAGCTTCGTCCGGTCACGGTTTGACGCACCCAGGTCTTCGAGCACCGCTAGCGGGATCTCGGGTTCTTCACCTTTCTTGCCCTGTAAGCCGAGGTGGATCTGGTCGACGGTGACGGCGGTGTAGCCGAGCAGACCCTCGTAGATATAGCCAATCTGTTCAACATCAATATCTCGGAACGAGATTCGGCGCGCTTCCCCGCCTTTGAGCACGGCCTGCTGCACCGAGCGCAGCACGTGCAGCATCACCCGGTCGGAGACCGTCAGCGCCAGGGTGCCCTGCTCGGTGGTGGCCGTCAGGAAGCCGAACCGCCCAGGGTCGAACAGCGAACCCCCGTAGGCGGGCATCCGCATGCTTTCGAACGACGCGCCGCGATACAGCGCCTGGCTGGTGGCCAGCAGCCGATGCCACGTCAGCGAGGTGGCATCGAGTGCTTCCTCACTCTCGGCGGTCTCGCGTGCCTGCAGGCGATCCAGAGATCCGGAGATGCCATAGCCCTGCTCGAACAGTTCCCCGGACGGCAGCAGCCCGCGCTCCTCGGCGAAGAGCAGGAACACGATCCGCATCATGATCGTGACTGCGGCCTCGTAGGTTTCGTGGGTGTCGTCCGGGAGCGGATCGGGCAGGCCGCGGCGTCGTGCGTCGGCGGCCGATTCGACGAAAGACTGGATGAGCAACTCGACCGCTCGGCGCACCTGGGCGCCCAGGGCTTCGGTGATTTCCTCTGCGGCGGCGACGGATTCGGCGAACAGCACCGGCAGGCGCTCACCCGCGTCGCCGCCGACGATGTATTGGCGGCCGATGACGGTCAGAAAGGCGTCTCGGGTGCGCGGCTCCTCGATCCAGGTCAGCGCGTCGACAATGCCCGAGGCGGCGGTGACGCCATCCCGAGCGCATACCAGCCCCCACCAGCGGCCGTCGGTGACAATGCCGATCTCAATTCCAGTCTCAATCCCGCCGCGCAGCAACGCTTCCATCCGGTCGACCGGGGTCGCTGCCCACAGATCGTTCGGGGTCTGACGCAACGAATCAACCGGGTCGACCACAGACACCAGCGCGCCGACGCCGTCCGGCCCGGTCAGTGCGGCCTGCGCGGTGACTGTCACCGCCCGGTTCGGGGACTGCGCACGCACCCCGGGAACCTCGCCCCACGACAGCGACTCGGACCAGCCGGCCACCTCCCGCAACACCGTCTCCACCCATTTGTCCCGGGCGATCCGGTAGCCATCCAGCGTTGCCTGATCGCCGGGTAAGCGGTCGACAGCTTCCCATGCGCTCTCAAAATCCTTGCGCGCATAGACCAATGACTCTTTGCGATCGTCGGGCAGGCTCGGCATGCCCTGCGGCCAAACCCGTTTGAGCGGCGGAATCGCCAGGAACGGTCCCTCGGTGTCGACTAGCTCCAGCCATTGTCGATGCAGCTCAGCGGAATTCGCGACAGGTGGGCGTCGTGGCGAGCGGACCATCAGCGCAACCCCGCTTCCGCGTCCGCCCGGGTCAGGGCGAAAACCACGGCCGCGGCGGTGGTATGCGGCTTCACGTCCGCGTAGCGATCGGTAATCGCCGCGATCTCGCGGGCCTCCTCGTCGTCGAGCTCGTCCAGCCGGCGCGCCATGGCCTCGATGTCGCGTCGCCACTGCTTCTGCTGCTCGTCGGCCCACAACATCGCCTCGGACTCGGCTTGCTTGGTGCGCAACTGAGCAAGAGAGTCAGTCAGATTCGCCCGAAACGCCGCGAAAATCTCATGGGCTCGCCGACTGTCGGACTCCTGGCGGGTGGTGAGCTGCTCCATCACTTGTGCGTGCCGCGCGTCGGCGCGTGCCTGCATTGACTGTTCCAGCCGGGTACGCAGCGGTGCGTCCGGCAGATTCCACATCTCGCACAGCTCGTCACGCAACGGCTTGCCGGCCAGCGTGAGCCGCTCGCCGTCGAGTGCCTGATCCAACGCGGATTCGGCCTTCTGCTCTGCCATCGCGCGGCGACCCTTCAACCGCACCCCCACCAGGAACACGTCTTCGTGCAGACGCAACCCGCCGCGCCCGACCAGCACCATGCGCGTCACCGCCGCGACGAACGACTCCGCCAGGCCGTCGACCACCACCGCCGTCACCCGGTTCAGCGGCGAGTCGACGCTCCACAATGACCGGCGCAGCAGCCGTTGCGCCTTCTGCACCATCGGGTGGCCCAGATGGACGTAGACCAGATCATTGCGGCCCTCGACCGCGGCGGGGTCAAACGTAATCGGGCGCAGCACACCGGGATTCAGACGAGTGTCCAGGCCCTTGAGCGTGTCGTGCCAACCGGACGTCAGTGTGGGCACCTCAAACACCTCCGCGTCGGTGTCCTCGTCGCCGACCGGGATCAACGGTGACTGGTGGTTGATCCGCAGCGCGGTGTCGACAACCCGCCGCAGGTTCCCCGGCTCCAGATGTAGCTCGGCGCGCGAGGCGTCGTAACCCTGCTCCAGCTGGGTAAGCCGAGCGTTGAGCTCCACGCCGCCGGCCAGCGCGGAGTTGATCACCTCGTTGGCGTCGACCCCTTTTGCCTTGCGCTTGGCCGGTTTACGGCGAGCGAAGTGCTGCTGGATCTCGTCGCCGACCACCTGGTTCACCGAGCCCAGATCATGCTCGACCTGCGCCACCTTCTTAGCGATCCGGGCCATGAAATCGGCATCGGCCCCGTAGATCGACGCTTTCTCGTCGGGCACGAAGTGGAACACCTCTGGCGCCTCGGTTTGCCCGTAGCGATCGATGCGGCCGATCCGCTGTTCCAGCCGCGACGGGTTGAACGGGATGTCGAAGTTCACCAGCCGGTGGCAGTGGGTCTGCAGGTCGATGCCTTCGCCGGCGGCATCGGTGGCCAGCAGCACCCGCACCTGCTCCTTGCTCGGGTCTTCGGTGAACTGCGAGCGGATGTACTCCCGCTCCTCGGTCGGCGTCGAGCCCTGGATGACCGCCAGCCGGTCGGCGTAACCACGTTGCGCCAGCACGCGTTGCAACCAGTCGACGGTGTGCGCGTACTCGGTGAACACCACCACTCGCTCGTTGGTCCAGTGCTTGCCGTCGGGACGGCACACCGCGTCAAGAAACCCGATCAGCGTCTCCAGCCGGGAGTCCGGGCGACTCTCATAGCCCAGTCCCCACTCGGCGAGCTTGGTCAACTGACCGGGTTCGGCGGCGCTGAGCGGGTCGGAGCCTTTGGACTCGCGCAGCCGCTGCGCCTCGTCCTGCTCCCACAGGCCCTCTTCCTCGTCGGCCTGGCCCTCGCCGAAGATGTCGTCATAGTCGTCGTCGAACAGGCCGCGTCCCGCCTTGGCCGTCAGGTAGTGGCTCAGCGTCATCCCGAACGCGAACGGGCCAGACAGAAACCGCTTCTTGAGCAGCATCGTCACGATGTCACCGCCGGGCTTGGTGCCGTTGCGTTTGGCGCTTTTCGTGACGATCTCGTCGAGCAGGGAGAACATCTCCTGCTCGCTGTCGTTCGGCGTGAACGGCAGGATCTTGACTTGGCGGTCCTTGAATCCCTTGCCCGTCAGGTTCTTTTTGAGCCGGCGGACCGTGATGTCCTTGAGCGCGGCGGAATCCAGGATCGCGCCGCGGGAGAACCGGCGCGGGTCGATCATCTCCATCAGCGCGGTGAACGATTCCGGATGCCCGTTGTGTGGGGTTGCGCTCAGGAACAACCGGTGCTCACACTTGTCGGCGAGCTGGCGCACCGCGACCGTGCGTTGGGTGTCCACCGCGTAGCCGCGGCCACTGGCCACCGCCGACGGGCTGGATGGCGCCACGTGATGAGCCTCATCGACGATCAGCGCGTCGAACGCAAACCGATTGCCGGACTTAGGGTTCGATGCCTGTGCGTAGACATCGCGCAGCAGCCGCTGTGCCCGCACCTGCGGCAGCCACGCCATGCTGACGATCACCCGTGGGTACAGCTGGAATGGGTTGGCGTGCAGGCCGTGGCTGCGGCGCACCTGGGCCATCAGCTCGCTGTTGACGATGGTGAATGCCAGCCCGAACTTGTCACGCATCTCGTCTTGCCACTTCAGCGCCAGGCTGGGCGGGCACACGATGATCGCGGTGCGGGCCCGGTGCCGTAGGAGTAGCTCTTGTAGGACCAGTCCCGCCTCGATGGTCTTGCCCAAGCCGACGTCGTCGGCCAGCAGCAGGTTCGCGCGGGGGCCGGCAAGGGCCCGGCGCAGCGGTTCCAGCTGATAGGCCTCGACCACGACGCCGGACCAAAACGGCGCCTGGTAGCGATTCGGGTCCGCCGAAGTGACCGCGCCCCAGCGCATGGCGTCGATGAATCCCGCCAAAGTGACCGGGTCGTCGAAGGCCTCCGGGTTGATCTGCTCGGGCAGTCCCTGTGGCGGGGTGACCGTATGGCCGACTTCGAGTTCCCAGATCACCGACAGCTGTTCGCCAAGCCGATCCTCATCAAGGGACTGCAAGTCGACCACGTGATTGCGCTCCGCGGTGGCTTCGTCGGCCGGACTGCGCGGCAGGCCCTGCGCGTGCACATTCGCCACCGCCCACGTGGACCCGCGAACCTCGACGACCTGGCCCGGGTCGGGCAGAGAACTCAGCACGGACACAGCCATCCCACCTTGCGCTTTGGTCTCTGCGGACACTATCGCACCAGCTACCGGCGCGTCTGGAGCCTCGGCATCACTTCCTGGTGCCCGATCGGTGTCGCCGTCGTTGCTGGCGGTTAGCAAGTGGCGATACCCAAACCGAATGACGACGGTTGGCTCGACTTCAGCTCCACGCCGTACACGGCTTCCCTGGACGAGGTTCACGATTGCTTTGTGGTTCGCGCGCCGAACCAAGAATCCCGGATTAGGCGATTCGACGCGCTCTCCCTTCATCTGAGCCTGCTTTACGAGATGGGCGGGCCATCCCCCGTGTGGCTGGGCGGCGGCTTCGTCTCGCACAACGCAGAGACGGTCCCCGGAATTCAGCTCGTCTATCTCTGCGAAGACCGCGAGCATCTGCGGCGTCTGCTTAGCACCGATGGCGTCTACCAGCTGCTTACTCTGCAGACCGTCTTCGCGGAGAAGCCAATGATGGTGAGCATCGCCGGGCTACGGCCTGTCGGTGGGCTGGTAGATGCTTATCTGGCGTCCCCCGCTCGACAGGTGTTTTGGGCGACCCGACTGTCGATGATCACCCGGCCGGACGGAAGCACAATCCCGGGTACTCGGAAGGGCTTCGTGGAGGTAACACTGTGAGTGTGAACCCAGTAGACGAGTTCGACCCGTTGCGTCGTGCACGCGACGCCGCATTAGCGGCCGAGACAGGCGACGAACTCGTCGACGCCTACGAGCAGGGCGCGATCATGATGGCTTGGACACAGGTGGTCGGGCAGGGGCCAACCCTCACCGACACATTGCGGGTGACGTTACTCGGCGTCGACAACATCGACTCCTACACCGTCGGTACCTTATCCCGGGCTTTCCAGAACGCTGTCGCGCGAGTCGACAAAGCAACACGGCGGCCCACTTCCACAGCCCTCTCGCTGAGCCGTCGCGACCGCGAACGCGCCGAACTCGTCCAACAGGCCCAAGTCGGCAATACCGTGTACTTCCGCGTGCCAGCGGTGCCGCTCTCCTCCGGCGGCTACGACATTGGTACCCAGTCGGGACGGGCGGGTGTAGCGATTCGTGAGTTGGTCGAGACCTTGCCGGCTAGCGCCGACGACGAGGAGTCAGCGAAGGGAATCCTGGGTGCACCAAGGCTATTGAGGTTGGCGGTGCAAGATATCAGTAGCGCTGCGACCTTGGTGCCAGAAGGCCTTGAACTCGACTTGACGATCAGCACCGAAGAAATCAAGTCAGTGCTCACCCGCGAGCGTGCCAGGGAACTCCTGACATTCCTGGGTAACCGGGACACCGTCGAAGACACCGAAACTGTGGTCGGCAAACTTGATGGGTTTCGCGGTACTCGCCGCGTTTTCTACCTGATCAAGAACGACGATTCCGAGATCGCCGGGTCAATCGAAGGCGATCTTCTTTCCACCGTGCGCAACTTGGTCGGAAAGAGAGTGCGCGCGCGTGTATCCACAACTCGGTGGCGAGCGCAGAGCGGCCGCCTCGGCCCAAAACACTACGGCTTGCTCGACCTCGAACCTGCCGGTGAACAGGAAGCCATGTTCGGCGATGGATAGGCCGCCTCGGGTCAGCCGGCGCGGTCCACAGCGATCACGAGGTCTCCGCAGATCTACACCCCACGAGCGGAGGATCTTCGCGGTTTGCGCTACCTGGCCGACAGGCTCGGCGATCGTTTTCAGTTCGGCGTCCTGCTCACCGCCGCACCGGAAGCCACGCCGTTCGGCCCAAAACTTGCGGCGCTACCGGTCAGCACGCTCTGGACCCACGCGGTCCGCTCGCAATAATGCGGGCAGTTGTTTTGCGCGGCAACATCGGAAAACTCACCATGATACGCAACCATTGCCCGGATGAAATCGAGTAACGCGTGCACAGATGCTAAGACGAGGGCGGCGTGGGATATAAGGGACCAAAGGCGACCAATAGCGCGCCGCCGCCACCATGCTCTTGAACGCAGCCATGGCGCGATCAGGAGGGTCGAAAGCAGCATCGTGCGAGTTAACGGCTGTTCGCCATTAGCAAACGCCATCGCTTCGTCTCGGCCTTGCCGCGCCCGTTGCTCAGCGACGTCGGCCACAGGCCGCCCATTGCTACCCCCGATATACGGCCAATCACCCCGGTAACGGTTAAGTTGGCGGCGACACGGCACACACGGCGCGGCAGAGAGCCCTTACATTATGCGAGTTGACGGGCGCGACATCACCGTTTCCGGCAGCTTGCTGCCGGCGGTAATCCGGCGCACCAACGACATCATCCGGCTCACCCTGGCGGCGATCTTCCTGCCCTCGGTGATCGCGAGCTCACTATTCACCCGCCCCCAGTGGATCGCGCTGGAGAAATCCATTTCCGAGATCGTCGGCGTCCTGACCCCCGCCCAGTCCGATCTGGTGTACCTGGCCTACGGCGTCGCGATTCTGGCGTTGCCGTTCATGATCCTGATCGGCCTGATCGTGTCCCGCCAATGGAAGCTGCTCGGTGCTTATGCGGCCGCCGCGTTCATGGCGTTTCTGCCGTTGTCGATCAGCAGCAACCGCATCGCGGCACCACGTTGGCATTTCGACTTGTCCGACAAGCTCACCACCCTGCCAGCCCAGTTTCTCGACGACCCGCGGTGGATCGCCATGCTCGCGGCGGTGCTCACCGTCTCGGGCCCGTGGCTGCCGGCCCGTTGGCGACATTGGTGGTGGGCATTGCTCTTGGCCTTCGTGCCGATCCACCTTGTCATCAGCGCCATCGTGCCGGCCCGGTCGTTGCTGGGATTGGCGGTGGGATGGTTCGTCGGCGCGTTGGTGGTCCTGATCGTCGGCACTCCGGCTCTCGAGGTGCCACTAGACGGTGCGGTTCGCGCGCTGGCCAAACGCGGATTCGTAGTATCCATGCTCACGGTCGTGCGGCCTGGCGGGCCGGGGCCACTGATGCTGTCGGCCACCGCAACGGATCCCGAGTCCAGGGCCGCCGTGGAGCTGTACGGCCCGCATCAACGCAGCGGCGGCGCGCTGCGCCAACTGTGGTGGAAGCTGCGGCTGCGCAGATCTGAGACCGCACCGTTGCAGCCTTCGATGCGCCGCGCCGTCGAACATCGCGCGCTGATGGCCATCGCCATCGGGCAAGCGGGCGTCGCCAATACGTCGACAATCGCTGTGGCTGCACTCGAGCGTGGGTGGACGTTGTACGCGCACCGGCCTGTTCGCGGGATTCCGCTCGACGAATGCGCGAGCCAAACGCCGGTTGCCCAGGTGTGGAAATCGCTGCGCATCCTGCACGACCACCAGATCTCCCACGGCGACCTGCGCTGCAACGCGCTAACGGTCGACGACGGCACCGTGCTCTTCGGCCGCTTCGGGGCCGCCGAATACGGGGCCACCGACGCCCAACTCCAATCCGACATCGCCCAGCTCCTGGTGACGACGGCAGCGCTGTATGACGCGGAGTCAACGGTGACGGCAGCGATCCACGCATTCGGCGCGGACACCATCCTGACCGCCTCCCGCCGGCTCACTAAATCCGCAGTGCCCAAACGGATTCAGGACTCAGTAGCCAATGCGAAGACCGTCATCTCCCGTGCCCGCTCGGAGGTGATGGGCCAAACCGGCGCCGATCAGATCCAAACCCAGACGATTACCCGGTTCAGCCGCAGCCAATTCATCCAACTGGTGCTGATCGGCGCATTGGTCTATGTCGCGTACCCGTTCATCAGCACCGTCCCGACATTCTTCTCTCAGCTCAAACACGCCAACTGGTCATGGGCGCTGCTGGGCCTGGCCGTGTCGGCGCTGACCTACCTGGGTGCCGCGGCGGCATTGTGGACCTGCGCCGACGGGCAGGTGAGCTTTCTGAAGCTATCAATTGTCCAGGTTGCCAACACCTTTGCGGCAACCACTACCCCAGCCGGTGTCGGCGGACTTGCGCTCAGCACTCGCTTCCTGCAGAAGAGCGGCCTGACCGCATTGCGCGCCACCGCGGCGGTGGCGCTGCAGCAATCGGTCCAGGTGATCGTTCACCTGGCGTTGCTAATCCTGTTCAGTACTGTCGCGGGCACCTCGACCGACCTGTCACATTTCGTCCCGACCGCTACCGTGCTGTACCTGATCGCGGGTGTGGCATTGGGCATTATCGGCACCTTTGTGTTCGTGCCCAACCTGCGGCGGTGGCTTTCGACGGAACTGCGCCCCAAGCTTAACGAGGTATCGGGCGACCTGGTAGCTCTCGCCCGCGAACCGAAGCGATTGTCAGTGATCCTACTCGGATGCGCCGGAACAACTCTCGGCGCGGCATTGGCGCTGTGGGCCAGCGTGGAAGCCTTCGGCGGCGGTACCACGTTCATCACCGTCACCGTGGTGACGATGGTCGGCGGGACGCTCGCCTCGGCCGCCCCCACCCCCGGCGGCGTCGGCGCCGTGGAGGCGGCGCTCATCGGTGGACTTGCCGCTTTCGGCGTGCCGGCGGCGATCGGGGTTCCTTCGGTGCTGCTGTATCGAGTGCTCACCTGTTGGCTACCAGTGTTTCTCGGCTGGCCGATCATGCGCTGGCTCACCAACAACGACATGATCTAAGCGAGCCGGTGGACTATTCAGCCAGCTCCTCCATGACGACGACCAGCACCATCGAATTCCTGCTAGTGTCACCGACCGTGGTGGTGAGGGAGACCAAGTAATACTCCTCGGGCACTGACTGCGACACCGTGATCGCCACGCCCACGCTGGCCGATCCGTCGTCGGCGAATCGTCCAGACGTAGGCCTCACAGTGATCCCGCCCACCGAAGACGCACCGGTGATGGTGTAGTCGCCGGCGCTGTCGATCATCCGTTGCACGTCGACTGTGACCGTTCCGGTGGTCCCGGGCGCAATGGTGACGATGGGGCGCGAGACGTTGACGGTCACCGCCGAACTTCCCGCGCTGAAGGATGGTGGCGCAGCGGACGGGGCGGTGCCCCAGCCCTTGTTGGGTTTGGCCGCAAGCGAAAACGCAACGTCACCGCCGGTACGGATGATCGACTCCGGCAGATACGTTTGGTCGCTTGGCCGACCATCAATGCTGAGGCCGTTGAGGTATTTCAGCCGGCCGGGCGCAGACGCGCCTGGCGCGGATATTCGGATGGATTTTGCTGCGGGAAGCGCGATTACCGCGCGATCGAACAATGGTGTGTTGACGGTGAGGATCGGGGTACCGGGAGTTGCCGGATACATGCCAAGGGCGGCCCAGACGTACCAGCTTGACATCGCACCGAGGTCGTCGTTGCCCGGCGCGCCGTCGGGCGTGGGAGCGAACAGCCCGCGCACCCGATCCACGGTAAGTTGGGTCTTCCACGGTTGTCCGATGTAGTTGTACAGCCATGGCACCCCGAAGCCGGGCTCGTTGCCAGCCCAGAGATAGGGCTCGTTGGGCCCGACGTTGAGCTGCTTGGTAAAGCGGTCGAGCCGGTCAGCGACGGCCTTGCGGCCGCCGAGCGCCGTCACCAAACCGGCGACGTTGTGCGGCACCCACCAGACATATTGCTCGGCGTTGCCCTCGTCAAATCCGTCCTGCCCGAACCCATCCCGGGTCCCCACGAACCCGGGGCCGTATCGGAAGAATCCGGTCGGGCTGCGCGGCGAAACATAGCCAGTCGTGGGGTTGAACAAGTTCTGCCAATACTGGGCCCGGTTCTGGAACTCCGCAGCGATGTTGCTATCGCCGAGCGAGTCGGCGAATCTGGCGATGGTGAAATCGTCGACGGACCACTCCAACGTGATCGAGGCGCCGGCGATCCGGCCGTCGGCGCGGAACTCCGACGTCTGCGGCCCGTAGCCCAGCTGCAGGTAGGTGAAGATGCCCGGCCGCTCCACGTATCCGTTGCGCCCGACACCGCCCTGAGTCGCCGCATTCACCATGTAGCGCAGCGCCGAATTGACGTCGAAGTTCTTGCCTCCGAACATATATAGGTTCACGATGAGGGGCACCACGTTGTCCCCGGTCATCATGCCGGTGGCGGAATTGGCGAGGGCCCAACGTGGCAGTGATCCGCTCTGCTCGGCATCGTTGACCAGCGATTGGGCCATGTCGCTGGCCCGGTCCGGGAAGAGCAGGCCCTGCAGGGCCGCCAAACTTCGGTAGGTGTCCCAGTCCGAGAAGTTGGCGTACTGGGTCCGTCCATCGGCCACCCGCTGAATGGCGCCATCGAACCCGAGGTAGCGGCCGTCCGCGTCGTTGAAGGTGTTGGGGTGCAGCAGCGACCGGTACAGGCAGGTGTAGAACGTCTTCACGTCGCCGGGATCCCGGCCAGCCACCGCTATCCGCGCCAACGCGGTGTTCCACTCCTTCGACGCGGCGACCCGCACGTCGTCGAAGCGCGCGCCACCCTCGGCGGCCAGATTGGCTCGTGCTCCGTCGACGCTCACATAGGAGATCGCGGTTCGCACTTCGAGCACCGAGCCGGCCGCGAACTCCGCGTAGCCGCCGCTGTAGCGGGAATTGGCGCTGCGCCCACCGGCATACACGGTGTAGCCGTCCCAGGTGCCGAAGGAGGTGAATGGCTGGCTGAATGTCATCGCGAAGTACACCGTGTAGATGTTGTTCTTGCCGCAGAATCGGCCGCTGGTCGCCGATCCCGTGATGGTGGTGTTGTTGTCTTCGATCTGGATGGTCGCGGCCGAGTTTCCCGCCAGCGACCCGCCGGAATGCACCAGGAATCGAGCTGGCCGATTGTCGTGCGGGTAGCTGAACCGGCCGAAGCCGGTGCGGGTGGTAGCGGTGAGTTCCGCTTTCACCCCGGTGCGCGGAAACCGCACCGCGTAGTACCCGGGCACGCCCAGCTCGGTGTTGTCGTGGGCGATCAATTCCGACGCGCTCCAGGGCCAGGACGCGGTGGACGTGGTAGGCAGCATCGAGATGTCGCCGAAGGCGGCGCAACCCACCGAGGCGTGGGTCATGCTGAAACCGGTGGCATGCGGGTTGTAGTGGTCGTAGCCGGCGTAGTTGTGGGTGGTGTCCGGCGAATACTGCACCATGCCGAAGGGCACGGTAGCGCCGGGAAAGGCGTTGATCTCCCCGACAATGTCGCCGCCCGACCCGGTGCCAATAAGGGTGTCAACGTGTTCAACCGGATTGGCGACGAGCTGGGGTGGTCCGTCATAGGCCGTGGGCGTGGCCGCGATCAACGGGATAAAGAGGGCCAGCACCGCTACGAGGGCGGCAATCCCGCTGAGCAACCTCCGTGATCGCATAGCTGTCTCTTACTGCATGCGGTGAGCATCCGTGGCTATTTCGGGGCGAGTCGGCAGGGATAGCCGGCAAATCAAAGTACCGCGCTGATACCGGCTACGTGTCGCCTGCGTTCGGCTAATCTCAGTGCCGACGTCGCCGGTGCTGGTGCCGGGACCCAAATTTCGGGAGATGCAATACATGAAGGACCTCACCGTGGTAATCGCGACCATGGCGCTGAGCGTGGCGCTGGCTGGTTGCGGCTCTGACAACAAGTCCGAAACCAAGACCTCCACGTCGGCGTCTACGTCGACTTCGACCTCGACGTCAACAACGTCTGCAACCAGCGCGACACCGGGAGCGCAGGCCAAGAAGACCATCGCGGACTACGTGGTCGAAGCTCACATCACCGAGACTCCGGTACACCTTGGCGATCCCGGCTCTCCGACGATCAATCTCCCGACGCCAGCAGGCTGGCAGACGACCAGCGACAGCAGCACGTCATATGGCGCCATCGCCTTCAGTCAGCCCGCAGACCCCAAGGACCCGCCCACCATCTCCGCATTGGTGTCCAAGCTCACCGGCAACGTGGATCCAGCAAAGATCATCCAGTACGCGCCCGGCGAGCTGCAGAACCTGCCCGGATACGAGGGTTCGGGCGATGGGAGCTCATCCACGCTCAGCGGCTTCAATGCCTGGCAGCTAGGCGGCACCTACATGCGCGATGGCAAGAAACGAGCCGTCGCGCAGAAGACGGTGGTGATCCCCAGCGGTGACGCCGTATACGTGCTTCAACTCAACGCCGACGCGCTCGAGAGCGAACAAGGCCCGCTGATGGAGGCCACCAGCGTCATCGATGATCAGACCACGATCACCACGTAAAGACTAGGAACCGGATCGTGCCGCGGAGATGAGCACGGTCCGCGGCGCTCCGTCGTCAATTCCCGCTGGGGCGGGGCGGCCGTAGCGAGCCATCAGCTCCTCGGCCGGCGCTGCCGCAACGTCCCAGCCGTGCCCCCGCAACCAGTCGGCGACGTCGGCACGGTCCTCGAAGTACCACAGGTCCTCGAAGTTCGGGATCTCGCGTTTGCCGGCTCCCCCCGCCGCCGCGCGGTAGCGCTGCATGCGGGATCGCAGACGTTGCACGAATTCCGGATCGTTGAAATCCGGGCGTGGTGCCTCGACGGCGATCCGACTGCCGGCCACGCTCAGCGACTGGACACGCTCGAACAACAGATCCTGGGCCGCCGCCGGCAGAAACGGCAACAGCCCCTCAGCCGACCAGACGCTCGGGGCCGAATCGTCAAACCCATTCTGACGCAACGCTGCTGGCCAGTCTTGGCGCAGGTCTACCGCGACCGCAACCTGATTGCACATCGGCTCGGCGCCACGCTCGCGCAGCGTCGACGACTTGAACTCCAGCACCATGGGCTGGTCAATCTCGTACACGATGGTGCCAGCCGGCCAGGGCAACCGCCAGGCCCGAGAGTCCAAGCCGGAGGCCAAAATCACCACCTGCCGGATACCGGAGCTGGCCGCGTCAAAGAAGAAATCGTCGAAAAACGCTGTCCGCGAGGCCATGTAATTGCCCATCCCCCGCATCCGCAGCTGCAGCTGCGGGTCGGCCGAACTGAGCTCCGGCGGCAGCTGGGAACCCCCCAGCATCGTCCACATTCCATCGCCGGCCGCATCCAGGAAAACCCGCGCGAACGGGTCGCTGATCAGCGGATGCTCGCTTTCGGTTTCAGCGGCACGCGCGGCCGCGACCCCCAGCGCCGTCGCCCCGACACTTTCGGTGATATCCCAGGAATCGTCGTCTGTTCTCGGCATGACCACAGTCCTCTCCACCGATTGACGCGCCGCAGCTGAAAACTTAACCACCTCAGCGACCACTCCCGCTAGCGGCCCAGTTGCCCTACGGTGTTGTCATGACAGAACAGTCGTATGCGGTGGATGTCGGACACCCGCCGTCGGCGCTACTCCGCGTGATCAACCCGCTCCTTAGCGCGCTACTGGGCACTCCGCTCGCGGGCCCGCTACGTAAACAGTTGATGGTGCTCAACTTCACCGGGCGAAAGACCGGCCGGTCATTTTCACTTCCGTTGAGCGCCCACGTCATCGACAACGATCTTTACGCGTTGACCGGTGCGCCATGGAAGCAGAACTTCCGCGGCGGGGCCGTCGCTCACGTGCGCTACGACGGCAAGACGACTGCGATGCGCGGCGAACTCATCCAGGACCGCAAAACATTGCCGGATCTTTACCTGCGCTGCGCCCAGTCCTATGGCCCTAAGCGCGCACAACGAATGATGGGTTTGAAGTTCCGCGACCAACGCATTCCGACGCGTGCGGAGTTCGCCGAGGCCATCGACCGCATGAACTTGGCCGCTGTGAGGTTGACTACTGCCGGGTAGTGTCCATCGTCGTGCCGAACAAGGTGTACCCGAATATGTGCAACGGCCCCACGGCGGCGGTGTCATGGATGCTGACCGCTGTGATGACCGCGAGCCTGGTCGTTGCGTGCGCCGGAGCGTCACCCGGCCGGCAGCACTCCTACGAGTCAGCACCGTGTCCGGCGCCGAACTTTCCGGGCGTGCCGCAAGCCGATTTGGGGGCAAACTACAGCTGCGGATATCTCAGCGTGCCGGAGAACCGCGACGATCCAAGGAGTCGCACCATCCGGATCCTCGTTGCCCGGGTGAAGGCGGCCAGCGACAAACCCAAGCCCGACCCCATCGTTTTCTTGGCCGGCGGGCCCGGCGGTGCCGGCACATTGAGCGCGCCCGGGGTGGTCGCCGGCGGAATGAACGCCGACCGCGACGTCATTTTCGTCAACCAGCGCGGCACCGTACATAGTGATCCACACTTGGCCTGCCCAGAGCTGGACAATTTCACGGCCCGAGCCGTCGATCTGGCCTTCCAGGATCAGTCGACGGCAGACCTGGACGCGGCCGCTGTCGCGGCCTGCCGAAAGAGGTTGGAGCCGTTCGGTTTTCATCTAGCGTCCTACAACACCCGGGAGAATGCGACCGACCTCGCCGACCTGCGGATGAAGTTGGGCATCGACCAGTGGAACGTCTACGGCGTCTCCTACGGCACCGATTTGGCCCAACAACTCCTGCGGGCCCACCCCGAGGGCATCCGGTCGGTGGTCTTGGATTCCGTGGTGCCGCCAGCGATCAACATTGTCGATCGCTGGTGGGAGGCCCCCGCCAGCGGCCTCGCCGCGATCATTCAGGCCTGCAACGACCAACCCAAGTGCGCCGCAGCCTATCCCGACCTGGCAACGGTTTTCCTCAATACAGTCAACAAGTTGAGTCAGGCGCCGCTCAAGGTCCCCACCACCGATCCGAACGGTAGTCCGGTACAGGTAACCATCGACGGGTTCAAAGTGGTGCCGCTGGTGCTCGAGTGGAGCGCCGATCCCAGCAAAGTGACCGACATTCCACGGATGATCTTCGCCCTTGCCAACGGCGACGGCAGTCTGGCCGCTGCCGGAATTAGCGCGACCGCCCCACCGCCGGAACAACGCGGGCTGCTGGGCGCTGGACTGGGGCTGGGCGCCTACTGCCAGGAGATGGCAAACTGGACCACCCCCGAGCAGGCCCTGACCCAGGCCCGGGCAGCGATGCCCGGGCTGACCGATTCGGTGCTGCGGATTACTCCGACCGGCAGCTGGATCTTTCGCGAGTGCGGTGCTTGGGGGCTCAGCAGGTCGGACACTGCCGATCGTCTTCCGGTACGCAGCAAGGTTCCCTCACTCATCTTGTCCGGCACGTTCGACTCCAGCACAGCACCGAAATGGGTGCAGGAGGTCACCCGAGGGCTTAGCAACTCGCTGGCTCTGCGCTTTCCCGGAGTGGGCCACGGTGTATTGCCGAACTCCGGCTGCGCGCAGTCGATCATGACCGCGTTTCTCGACAACCCACGTCTGGACGTCGATCAGTCCTGCATCGCCCACACCAGCCTTCCGACCTTTAGCCTCCCCTAGCCTAGCGGGAAGCGGCGATGCGGTCGCCGACAGCCGGCCGGTCGCTGCAAGCTGCAGGTTCCCCGTTCAACGATGGTGTCGAACTCGGTGGTGGGGTCGGGCGGGCTTTCAAGCACTAACTGCTGTCCACGTTTCCCGCTGCGTAGATCGGGACCCAGAGGGCTTCAAGACGACGCTGCTGCTGTGCTCCGAAAACGTCGCGGTCATCAATGGACCCGGAGATAACGTTGCGTCGTGCCGAGATCTTGATGGCCCTACAGGAGCCGACGAAGTAGGTGCCGATCACGTGCTCGACGGGACGGTTGAGAATCGAGGCGACATTGGACCGATTGAACAGGTTAGAGCGCAACGCAGCGTCGTAGTCCTCGTCGGTGGCGAAGAGAATGTCGTAGGTCTGCACGTTGATCCCCGCGTCTTTGCTCCGAATTACGACGGCCATGTCCAGTAATGGCTTAGTATCGATCACCTCTCCTGATGGTGGGGCTTCGGCAATTACCGACAGGGAGCGTGATTCGGCACGGTCTGCATGATCCGTCTCGCCGATCTCCCAGTAGCGCGGCTTCTCGGCGCCGGTGATTTCCCAGCTGTCGCCGTCTGCTTTGAAATAGGTTATTTTGAAGAGTGATTCGGTGATCAGCGTTGCATTCTGGAGCAGGTGAAACAGCGACCATTGGTACGCATCAGGGGCGTCGAGCCGCAGCAGTGATCCGCGTTGGGCAGGGGCCAACGCTTGTAGCCGGGCGATTTCGACGTCGTGACGTTCGGCAAGGCGCCGCGGATCTTGGTCGACCGTGCGCAACAACGCTACCGGGGAACTGGCGTCGGCTTCGATGATGCGATAGCTCGCGCCGACCAGCGCGTCCGGAAATTGCCGTTCGATAAGGTCATGCAACGCTGCTTTGATCATCTCGTAGTTCTCGAAAAACACCGGGTCGCGGGTGCCGCTGGGCGCGATGGCTCCAAAAGTGCCATTCCCACGGTCGAAGTCAACGATGTTGGGCGAGAGAGGGTATGCAATGTTGCCTGCTGTCGACCGCCGTTTGGGGTAGCCGTAGTGGATCAGGTAGTGAGTCACCAGGCTGGCCAGCAGCACCGCCTTGTCACGAGTCGGCGACGTTGTCTCGACGATCAGGCCCAGTTCGCGCTCGCCCTCGGCGATCGGTTCTGCCTCTACGCCGTTGCGTCCGTACACCAAGATGTCGTCGGGTACAGCTGGCAGGTCGGCGGGTTGAAGATGCACCAGCGACACCCGGCGGGCCCCAACCCGGTGGGAACCTTCGAGTTTGATGCTCAGCGGCCAGTATTTGGTCGCGCGTACGAAGCGGCTACCACGAATCCCAGCCACCGTGGCGTCGCGCGCGAGGAACTCGGTGTGCTCCATCACCAACACACCCTCGGGGTAGAACTGCAGTTGGGGATGTTCTTCTTCATAGAGGGAATGCGCGGCGATCGAGTATGGGGTGCACGACCGTTCGGGATTAGGGGCCACGAAATAGGCTGTCCCATCGTCGAATACCTCGGCCACCAGGCAGTCCGAAGGCGAACCGGGGTCGCATGCCAGCGCCCCGCATTCGAGGACGTGGCCGATGTGATATGCAAGACCTGCGTCGATGTCCTTGCGAATCATATCGGCCGCGAACAATGCGACGTCGCAAGACCGGCCCGCGAAAATGAACTGCGCACCCGCGTCCAAAGCCGTGATGATGGGGTGAATTCCCATCTGCCCGACAAGTGTGCTTTCAGCCAACGCCGCCTCGTCCGGCACCAGCCCCGGTCCAACTTCAATCAAGGTACCGGCGCGATACTCCGAGATAATGGCTTGCGGGTCGACGTCGGAGCTAATGACGGCAACTTTCGCGGCGGCTACAGCCAGCTCGGCGAACACCTCCTTTGCGACATCGAGCATCCACTCGAGGTTGCGCGCGCCGCCTGCCATGCCGCAGCTCCCAACGATGACTGGGGCTTGGGTGGCTACTCCCGCCTGCACCATGTGTCGATAGTCCGCCTTCACCGCCTCACGTTCAAAGTATTGCTGACCGGTCCCTAGATAGAACGGGCCAGCGTCCATCGATCCGGCATCACAGACAATCGCGTCCACGCGACCATCGGTAGCCTGGCGAAGCGACTCCGCCGGATACCCGTACCCGAGTGCGCCGCATGCGGATACAACGCGATAAAGCAAACTAGCCATGCGCATCCCCTGTGAGCGGTCGGAGTCTAGTGCAACACCCCAAGAGAACATGCCCACCGCGTCGACCGGAAATACCGATTTCGGGTAGGAGTATTGGGGAAAGCTATGACTGCACAGGACGTGCGATCAGCTCGGCTCCACGCAAGGCGCCGCTGGTGACTCCGCCGACGATGACGCGCTCGACTATTGCCGCAACGGCGTCAGCGGGTCGCGACAAGGGGTACTCGTCGGATGAGACCATCGAGCCAGTTAGGTAAACGGGGGGTTCCATCGGTACGGGCGTTGCTAGATCGGTTGTACCACAGACGATTTCACCCTTAGGCAGCAAAGCGATGCGAGTACCGGTTCGCACCGCAGAAAGGATGTCAGAATAGGTCATCGCCTCAGTCCGAGGCTGGATCGCCAGACCCTGGGCAGCCAGAGCCCGGTCTAGGGCTAGACGTAGGACATTGGATGACGGAGGGAGCACGATAGCGTTCTTGGTCAGGATTACGTCGATTCGGCTCTCTAACATTTCGCTACGAGCAGCAAATAGGTAGAGCCGCTGCCGATATAGCGGCCGTCTAGCGAGCCGAGGCAGTGGATCGGTTTCAAACACGAGGCCCAGATCGACGTCACGGTCGGCGATCACTGTGGCAATCGTTTCGCTGTCTGAGCTTTTGAGCACTATCCGCACTTTCGGAAGCGCCGCTGCGCACTCCTTAAGGATGTTTGTGGCAAAGATTGACGCCATCGTGCTCGACATGCCCAAAACGACGATACCGGCAGGCTCGGCCGAAGAATCTCGCATCAGCGTGGGGAGCGCCTCGACCCGCCGCAGAATGGCCAGGGCTTCTCGGTAGAGCACCTCTCCCTGGGCGGTCGGCCGCACACCGCGGGCGCTTCGTAGCAGTAAAACCGTGCCCAGTTCAGCCTCCAGCGAGGCGATCCGCTGGCTAAGCGAGGGTTGAGCTACATAAATCAGTTGCGCGGCCCTCGAGAAGCTTCCCGCCTCGACTACGGCGACGAAGTAACTCAGATGACGTAGGTTCAGCATCGATCAGCTGTGCACACCAGGCGGTTCGAACGCCGTCATGGCTAAGAGTGTCGCAGATCGTCAAGGCCCCTTCAAAGAGCAGCCCTGGCCATATTGGCGCGCTGTATAGGGGCATCGCCAAGGCGTAGTACCGGGTAACGGCTCAAAGGCAACACGATTGGGCAGCTGGAGGTCCGTGGGCATCCCCGACACCGGTACACAACGCGGAGGGCGTTGACACATCACACGCTAGGAGACGGCGACTGCGGAGCTCACCCGAGGGCTAGCAACTCGCTGGCTCTGCGCTTTCCCGGAGTCGGCCCCCGGTGCATTGCGGAATTTTGGCTGCGCGCAGTCGATCATGGCCGCGTTTCTGGACAACCCACGTCTCGACGTCGATCAGTCCTGCATCGCCCACACCAGCTTTCCGACCTTCAGCCTCCCTTAGATCGGTCGAGAAAGTTGTTCGCATAGTCTTTGGACGCGACGGACCATCTTGGCGTGATGCGAGCCGGGCCAGTAGATCTGCCCGCATTCTTCGCAGCGGCTGAACTCCTGGTAGTACCGGCTAGTCAACGGTTGCAGCTGTCCGATCACCTCGGCTTTGCTCACCGTCACCAACCTGCCATTGCACCGCAAGCAGCGAGTGAATGGCGCCAGCCGTTGCCGCAAGTCCAGCCGACGAATCACTTCCAGCGTCTGGTCTTTGGGGTGTTGTGAGTGGACGAACAGACCGTGCGTGATCGCGCGGCGTTTCAACAGGCCGCGATCGCGGGTCAGCAGGATTCGCTGCTGACCCAGACTGACGTCAACCAGCGTCGGGTCATCGGCTTCGCTCGACCACCAGACGTCGAGGCCAAGCATGCGAAGCAGCCGCGCGAGCCGGCCGAGATTGACGTCGACGACAAACCGCGGATCACGCAACGCCCCTGGGCGCAGCCTGGCCGTCGGCCCGATGTCCACCGCCTCGAACATCGGGTAAGCGGCGATGCGGTCGCCGACAGCCGGCCTGTCGCCGAACGCCGCGGGTTCCCCGTTCACCAGGATCAAGTCGATCTCGGTATGTGGAATGCCCATCGCCTCGAGGACATCCTTGACCGTCTGATGGCTGCGGAACGGACGGCGCACGGTCAGGCCGCGCGCCTGCGGCTCGACGAAGTCGTTGAGCTCGGCGTAGGCCCGGACATCCACGTAACCAACCACTGCTCACGTTCTACCGCGTCCAACGACGTCATCGTCTCGAGGCCCCCTTGGTATGAAACGCTTGAGTCAGTTGTTGACGAGCAAGGAGTGACCGGGCAGCCATGGCGATCCGTCAGGACATCGGAGCGCTGTTCACCGACCTGTACGAGGTCACGATGGCGCAGGCCTACTGGGCTGACGGCATGTCGGGCACGGCGGTTTTCGAGACGTTCTTCCGCAAGCTTCCACCGAGCCGGTCATACATCATGGCTGCCGGCTTGGCAGATGTGGTCGAGTTTCTCGAATCGTTTCACTTCGAAAATCGAGATCTGGAGTACCTGCGTGGCCTGGGCCGGTTCTCCGACGAGTTCCTGCAGTGGCTTGCCGGCGTGCGCTTCACCGGAGATGTCTGGGCAGTGCCGGAAGGAACGGTGGTCTTTCCTAACGAACCCGTGATCCAGGTGATCGCGCCGATCATCGAAGCCCAACTGATGGAGACTTTTGTCCTGAACCAGGTTCATCTGCAGAGCGTGCTCGCGAGTAAGGCCGCGCGGGTGGTCGGCGCCGCGCGCGGACGGCTGGTGGTGGACTTCGGCGCACGGCGCGCGCACGGCACCGACGCGGCCCTGAAGGTGGCGCGCACCAGCTACCTGGCAGGTGCTGCAGGCACGTCGAATCTTCTCGCCGCCCGCCAGTACGGCATGCCCGCGTTCGGCACCATGGCGCACAGCTATGTTCAAGCCTTCGACAGGGAGATCGTTGCATTCGACGCATTCGCCCGGCTGTACCCGGGCACCACCCTGCTCGTCGACACCTACGACACGCTGCGCGGCGTCGATCGCGTCATCGAGCTGGCCAAGCGGCTCGGCGATCGCTTCGACGTGCGCGCTGTCCGGCTGGATTCCGGTGATCTGGGTGCGCTGTCGAAGGAGGCGCGCGCCCGGCTCGATGCCGCGGGTCTTGACCAGGTCCAGATCTTCGCCTCGTCAGGCCTCGACGAACACCGGATCGCCGCCCTCTTGGATGCTGACTGCCCGATCGACGGCTTCGGCGTGGGCACCAAGCTGGTCGTCGCTGCCGACGCGCCGGCCCTCGACATGGCCTACAAGCTGGTGGAATACGACGGCGTTGGGCGCACCAAGTTGTCCAGCGGCAAGGTGATCTATCCGGGTCGCAAACAAGTGTTCCGCAGCCTCGAACACGGAGTCTTCAGCGGCGACGCGATCGGCCAGCACGACGAAACGCTGCCCGGCGAGCCGTTGCTGGTGCCGGTCATGACCAACGGCCGGCGCATCTCGCAGCACGTGCCCGCCCTGGAGGCCGCCCGGGTACGGGCGCGCCAGCAGATCGATGCGCTCCCGACCGAGCTTCGCGCGCTCGAGGACGCTAACTTCGCGTATCCGGTGGCTTTCAGCGACCGGATAGCTAACGAACTCAAGCGAATACAGCAGGCTGGCTAGTGGCGCCCCTTCGCAAGAAATCCTTAGAGCCGGTCCAGCGGCCAACTGTTGATCACTTCTTCGGGACTTCCGACTCCGGGCCCGGCCGCAGGACCTGAACACGAGCGAGGCCTAACGAGTCTGCCGGACATGCACGAACACTGACAGCGAAGTCTTCCGACCGGGCCCAACGTCGTCGCCGCGAAGGCCCAATGGCCCTAGAACAATGCGACCGTCACCCCTAGATTCCGGACTAACCGAAACTATCACCAGCAGATGGACAATAAGCCATGAATTCTCCCTACGGGACCGGACCGGCCGCAGGCGAATACAGCACCGATGACGACAACCAGCTTCAGCCTGCGGACACCCTCGTCGAGCGCGGCGTCGATGACATCCTCGATGAAGGGTATTCGCCGCCCGAACGACCGTATGGGCGCGGCGCCTTCGGACCCGCCGAAAGCATGGACCAGCTGCTTGCAGAGGAAGAGCCAGATCCGGCAGCACGCATCGATGTATTGCTGGACCAAGAGGAGCAGCAACGCTCCGATGAAGCCGAGCGCGAAGCCGAATTCCCCCAGCGACGGGAAGTCGGGCGGTCGCGCGCGGGCCGACTTGTCGCGCCGGACGGGGGCTTTGGCGAAGATGCAGAGGCAGAACTAGTCGCTGAGGACGTCGGTATCAGCGGAGGCGCAGCGTCCGCCGAGGAAGCAGCCGTTCACATCATCGAAGACGGAGAGTAACCCGCCCGTCGCCCGATCGCCCAGACAGCAGGCCAGGGAAGTGAGGAGCATATGGTCGCCCACCCGCACTGCGCTCGCTGCAAACAGCCGATCGAAGCAGGTTGGCTCTACCTCACTGCCTATCGCCGCGGCCAAGCCGAAACATCCGACGACGGCGCAGTAGTTATGCACGTGCCCGGTGAATGCCCGCGGCCCGGGGAGCACGTTCCGCGAAGCTAGCTGAGACCAGTGTCACTGCAGCGCAGGCGGCGATCCGTAGAGAGGGCAACACCCATGGCTGAGCACGCCGCTGATGGACAGAAGCCGCAGCACAAGGCCGCGGCGAAAAAGACCGCAGCGAAAAAGACCGTAAGGCACCCGGCGGCCAAGAAGGCGCTGGACAACGTGGTGGCGCACCCATTCGACGAACGCGGTGCGCGGATTCTGGTCCTGACCGGCGATCCCCGTAGACGCGTCGTCATCGTGCCCGGCTGCCACCTCGATACCCTGCACCAAGAAGACAATACGTACTTCTTCCAGGACGGCAATGCGTTGGTCGGGATGATTGTCGAGGGCGGCACGGTTGAGTATCACCCCGCCGATCGCACCTACGTTGTGCAGCTCACCGACGGAAAGCACACGGCTGACTTATCTTCCGACTGAACCGACCCAGGCCCATGGGCACTGGTTGAACTCGCATCGGACGTGTTCAGTCCCGGGCTAGGCCAGGGCTACGCCTGGGGTTGTAGCAGCGCCCGGATCTCGTTGGGGAGCTGATCCAGGGCCTTGGCCAGCTGGGCCGGTGGCAGGAAGTGCAGCAGGGCGGTGGTGACGGCCGCAGCGGCCTTGTCGACGTCGCGCAGGGAGATGTTCGCCTCATGGGCAAACCGGGCGGTGTAGGCCTCGGCGTGGTACTTCACCGGGACGGCGCTCGGATCCCAGCCTGCGTAGTAGACACCCCTGATCAGGTCCGGCAGCTGGGCCGAAAAATGCGCGGCTGCCTCCACTGGGAGCCGATCCCGAAGTGTATGCAGCCATGCCCGCAGCACTCCGTAGGCGAACTCGCGATCGTCGGTGTCGAATTCTTTGGCTACCTCGTTAACCCACGTATGGGCAACATGTATCGCGTGGTCTAGCGCCGAAACCTTTGTATTGGCGGACATGACTACCTCCTTGAGTCCGCCTCCAGCACACACCGGCTACCGTTACACTCACCAGGGGCCGAAAGTCACCATTAACCGTGCCAGCGATCTGCGCTGCGTTGCGAAGTCGCCGCCGGCACCCATACCCGTTTGCTCGCCGTTGCCGGTAGTTGGCCAATCACCCTGCGGCCGAACCTGATTAGTCTACAGGCTGGTCGGCATGCAGATGCGCGATGGCCATAGCCAGTGTCGGCGCAACCGAACATACCTCGATCACAGTGCCCGTATCTTTGGGCGCCACCGTGTCGGTGACCAGCACCCGCCTCAGGTCGAGATCACGTAGTCGGGTGACGGCGGCATGTACCAGCAGCCCGTGCGTCGCAGCGACCGCGATGTCTGGCACCGCGCCACGCGACCGCAGCAGCCCGACTGCGGCCTCGATAGTGGCGCCCGTGGTGATCATGTCATCGATGATCACCGCCGACCGTCCGCAAACGTCGCCTGCCACATCCAACGCAGCGACTGTTGCACCGCTTTCGCGGTGCTTGCGCACAACCGCAACTGGGCCGCCCAAGATTCCCGCGTACCGTTCGGCCAGCTTCACCGCTCCCAAATCCGGGGCGACGACCACCGCGCCGTCCGGCAGCGCCGGAGCCAGCTCACCGGAGAGGGCGGGAACGGCGGTAAGAATTTCGACGGGGATCCGGCACTGCGCCTCCAGGGCCGCAGTGTGTGGATCGACGACGACGAGTCGATCAGCTCCGGCAGCGGCGATCGCATCGGCGACAACCGCAGAGCCGATGGACTGCCCGGTCGCGGCGCGACGGTCCTGGCGCGCATAACCGAAGTACGGTACGACCGCGGTTACCCGTGCGGCACGCGAGCGGCGGCAGGCGTCGAGCAGCAGGAGTAACTCGACGACGTGTTCGTTGACTGGAGGTGCTGTTGGTTGTATGACGTAAACATCTTTGCCACAGGCATTTTCGACCGTCGGGTGCAATTCCCCGTCGGGATAACGTGCTAAATCGCAACCGTCGGATTCGACGCCAAGTTGGTTTGCCACCGCAGAAGCAAACCCGGGATTCGCGCTACCGCCGATGATGCGCAGCACAGCGTTCATCACAACCTCCTCACCAGATGGATCCAGAGTCACCACCGCCGGCCCACCGGCATTAGGTCAACAAGTCACCGATCTGAGAGTCATTGGTCCCAAGGGGACCAAGCCGGCAGCCGGCGCACGGCCCTGAACCGCCGTAACGAGGGACCGTAGTCAATTCGCCAAGGGACCTAATCCCATTCCGGTGAGCACCATATCGCGACACACTCGGCAGATGAGGCTCTTTGACGATCGTCGCGACGCGGGTCGCCAGTTGGCTCAGCGTTTATCGTATCTACGCGGCCAGGACGTTGTCGTCCTCGGCCTGCCGCGCGGCGGTATGCCGGTGGCCTACGAGGTCGCACAAGCGCTGCAGGCACCACTCGACGTACTCGTCGTGCGCAAGCTCGGCGTACCTTTTCAGCCGGAATTGGCCTTTGGCGCCATCGGCGAGGACGGCGTGCGGGTGCTCAACGAGGGTGTGGTGCGCGAGGCACACCTCGACGGCGACGACATGGAGGTGGTCGAACGCGAGCAGCGGACGGAACTGCGACGCCGCGCGGAACGCTTCCGCGGCGGGCGTGACCGGATCTCGCCGGCGGGGCGGATTGCCGTGATCGTCGATGATGGCATCGCGACCGGCGCGACGGCCAAGGCAGGTTGCCAGGTCGCCCGCGCGCACGGGGCAAACACCGTGATCCTGGCCGTTCCGATTGGCCCCGACGACATCGTCGCGCGCTTCGCCGGTTATGCTGACGATGTCGTGTGCCTACACACGCCGGCGTTTTTCTTCGCCGTCGGACAGGGTTACCGCAACTTCACCCAGACCTCCGACGACGAGGTGGTCGCGCTGCTCGATCAAGCCGGGACCGACTTTGCCCAGGACGCGGCAATCGACGCGGCCGCTGATCCTGCCCTGCGCGACGAGGAAGTGCGGGTGCGGGCCGGTCCCGTGTCGGTGGCCGGGCATCTCACTATCCCCGAAAACCCCAGGGGAATCGTAGTTTTCGCGCACGGCAGCGGAAGCAGCCGGCACAGTCCGCGCAATCGCTACGTCGCACAGGTCTTGAACGGGGCCGGGCTTGCCACGCTGCTGTTCGACTTGCTCACGCCCGAGGAAGAACGCAACCGAGCCAACGTCTTCGACATCGAGCTGCTCGCGTCCCGACTCGTCGACGTCACCGCCTGGCTGGGCGCCCAACCCGACACCGTATCGCTGCCGGTCGGATACTTCGGCGCAAGCACCGGGGCGGGCGCAGCGCTGGTCGCGGCCGCCGATCCACGAGTGACGGTGCGGGCGGTGGTGTCCCGCGGCGGTCGGCCTGATCTCGCCGGCCGTTCGCTGGTGAACGTCAAGGCGCCGACGCTGCTGATCGTGGGTGGGCGCGACGAGCTGGTCCTCGAGCTGAACCGGCGGGCGCAGGCGATGATCCCGGGGCGGTGCGAGCTCACGGTGGTCCCCGGCGCCACGCACCTGTTCGAAGAACCGGGCACGCTGGAACAGGTCGCGACGTTGGCCCGCGATTGGTTCATCGATCACTTGAGCCGCACCGTCTCAAGCGACAGATCGCGCTAGCAGGCCATGGCGGACAACGCAGCGGGACATCGAAGCGTCCCGCACACCGCAGATCTGCGGATCGAAGCATGGGCGCCCACCCGCGAAGGGTGCATTCGCCAAGCGGTGCTGGGCGCGGTGGAAAGCTTCCTGGATACCGGATCGGCTAAGTCGACCGAGGCACCTCAGACTCGCCGACGCCGGATCACCGCAGACACCGACGCCGACCTGCTGGTCGCCGCCTTGGAGGAAGTCATCTACCTGTTGGACACGACGGGTGAGGCTCCGGCCGACGTCAGGCTGAGCGCGGCTGACGGCAGTGTCGAAATGACATTGGCGATGGTGGATGCCAGCACCGTCGCTCAGCTAGGTGCGGTGCCAAAGGCGGTGTCACTCAACGATCTTCAGCTAGCACATGGCGATCCTGGCTGGCGGTGCTCGGTAACTCTGGACGTCTGACGGAGCGACCGCATGAAACTCATCGAGGAGACACCATACCGGTTCCGCATCGAAAAGGAGGGCGCGATGCGGGTGCCTGGGATCGTGTTCGCATCCCGCGCACTGCTCCCCGACGTCCCCGAAGACATGGCTCTGACCCAGGTGGCCAACGTGGCGACACTGCCGGGCATCGTCCGGGCCGCGTTTGCGATGCCCGACGTGCACTGGGGATACGGTTTTCCGATCGGCGGTGTCGCGGCAACGGATGTCGACAACGGCGGGGTGGTCTCGCCTGGTGGCGTGGGATTTGACATATCGTGCGGCGTCCGGCTGCTGGCAAGCCGGGAACTGCACCGCGACCACCTGCAGCCACGCCTGCGCGCCCTGATGGATGACCTCGATCGGGAAATACCGCGCGGAGTCGGCACCAAGGGTGTGTGGCAGTTGCCCAATCGCGCTGTGCTACAACAGGTCCTCACCGGCGGCGCCCGGTTCGCGGTGGAGCAGGGGCACGGCGTCGCACCGGACTTGCAACGCTGCGAAGACGGCGGCGTACTCGCCGGGGCCGATGCGGCGACGGTCAGTGACCGGGCGATCGAACGCGGGCTTGGGCAAATCGGCAGCCTCGGCTCTGGCAACCACTTCCTCGAGGTACAGGCCGTCGATCGCATCTACGACCGCGCTGCCGCCGAACGGATGGGACTAAATGAGGGCACCGTGTGCGTGATGATCCATACCGGATCCCGGGGCCTGGGGCATCAGATTTGTACCGATCATGTGCACCAGATGGAACATGCCATGCGCCGCTTCGGCATCGAGGTGCCCGATCGCCAGCTGGCATGTGTACCAGTCCAGTCCACCGAGGGACAGGCATACCTGGCAGCGATGGCCGCCGCGGCCAACTACGGACGCGCCAATCGTCAACTGCTTACCGAGGCAACCCGCCGCGTGTTCCAACGGCAAGCCTCGACGGCGTTGGACGTCCTGTACGACGTGTCACACAACCTGGCCAAGCTCGAAAAGCACCTGATCGACGGCCAGCTGCGCACCGTCTGCGTGCACCGCAAGGGCGCGACCCGCTCGCTGCCGCCGCACCACCCCGAACTACCCGCCGACTTGTCGGAGGTCGGCCAGCCGGTGCTGATACCTGGCACGATGGGGACTGCCTCCTACGTGCTGGCGGGAGTGCCGGACAACCCGGCGTTCTTCTCGACGGCGCACGGCGCCGGACGAGTGCAAAGTCGCCACCAGGCCGCCCGTCACACCAACGCGGACATGCTACGCAAAGGTCTGGAACAGGCCGGCATCCTCGTTCGCGGCAGCTCTCGGCGCGGACTGGCCGAAGAAAAACCCGAAGCATACAAGGACATTGACGCCGTCATCGAGACCAGCCACCGCGCCGGGCTGGCGCGCAAGGTCGCGCGCCTCATACCGCTCGGAGTCGTCAAGGGCTGACTTAGTGGTCGCACTCGTAGGTTCGTCGGGAGTCGGTCTGTCATGAGGCCAGCGTTTACCCAACACCCATCGAGATCGACGCCAGCGCGGGAAAGTGCGAGAAGGTGTGACGCTAACGTCGATCTCGGCGCTAGGACCGTGATCCCACCCCCGACGAACTTGCGGGCGAGACCAGCTAGCCCGCGGGCGTCAGCAACCCATAATTCCCGTCGTAGCGGTGGTAGAGCACGCCGGCGCGGCCCTCGGCGGCATCGATGAAGAACAGGAACGGCAGGCCCAGCAAGCCCAGCCGGTCGGTGGCTTCCTCGACGGTCAGACAGGGCGCTGGTTGTGGGCTGATGGTCACGGGCAGCTCGAACGGGCTCAGCTGATCGGCTGGCGCAGGCGCGACTAGAGCCAGGCGATATTCGCTCGGACCACCCCGGTAGAGCACACCTGCGCTGCCGGTGCCTTGCTCGGTGAACAGGTGAAAGTCGTAGTCGAGCAGATTCATCTCCAGGGCGGCCTCGTCTACCGTGCAGGGCGCCATGGTGAACGACTTGCGCCGGATAATGCTGCGTTCATCCGCCGGACGCGGAAAGTATCCGGGTCGGTGGGTGGGCTCGGATTCGTGGCGCCACTCATGCGAAACCGCCTCGGGTTGACCGCCTCGTCGCGATTCCCAGTGTTGGGCCACTCGTTCCAGCCGGTGCCGCAACCGCGCCTCGAGCCGATCGATCGCTTCGTGTGCGGTCTCACCCTCCACTTGGGCACGGACTAGCCGACCATCGACGTCGAGATTGGCCTGAGCGACCACGGGGCGCTGCACCGCCGGATCGCGATGCTGGGTGAGCCTGATCCGGGCATGCAGCACTGGACGGTGGGTAAGGCGCCCGAGCTGGCCGATCTTGGTGCGCGCATAATCGGCTGCGCCGGGAAACTCACCGCGGGTGGTGACGTCGACATCGACGATTGATGGCAAATCTGTTTCGTGGCGCATGGACTCCTTACTACGCCGCGCTTCTGGATGCGGGCAGGGCCAAAAGTCATCGCGGACCAGACGGAAAGTCCCCCGCCTCAGAACTCGCAGGTTCGCCCCACGCAGCCGCCGCTGAACTCCGTGTCGGCCTGGGCCAGTACCGGTTCCGGCGCGGCGTAGGACAAGACCTGTCCTTGCCGGCTGCCGTAGCGGTAGACAGTGATGCCCTTGACTTTGGCCTTCCAGGCAGCCAGATAGATGGCGCGGACGTCGTCCACCGTGGCGGCTGCGGGCAGGTTCACTGTCTTGGACACCGCGGCGTCGACGTGGCGCTGCACCGCGGCCTGCATGCGCAAGTGCCACTGCGGCGCGATCTCCGCTGCGGTCGGGAAAGCCGCACGCACCTCCGCGGGCAGCTGCAGATAGCCGCGCACTCCCCCACGCTGTGCGATCTCGGCGATCAGCTCGTCGCTGTAGAAGCCCCGATCGCGGGCCAGCCGGTCGAAGCAGGGGTTGACCTCCAGCAGGTGCCTGCCGACGATGGCGCGGGTAAAGGCGATGGCGAACATCGGCTCGATCCCGGCGGTGGTACCGGCGATCAGCGAGATGGTGCCGGTCGGGGCGACGGAGATGAGCTGTGCGTTGCGCTGGGGCCCCGACTGCGCCAATCGGCTATCGGGGAACGCCGGGAATGAGCCGCGTTCTTCGGCGAGCCGGGTGGACGCCTTGCGCGCCTGCTGCTGGATGCGGCGCACGATGCGGCCGGCCAACTGCACGGCTTCGTCGCTGTCGTACGGAATACTCAGTGCGGCAAGCAGCTCCGCCAAACCCATCACTCCCAGCCCGATCTTGCGGGTGGCGCGGGCGGCGTCGGCCAGCTCGGCAAAGGGATAGCGGCTGACATCGATGACGTCGTCGAGGAAGCGCACGGCCACTTCGGTGACTTCACTGAGCCGGTCCCAGTCGACCCGACGATCGGTGATCATCCGGGCGAGATTGATGGAGCCGAGGTTGCATGACTCGTACGGCCGCAGCGGAACCTCACCGCACGGGTTGGTCGCCTCGATTCGGCCTCGTCCCGGCACCGGATTGGCTCGATTGATGGTGTCGAGAAACACCAGTCCGGGATCGCCGCAGCCATGCGCGGCTTCGCAGATGGCGTCGAACAGTTCGACGGCCGGCATCCGCGCGACCGCCCGGCCGGTGCGCGGATTGACCAGGCGATGTGTTCCGTTGTGTTCGACGGCGCGCAGGAACGTGTCGTTGACTCCTACTGATAGGTTGAATTGTGTTAAGGCGCTTGGTGATTCTGGTTTCGCAGTGATGAAGTCGTAGATATCCGGGTGGGAGGCGTCCAGCACGGCCATGCAGGCGCCGCGTCGCCGACCGCCCATTGAGACGACGCCGGCGGCGGTGTCGTACAGCCGCAGAAACGACACCGGTCCGCTGGCTGTGCCGCTCGTGGTGGCCACCCGGTCCCCGGCGGGTCGCAGGTGGCTGAACGCATATCCGGTGCCGCCGCCGGCCCGTTGGATCTCGGCGGCCTGGCCAAGCGTGGTGAAGATCGACCGCAGCGAATCCTCAACCGGCAGCACAAAACACCCGGCGAGCAGGCCGAGGTCGGTGCCGGAGTTCATTAGGGTGGGGGAATTCGGCAGGAATTCGAGCTTGCGCAGCAATGTCCCGAACCGTTCAACCCACTGCGCCGACGACCCGGACCGGTACTGGTCCTCAGCTGCCGCAACATGCCGCGCCGCCCGGTCCATCATCTCGCCGGTCGACTCGGTGGGCCGGCCCTGCTCGTCGCGCAGCAGATAGCGTTCCCGTAGTACCGTCACCGCCGCCAGGTTCAGCTTCAATTCGTCACGCACACCCAGCAACGCCTTGGCCGTGCGCAGTTCGGCATGCCGCTGCCGGTAGATGATGTATGCCCGAGCAACGTCGTCGAGACCGGCTTCCCCCAGCCGCGCCTCGACGAAATCCTGAATGCGCTCAACTGGCGCAATTGAGGTGCCCAGTGCGTCGGCGACGGCCCTGGCCACCGTACTCGGCACATCGGGATCGTCGTTTGCAACCTCACGGGCGGCCCGGGCCACCGCGTTCTCGATGCGCGTGATGTCGAAAGGCGCCACCGTTCCATCGCGCCGCCGGACTTGGGCCGGCCACCCGGTTTTTGCCGCCGGCTTCATTGCCCGAGCTGAAACCGCCTAGGTGCTGTTGCCATGAAGAATCGCCGACTGCACCGCGCCGAACCGGTGTTGTGCGCGCTCGTCGGCTGCCTTCTGCTCTGCTGCGGTGACGACCATCGCGTCTGGACCTGGAACCACCGTGGCCTCGTGGTCGCTGTCCAGCCAGCGCACGACATACGGCGGCGAGCCGTCGGTTGAATGCACCTCAATGATCAGCCCCCGATGATCCGGCCGGTCTACGGCACCCCCTTTGACCACCAGCCAATCTCCGACCTTTGCCTTCATTTGCATCCCCTTCCTCCTGGGCGACTCAATCCTGACCACTTCCGTCGCGTTGGCGCCAGGGCAGTAGGCCATCAGCTCCGGTGGCCAAAGGTCCCTGGGACGCACAGTTGCGATGGGGCTGCGGCATCATTGCCATTTCAGATCATCGTCGACTGGTTCGACATGGTCGTCGCGCTCAGCCGCCGCGCGGGTGTCAATCGTGACCTCCTGCCAATACGACGGGCTGTAGAGATGAATATCTTTGCCGCTGACGACCTTTAGCACACCGCCGTCGAGCACTTCATACGTGACGCCGTCGGGGAACTCGGCATCCTCGTCGCGGTCTCGAATCTGTATCCAGATTTTCATAGTCGGAGCAGTTCCTGCATGGCGAAAGTTTAAGCGGCCATGCCATAGCGGTAGCAGCCAAACGCCCCGCTCTAGAGTTGCTCCGCGGGCCTCAACACACTGAATACGGCACCCTGCGGGTCGGACAAGACGGCAGACCGTCCCACCGACGGAATGTCAAACGGCGCTGCGATCACCTGACCGCCTTCGGCCGCAACCTTCTTGGCGACAGCGTCGACATCGTCGACGTCGAAGTACACCAGCCAGTGGTTCGGCACCCCGGGCATCGGCGGTTCCATACAGCCGCCGACATCTGCTCCGCCGGCCTTGAGCACGCGGTAGTTCTGGCCGGCAGCCATCTCCATCGTGATGTGATCCAGGCCCAACACGGCTTGGTAAAATGCCAGCGCCAAATCCGGCTTGTCCGTGATCAATTCGTTCCACATCACCGCACCCGCCTCGTTGACGAGCGTCGCGCCGATATGCCGATTGGCCTGCCAGAACCCGACCACGGCACCGGTCGGATCAGCAACGAAGGCCATCCGCCCGGCGTCGCCGACGTCAAAGGCCGGCATCAGCACCTGTCCGCCCGCCGGGGATACCCTGTCAACCGCCGCGTCAACATCGTCCACCGCGATATAGGTGTTCCACATCGATGGCCTGCCCTCGGGCGCACCTGGCGGCATCGGCGCGATGGCGGCCACCGTTTCGCCGTTCAACGTGGCCATGGAGTAGACCCCGCCGCCGCCGGGCATCGGATTGTCGTCGTAGCCCCACCCGAACAGAGACGAGTAAAACTGCTTAGCCGCCGACTGGTCGGTAGTCTGCAGGTCGACCCAGTTCGGGGTGCCCTGCGCGTATTCGGTTTTCTTGGGCATGATGTGACCTTTCGTTACTTGGCGGATACGTGGGCGCGGGCCGGGTCACGGCCGGTGAACGCAATCAGTCGATCAAGTACCGGGGCAAAGGCGTCGATCGCCACCGGTTGGGCGAAGCGGCCGTAGTGACGAGAATCTGGGGTGATCACCTTGGCCGCCATTCCCAGCACATACTCTGCCAACGCCTGGGAAACGTTAACGTCACGACCGGTGGCAATCGCGAAATCCCAAGCATGAACCAGGAATTCGAGGCATAAGATGGCGAGGGGCACGGTCGCCGGCACCTGGTTGGTGTGTAGCTCGACCATGCCGTCCACGCCCCGTTGCCGCCAGGCCTCCAACACGGCCAACGCAGCGTCGGCTACTTGAGTCTCCAGCGGCGCAGTCGAATCCCGGGGTGGCAGCTGCGCCCCGGCAGCGCTGCCAACAATCGCGAGCGACCGCATCAGATGATCCGCCAATTGCGCTACGTCAAATTCCTGGCACGGTGTGCGCCTAGCCAGGTCGGCGGGGTCCATCCCGCGCAGCACATGCTGAGCTATCGCCAATGTGGCCTCAGCGCAGGACAATTCGTCGAAAGGGTCGGGCGTTGCCGCCCAATCGTCCGGACCGGCGTCACCGTCTCGGCCCGCGGCCACCAGCCGGGCCAGGTAATGATTCCAGCCTTCGGCATGCCGGGCAGCCTGCTCTTCGGTAAGCACGTCGTGCACCAGCCGCACTTCGGTGCCGCCTTCGATCTGGGTCAGCGTAACGGTCACCGTCGATTCGCCTGGCGCGGGATCACCATGGCCCTCCCACCCCCAGGAGAAGACCACCCGCCGGCCCGGGTCTACCTCGATGACCGCACCAGCCGCCGTATGGCCGGGGGTCACCGTCCATCGGTAGGCGCCACCGGAACGCAGCTCGACGCGCGCGGCCACCGTCATCCACCGCCGCAGCCGGTCTGGCCGAGTGATCAACGCGAAGGTCTCGTTTGGATCCAACGGCACAATCACCGATTTTTCGTACGGCATGGCGAACTCTCCTTGTCCTGACGCGTAGTCGTTGGCATCGAAGACCAGACGGTCAAGCTCGGCGCTCCAAAACGACTCGAATAACGAGCGAAGCCGCCGCAACCCCCGCTCATCGAGCCGGTAGTAGCGTTCCCGGCCCTGCTTTCGGGAAGCAACCAAACCCACCTGAGCGAGGATCGCCAGATGTTGTGATATCGCCGATCGGGTGACCGGAAACTGCGACGCGAGTTGTGTGACGGTGCGCTCGCCGGGCGCCAACAATTGGAGCAACCGACGCCGAGTTGGCTCTGCCGCGACTTCCAGCAAGTCGAGCACACGCCAATACGTTAGCCGCTGCTAACCTATTGATCAATGCTTCCAGGCCTCAGCCCGGACCAGCACCCGCAGCGGCATGGGTCCGCGTCAGCACCGGGGCCGGGTAGCCTGCGGCGTGCACCGCGCTTTGCACCGCCTGTCCGACCGCCGCCACCTTGCTGCCCGGCACCAAGGCGATGACACAGCCGCCGAATCCGCCGCCGGTCATCCGGGCCCCCAGCGCGCCGGCGCGCACCGCGGTGTCGGCGATGAGGTCAATGTGTGCGGTGGTGATGTCGAAATCGTCGCGCATGGATGCGTGCGAAGCGGTGAGGATACGACCGGCTTCGGCATAGTCCGATTCACCCAGCACGGCAACGAAGTCCAGCACCCTGCGGTTCTCGGTGAGCACGTGACGGGCGCGACGGGCAGCAACCAGGTCGCCGACCGCAGCCAGCGACGCCAGATCGTCGATGGCGCGCAACGACGAAACACGCAGGTCGGCTGCTGCCCGCTCACACGATGAGCGGCGTGCTGCGTATTCACCACCGGCGTGACGATGCCGGGCCCGCGAGTTTATCAGCACCAGCGCGATCCCATGAGCGTCAGGATCGAACGGCACCGGCCGCACCGTGAGATCCTGAAAGTCAATCAGCAGCGCCGTCACCGGCGCCCCGAACAGTGCTGCCAACTGATCTAGCAAACCCGTTGGGGCACCGACGTATTCGTTTTCCGCCCGCTGGGCGAGGCGGGCCTGCTCGACGCGCTCGATGCGCATGCCGGTAGCGGATGTGATCGCGCCTAGGACGGCGCACTCCAACGCCGCCGAGGACGAGAGCCCGGAACCCATCTCCACGTCGCTAGTGATCGACATCGCGCCGCCGGGCACGGAATAACCTGCGCCGCGCAGCGCCCAGATCACTCCGGCCACATAGCCGGCCCAGCCGCTCACCCCACCGGGCACGGTGTCCAGCGGTATGCGCACCGAGCCGTCCATGCGGTCGCTGGCCACCGTGATCGCATCGCTGCGCTCGGGCATGAATGCCGCCACCGTGCGCTGCGGTAGCGCGATCGGCAGCGCCCAGCCAAGGTTGTAATCGGTGTGCTCTCCGATCAGGTTGATCCGTCCCGGCGCGGCGTAGCGGATCGTCATTGCAGTTCTCGCAACCGCTTGGCCACGCTTTCCGGTGTCACGTCGCTGATGAACGCGTCCATCGCCGACTCGGAGGCGGCCAGGTATTTCAGCGCGGTGGCGCTGCGGCGGATCGACATCAGCTCGACGTGCAAGTAGCCCTCGGGTTGGGCGTCGGTGTACTGGTGCAGCGCTGAAATATACGGCAGTGGGCGAGAATACATACGGTCGAAGCGCCGCAACACGTCGAGGTAGAGCTGCGCGAACTCGTCCAGCTCGGTGGCGTCAAGGTCGATGAGGTTGTGCACGAACCGGTTTGGATAGATATGCACCTCCACCGGCCAGCGCGCGGCAAACGGCACGAAAGCGGTGAACAGGTCAGTGCGGGTGACGACACGATTGCCGTCGGCGACCTCGCGTGCAAGCAGATCATCAAAAAGGTTGCTGCCGTGGTTTATTCGGTGCTCACCTGCCTGATGCAGCATGACGGCCGTCCGCGGGGTCAAATACGGGTAACCGTATATCTGACCGTGCGGGTGGGTTAGCGTGACACCGATCTCCTCGCCGCGATTCTCGAAACAGAAGACCTGCTCGATGCCCGGCTGACTCAACAGCTCGGCCGTGCGATGCCGCCACGCCTCGACCACCAGGCGGGCATGCGGCGCTGGTAGATCCGCGAACGAGCCGGTGTGGTTGCTGGAGAAGCAGATCACCTCACACCGGCCATGGCCGGGCGCGGCCAAGAAGCCGTCGCCGGTGGGCCGCAGCCCACCGGCCCCCGCCAGGCTCGGGAACCGATTCTCGAAGACGACGACGTCGTAGTCGGGCGCGGGCACCTCGCTGATCAGCCCGGTCGGGCCCGGACACAGCGGGCACTGATCGGGCGGCGGCTTGTAGGTGCGATCTTGCCGCAACGCGGCGATGATCACCCACTGCCCGGTGGACCGGTCGAAGCGCAACTCCGACTGGTGCGGGTCCTGCGGCGGCAGTGGCCGGCGATCGGGAACCGGTGCCGGAAGGTGACCGGGCAACGCGAAAAACAGCACATCGCGTCCATCGGCCAGCTGTGCCCGCGTCGGCGCCGTCACGATCTCGAACAGTAACCGACCCCAGTCTCCCGAATCGTGCGAGCAGGCAGAATCGAAGCATGCGAATAGCGATCAGCGGCGCCGGAGTCGCGGGAGCGGCACTCGCCTACTGGCTGCACCGCACCGGTCATACACCGACCCTGATCGAACAGGCGCCGCAATTCCGCACCGGCGGGTACATGATCGATTTTTGGGGTGTCGGCTACCACGTTGCCAAACTGATGGGCATCGAGGGCCCGGTTCGCGCCGCCGGGTACCAGATTGAACGTGTGCGCTCTGTCGGTCAGTGCGGCGAAGTGAAAGCCGACCTCAACGTCGATGTCTTTCGCCGCATGATCGGCGACGATTTCACCAGCCTGCCCCGCGGCGACCTGGCCGCCGCGATCTACGACACGATCGCCGACAAGGTCGAAACGGTTTTCGGTGACAGCATCAACACCATCGACCAGCACAGCGACGGTGTCCGCCTGACCTTCCACAACAATGCGCCAAGCGATTTCGATCTGGTCATCGGCGCCGACGGATTGCACTCCAACGTGCGTCGACTGGTCTTCGGCCAGGAGGACGACTGCGAGCATTACTTAGGCTGCAAGGTCGCGGCGTGCGTGGTCCACGGATACCGGCCACGCGACGAGTTGAGCTATGTCCTCTACAACACGCCGGGCAAACAGGTGGGACGTGTCGCGCTGCGCGGTGACCGCACCATGTTCTTGTTCGTCTTTCGCGCCGAGCACGACAGCCCTGCTGCCTCACCAATAGATCAGTTGCACAATCAGTTCAGCGACGCCGGCTGGGAATGTCATGACATCCTGGCGACGCTCGACGATGTCGACGATCTCTACTTCGATGTGGTCAGCCAGATCCGGATGGACCACTGGTCTCACGATCGGGTGCTGCTCATCGGTGACGCTGCCGGGTGCATCTCCCTACTTGGCGGCGAGGGCACCGGCCTGGCGATGACCGAGGCGTACGTACTGGCCGGGGAACTCGCGAGCGCCGGCGGCGAGCACCAGCGCGCCTTTCAAGCCTACGAGGCACTGCTGCGGCCCTTGATTGCGAGCCGGCAAGCCAACGCCGCGAGGCTTATCGGATTCTTCGCCACCCGGACCCGATTCGGCCTGTGGTTTCGCAACCTAGCTATGCGCAGGATGAATTTCCGGCCGCTCGCAACCCTGTTCGCCGGTAGCATCCGCGACGACTTCGAGCTGCCTGACTACGGCATTTAGCATGCGTGGGTGCAACGCCGCGTTCAGTCGCGCCCACTCCTGCGCTTGGCTCGCGGGCGCTGGCCTGCCGCCGATGCGGCGTGGATGTGGTTGCGGGACTTGTCATCACCTGCGGCCGTGAGCGCGAGCGCAATCATCACGTCGGCGTAGGTCACCAAGAGCCCAATCCAGTACGCCCACTTCAGGGTCGGATCCGGTTGCGAAACAAAGAACATGACCAGAAAAATGGGGCCGACAATGCCGAACACGAGCATCATCAGCTGAATGACGACGTAGCGCCGCAAGGTCGCCAAGCCGCAATCTCCCCTCACCCAGGTCGCAAGTCGGCTTACCTTACCTCCACCGCGGGGGTAGGTCGACGTCTGTATCGC
>NZ_VTZN01000160.1 GCF_008370645.1 Mycobacterium simiae
GCAACGGCGGGGCGGGTGGTAGCGGCGGGGTTCCCGGCGGTATCGGCGGGCCGGGTGGGTTGCTGCTGGGCACAGGAGGCGGCAACGGCTTTGGCGGCCTTGGCGGCGCCGGCGGCGCCGGCGGTGTCGGAGGTGCAGCGGGCGTCGGCGGGGCGGGCGGCAGCAGCAGCGTCCAGAACGGTGCTTCCGGCGCTAACGGCAGCGCGGGCAGTAACGGAAATCCCGGACCCAACGGTTAACCGTTAAGACCAGGTCGGGTCGCTCGATTGGCATGCCCTTGGGAGTAGCGCGGGACAGCGTTGTTCGGCTGGGATACCCGCAGCCTCTTCGCCCGGATGCGGGTGTCGCCCACGCCATCGGTTCGGCCAGCCCTGCCGCGAGGCCCAATATCAACGTCGACGCGCTGGGCGTGCCCTCCGCCGCCAGGCACCGGCGTGTCTGATCGGCGATGGCTGACCGAATCCGCTGCGTCTGGCTCAGGTCAATCGAGACAGTGTGGCCAGCAGTTTCGAGCGATGAAAGGGTTGGCAGCCCCAGATCGCCTTGCTGGCCATAACCATGGGTTGCGACATGGTCAATGTTGGCCGCACCGCCATGGTTGCCACGGATTACATCCAGGCTCAGCGCAGCCAGATAGGCCGTTGCCTGTCCGGTGTCGCCACCAGTCGCCATCGGTGCAGTATCTGGCCACCCTGTGCTTCGAACTGCTATGCCTGGCGCGTGCCCGCGGCACATCTCACGCGGCTCTCGTTCCCCTCAACGCCATCGAACTGCTCGAGCCCGACGACAAACCCCATTGGGCGCTGCCCAGCCCATCCGACATCAAGGCGATCAGCGCCCTACTGGCGAACGCAACTTAGCTCAGCTGCTCGCCGGCAAGGCCGAACGCACACGAGTCTGCATCATAGGGTTGCGCACGAAGTGTTCGACGAGGATGGGAACGAAAGTCTGCACCGGTGCGTCGATGAACTGTTGGGCCGCCTCCTCACACCACGGCCTGATCTGCGTGGTGCGCCGCTCGTCGCCGCGGCCTTCGTGTTGGGCTAACTTGTATGCGACGTCGGCGACCGATCGCGCAATCAGGGAACGGCTGGCAGAAGTACCGTCGCAGTCTGCGCTACCTCGTGCTTCGTCCAGGGGCTGCTGACCGCTCTGGTCGCTGGCATCGGGAGCGACGACGTGCAGGGTCAGATGGTGACCGTCTTGTCCGATCAGCATGACGCTGGCCGGCTCGTCGCTGCGGAAGCCCGGCAATTCGACCGACTGACCGCCGATTTCGAGCACGGGTGGGGTGTCGTCGCCGCCGACGCCACCACCGCGGTCGCCAGGCCCCGCCACATGCTCTAACGCAGGTCGAAAGGACTTGAGTTGCAAGCGAGTTAGTCGCTGCATCACCACCACCTATCCGTTGCGTGCCCGACACCCGACACGATGGCCGGTGGTGACCACCGCGCGATGCCAGATGCCCAACCGCAGGTAGCGGCTACCCGAATTCTTGGTTACCCGCTGGCGGCCTAATCGTCGGCTGTCACGCCGACGATCCGGCGCGCCGTCGCCGACGCGCGGACCAGCAACTCCGGCGCCAGCACCGACACCAGGGTCGCCACCGCGGCGGCCAGCAGGGCCTGGCCCCAGCCCACGGGGCCTACCGGGGTGCAGCCGAACAGCTGACTGAGACCGGGAGTGCTCACCACAACCCCAAGCGCGGCAAAGGACCCGACAGTCGTCAACACCACCACCCGGGCGTGCGAGTCGGCCAGCGTCTGCGCCAATTGCGTGCCCACCAATCCGATCAGCGCAACCGTTGCCGCCCGGCGCGGAGTGCCGGTCACGCTGGCCATCAGCCACGCCAGCATGGCACCAACAGTGGTCGACGCGCCACGGATGCCGATGGCCCGCCACATCGCTGCCTCGTCTCGTTCGACCTCGGCGGTGCTCGTCTGCGGGCTGACCGCCAAGGCGGCGGCAGGCAGCGCGTCGGTCAGCATGTTGACCAGCAGCATTTGGCGGGCATTGAACACCGAACGCCCGGTCAGCAGGGCGGTGATGAGGGCAAAGCACACCTCGCCGACGTTGCCGCCCAGCAGTACCGACACCGCCGAATGCACCCGTCGCCACAGCTGCTGGCCCTCGTCGAGGGCCTCCAGCAGCGCGTCGATCCGTCCGTCCAACAACACCACGTCGGCCGCGGTACGGGCCGCATCGCTGCCCCGTGCGGCCATCCCGATGCCCACGCTGGCCGCCCGGATTGCGGCGGCATCGTTGACCCCGTCGCCCACCATCGCCGTGACCAGTCCGGAGCGTTCCAGGGCTTGGACCACCTCGACCTTGTGTTCGGGTGACATGCGCGCGAAGACCAGCCGCGACGCGACAGCCGCAGCGCGTTGATCAGCCGACAGCGCCTCCCATTGGCTGCCGGTGATCACCTCCTCGTCGGTCACCTCGATGCCCAGCTCCCGCGCGATGACGCTGGCGGTAGCGGGATGGTCACCGGTGATCAACCGGACCTCGATCTCCCGCTCGGCAAGGCCGGCCAAGACGGACTGGGCCATCGGCCGGGGAGTATCGGCCAAGCCGAGCAGACCGATTGGGGTCAGCTCAGCCGTACACAGGTCCGGTAGAACATCGGGATCGGTTGCAGCACAGGCGGCCTCAGCTGAACTGAGGTGACGCTCGGCCACCGCCAAAACCCGCAGACCTCCGGCCGCCATCGACTCGATCTGCTGGGTCAACGATGGGTCGTCGTGCCGCAGCGCGGCCAACAGCACCTCAGGTGAGCCCTTGATGGTCAACCGGGTACCGACCAGCGCGGCCGCGAACGGCCGACCGGACTGGAACGGCAGGAACGCGGCACGCTTGGACCGCCGCGGCGGCGCAGAACTCTCGCCGCGGACCGACGGGTCGCCCGCGGCCCGGACTATCGCGTCGTCGGTGGCGTGCTCGACGCGGTGGCTGTGCCTGGAATAGGTCGTGCTCAGCGCCGCGTCCAGCACCTGGCCGGTGGTGAAGCCCGGCGTCGGGTGCACCGCTTTGACCTTCAACCGGTTCTCGCTCAGCGTGCCGGTCTTGTCGAAGCACACCACGTTCAACCGGGCCAATGCCTCGATTGAGCGGGCGTTGCGGATCAGCACCGATTCGCCGGTGAGCCGGCGCGCCGCGGCCAGCTGGGCCAGCGTCACCACCAGCGTCAGCCCTTCCGGAATGGCAGCGACCAGCAGCGTGACCGCACTTGCCACCGCCTCGCGCAACCGGGTGCCCCGCGCTACGCTGAGCAACCCGACCAGCCCCACGCTGGCCACACTGAACGGGAACAGTCGCCGGGTGATCCGACTCAGCTGCCGTTGCAGGCCGATTTCCCGGGACTTTCGCGGAGCCATCGCCAACGCCCTGCGCATCTCGGAACGCGAACCGACCGCGGTCACCACGGCCACGGCCGTGCCCGCGATCATCGTGGTGCCGGCGTAGAGCATGCAGTCCCGGTCGGCCAGCGGGGCCCCGGGCGTGGGTTCGGTCTGCTTGGACACCGGCAGCGATTCACCGGTCAGCGTGGATTCGTCAACCTCGACATTGGATGCGTCCAACAGTCTGGCATCGGCGGGCACCACCTCGTCGGCGTGAACCTCGATGATGTCCCCCGGACGCAGTTGCGCCGCGGGCACCTTTTCGCGGCGCCGCTCGTCCAACGGGCCTAACCGCCGTCGCGCGGCGGGATCCTGTACGGCCAGCAGCCGGTTCAGAACGCGTTCGGCATGGAGCTGCTGTTCGGCCGACAAAGCGGCATTGAGCAACACCACATTGCCCACCAGAAGCGCATCCAGCGGCGAGCCCAGCAGGGCGCTCGCTGCCGCACCGGTGGCCAGCAGTGGGGTGATCGGGTCAGACAGGTCGTCGCGCATTTCGTCGGCGAAATCGCGGACGAGCTGCCACGACACCACCGTCGCGCCATGCAGCAGGCGAATCGGTGCCAGCTGTCGCCGCCAGGTTGACCCTTGTCCGGGGTGTTCGTCGGGAGGGCGCGGCAACAGCCGCCGCACCTCGGTGACCGGCAGGCTGTGCCACTCGTGGCCGGTTTCCGGCTCCGGCACTGGATCGCGAAAAACCTTTGTGCCCGCGCGAAATCCGAGATAGAGGCTGGCGGCCATGCCGACATTCACCGACGCCGAGCCGCGCCCGGGCACACCGGGAATCAGCATCAGCCCGCCGATCGCCGAAGCTGAGGCCGATAGCCGGATGGCACTGTCGGTGGCAGCGCGCGCGGCCGGCAGCGCGTGCAGCACCCGCCAGGCGCCGCCCAGATCGGAAACGAATACGTCGGCACCCCACGGCGGCGGATGCGGCTGCCGGGCCACACCGATGGTGACGTCGGCCCGGTGGGCGGCCCGCAGCTGCGACGTGGTCAACAGCGCCACCGTGGCGCCGCCCGCCTTGAGTTCGGCCACGGCCGACGCGATTGCGTCGTCGATCGACTCACCCGAAGGATACAAGGCATCGAATCCTTGTGCGAGAGAGCGCAATCCGTCGTCTTGGACGGAGAATACCCGGGGGCGTGCCCGGCGGGCCTCGGTGACCACCGCTGCGGCATGCGGATCGCGGACTGGGCTGATCAGTGTCTCGCCGCAGCAGCCGGCTCCGGGGATATCAGCCAAGGCGTGCCATCCCGGGGCCAGCCCCGCATCGTCGAGTGCGGCCCGAACCGCTTCCCAGGCCCGGGTGCGTTCGGAATCATCCACTCCGACAACGCGACTCACCGTCAAGTCGTCGGTGTAGAGTGCTCGCGGGTCGATCATGATCGTGTCCACCCGGTCGAGGCTGCGCAGGGCGCGGGGTTGTAGTACCAGCGCGTCGTGCTGGGCGGTCAAGCCGCGGCTCATCGCGCAGCCGAACGCCTCGCGGACGGTGCGCAACGGCTTGGGGACTGCGGCCAGTGCGGCAGCACCGGCCGTGTCGGGGTTGCGGGATAGCAGACCGACCACAGCGGCCGCGCCGATGCCGGCCACGCCGATCCGATTCGCGTAGCGTTCCGCGGGCCCGTCGGCCGGACGTTGGGTGTCCCTGGGCCGTAAGGCGGAATCGTCAGCGATCGGTTGGCTGCTCAGGGCGGGCTCATGTCGACGCCAGCTCAGCCGACCGGCAATGGCCTCGGCCGCGAGCATGCCGCGGTTGATGGTCTCGGCGGCCGCCGCGGTCGGCGACAGCGTCAACGCGGCCGTCGCGGCGTTGACGCAACCGAACAGCACGTCGGTTCCCTCGGGTCCCACGCGTAGCTCCAGCTCTCGACGCAGCCGTGGCAGGTGGTCGGCCAGCGTTGGTGCCACGGCCACCAAGTCGGGGAGTCGGGGCAGCCGCAACAGACTGCCGGTCAACGAAAGGCCAAGGCCCGCGCTGGCGGCCGCGGCTGCCACCATTGGGCCCAATACCACCGCGTCATCGCCTGGCAGGCTGGCTGGGCGTGCTGCGGGGGCCGGCATCCGGTCCCGTCGTTCGGCGTCGGCCACGATCCGGCACAGCCGTGCCGCCGCGGGTCCGTCCGCGTCGACGGTGACCACGAGCCGGGCCAGCACGCGGTTCAGGAAAGCCTGCTGCACTCCGGGTGTGGCGCGGACGGCGGCCAGGACGTCGGTGGCGATCGCGCCGGCGTCTGCACCGTGCAGGCCCCGTACCTCGATCCAGTGGCGCCGACCGTTTGTGCTGCTACGCCGTTGCGAAGGTCCGCCTGCTGCTTCGATCGCCACGCCAGCGACGGCCTGGGTCAGCGCTGTGAGCTTCGGCGCCACTCCGGCCAGCGACCGACCCACACCTGCGACGACGACTCCCGCGGCAGCCGCCATGCGGGTAGCGGCCACCACGGCGCGCAACGGAGCTACCACCATGGCTGCCTACTGTGCACCTTCACGGCTCCTTCGAGGCTCCTGCGAGCGACGTCGTTGAGCCGCAGACTATCCGGCAACGGCAGCAGGGGAAAGCAGCCTTCGGATCGTGCTCTGACGCTCGCGGCGCTCAGGCGCTCCCAGCTATGTCGAAATGGTCGGCACATGGTCGATGATGGACCGCGTGTACCGCCGGCAGTTCCGCGCCGCAAATCTGGTCCAGGAAGGCTTTGGCTATGAAACCCAGGAGAACCGCCTATCACAAGCAGCTAGCTGACCTGATTGCTCAACTGGCCGAGATGTGCGGCCTGGCCGGGCAGGCCATGAAGGACGCGACACGGGCCCTGCTGGAGGCTGACATCGACGCTGCTGAGCAGGCGATCCGTGAGCATGAACGGATCATGGCCATGCGCGCGCACGCGGAGAAAGAAGCTTTCGCGCTGCTGGCGTTGCAGCAACCGGTGGCCGGCGAGCTGCGGGCAATTTTCGGCGCCGTACAGATCCTTGGCGACGTAGATCGAATGGGAGCGTTGGCTGTGCATGTAGCCAAGATTGCCCGTCGGCAGTATCCGAAGCAGGTGCTCTCCGACGAGGTCCGCGGTTGCTTCGCTGACATGGCGAAGGTGGCAATTGGCCTGGGCGAGGCCGCGAAGCAGGTGCTGCTGTCTTTGAGCCAGGAGCAAGCCGCTGCGCTGCACGACCGAGACGACGCTATGGACGATTTATACCGGCAGCTGCTTGGTGTGCTGATTGACCGCGAGTGGAAGCACAGCGTCTCCGATGGCGTCGAGACCGCGCTGTTGGGTCGTTTCTATGAGCGTTTCGCCGACCACGCGGTGGAAATCGGTCGCCGCGTGATCTTCATGGTCACCGGTGCTTTGCCCACGCAGGACGAGATATCGACGTTCTGAGCGCGTTATCGGGGCGGGCTGACATGATGGCCTGGTGCGGACGGCACCAGCTATTCAGGGTCTCGTATGGCGTTGCGGTGAGCCGCAAAAGGACTTCGAATTCGACCGGATTTCTGACTACCTCAGTCAGGACGACACCCTGGTGTGGGTTGACTTGTGCGATCCCGACCACGACACTTTGCGTGGCCTAGCGCAGGAACTCGGCCTGAACTACTGGGCTGTTGAAGACGCCGTCGCAGCAGCAGAACGGGTTAAGGCCACCGCCTACGCAACCCACACCTTCTTCACCGTCTATGCCGTCGACGTCGCCGACGAAACCGCTCCCAACACAGAGCCGATGTTGTCGATGCGCCCGATCTCGGCCTTCGTGCTTGCTCGCGGATTGGTCACGGTGCGCCTGACGTCCGACTTCGACATGGCGCAAGTCACCCGGCGCTGGCAGGAAATAGGCGCTCAGCGCTACGGCGTCGGCGCCCTGGTACACGGACTGCTCGACGTCGTCGTCGACAGTCATTTCGCCGCCGTGGAGGCTCTCGACGACTGCATCGAAGCCATCGAGGACGATCTGTTCGACGGCAACGCAGGCCGGCAAGACTTCCATCGCCGAACCTTCCAGATGCGCCGAGACCTGGTGAACTTGCGGCGCGTGGCCCTACCGATGCGCGAAGTCGTCAACTCTATTCAGCATCATCGCCTTCACGCCGAGGCCGAACGGGAACTCGATCCGCTCTACGCCGACCTCTATGACCACGTGCTACGCGTATCGGAATGGACCGAGTCATTACGCGACATGATTACCACCGTGTTCGAGACGAACCTGTCGCTGCAAGATGCCCGGTTAAACACCGTCATGAAGAAGTTGACCGGGTGGGCCGCGATCATCGCTGTTCCCACCGCGATCACCGGCTATTACGGCCAAAACATCCCTTATCCCGGCTTCGGCTCGAGCGCAGGCTTCATCGTCAGCAGCAGCGTGATCGTCGTGCTGATGATCGTGCTCTATGTGACGTTTAGGCGTCGCGACTGGCTTTGACGGGACTTGCACCCCCAAGCCCCTGACGATATGTAGTCTGCGAGTCGTGCTTGGGGTTCGCGAGGCGCTGGGGCCCGCCCGGTTGCGACTGCGCGGAGGGTCCGTGCTAGCCGAGCTGACTGTGCGGTTTGGTGAGCCGGCCCGAGCCAAGGTGCTTGCCGGGGAGGTCGTCGACGACGACGGTGTGGTGGTGGATGCCCACACGGTGCGCCCGCCCGGGTCGTTGGTGTTCCTGTATCGCGACCTGCCCGACGAAGTGCCCGTGCCCTTTGACATCCCGGTGCTGTATCGAGACGACGACATCGTCGTCGCCGACAAACCCCACTTTTTGGCCACCATGCCGCGAGGCAGCCACGTCGTCCAGACCGCGTTGGTGCGGTTACGCTGCCAGCTTGGCTTGCCCGAGCTGAGCCCGGCGCACCGCCTCGACCGGCTGACCGCCGGGGTGCTGCTGTTTACCACTCGGCGTGAGTTGCGCGGTCGGTATCAGAAGCTGTTTGCCGCCGGAGCGGTGCGCAAGACCTACCTGGCGCGGGCCGCGGTGGACCCGGCCGTGCTGTTACCGCGCGTGGTGCGCAGCCGCATCGTCAAGCGCCGCGGCCAGCTGCAGGCGGTCTGCGAGCCCGGTGCGCCCAATGCGCAGACGGTGGTCGAACTGGTCTCGCCTGACGGCCTCTACCGGCTGACGCCGCGTACCGGACGCACCCACCAGCTACGGGTGCACATGGCATCGCTGGGGTTGCCGATCATCGGAGATCCGTTGTATCCCAACGTGATACAGGTGGCTGCCCACGATTTCAGTCTGCCGCTGCAGCTGTTGGCGCAACGCATCGAGTTCGACGATCCGGTCACTGGATCGCGTCGGGAGTTCAGCAGCCGCCGCGTCACACCGCCAGTCGGTCCTTGACCGCGGCGAAGAACGGGATATGCCGGTAGTCGCATGTCTCCGGGTCGTAGTCGGTGTACCAGCTGGTGAACTCCTGCCGCGACGGGTGAATTTTCATGTCCGACCACGGGTGAATACCGGTGTCCACCAAGAGAGGGATATCGGCGCTTCATTCTGGCTGCCATCGTGACCGGCACAGTGAGGATGAGGTCTAAAGGCTCTGCGTCCGCTGATCGGAGGATGGGGACTGTGTCCGATCAGCGGATAGGGGCAAAGGCGCGGTGCTGGAAGGCTGGTGGCATCGCTCGGACAGCGCCCCGTGGTCCCACCAGTGCACAGCTTTGTGTAGCGAGGAGCTCAGCAAAAACGATGAGCATCAATCCATTTGATGACGAAAATGCACGCTTCCTGGTGTTGGTCAACGCCAAGGAGCAATACAGCCTGTGGCCGGCGCTCGCCCAGGTCCCAGCGGGCTGGCAGATGGTTTACGGCGAGGCCGAACGTGCTGCGTGTCTGGACTACATCGAACGGAACTGGACCGACATCCGGCCGAAGAGCCTGCGTGAAAAGCTACGGGCCGGACCGGCTTTCGAGACCTAGGCCGGGCAGACATCGATGGACCTCGATGAGAACGCTCTTCCGCTGACCCGCGAACAGCTGAGGATATGGCTTGCGGCGGAAATAGGTTGCTCGGATACCGAGTGGCGACTCGGGAATTTTTTGCTCATCGAGGGCGCGGTAGACGCTGATTTGCTCAGACAGGCGATCCGCCAAGTGGTGGCTGAGGCCGAACCGCTCAGGGCCGTCTTTTCTGAGGTGGATGGCCAGGTCTTCCAACAAGCGGTTGATTACCCGGATATTGAGATTCCCTTTCATGACCTCAGCAGTTCTGCGGACCCCGTCGGGGAAGCTTATCGGTTGGCATCACCGATACAACGGGCCGCGATGCCGTTGACCGGCCCATTATTCAGATTTGCATTGTTTCGGACACGGCCGGATCAACTTTATTTGTTCATGTGTTGCCACCATATCGTCATCGACGGATTCGGAGTTGTTGCGCTGATAGCGAATAGGATTGCCGTCGTCTACTCAGCCATTGCTGCTGGCACGCCCGTCCCCCCCGCATTTTTTGGCTCGTTGCGAGACCTGGTTGCCTGGGAGTTGGAATACGAGGCGTCCAACGATTACCTCGACGACTTGGCCTATTGGACGAAGAATCTTCCGCAAGAAAATGCGCTGGGCTATCCGCTACCGCAATCTGAGGGCACGTGTGATGCGGACTCGGATTTTGTTGCTGCGCCGATTCAACTCGACCCTTCCATTGTGGATCGGATCGAGCGGCTGTCCCAGCTGTTAGGTGTCCGTCGATCATCCGTCATCACCGCGGCGTGTGCGCTTTTGGTGCGCGGGTGGGCCTCCGACGGATCACAGGTGGTGCTCGACTTCCCGGTTAGTAGGCGAACCACTACGGAGTCAAAGTCGTTTCCCGGAATGCTTGCCGGTGTTGTGCCGCTGGCGTTGCAGTTGACTCCGGAATCGTCGGTCGCGGATTTCTGTGAATATGTCCATAGGCGGATCGGCGAGGTGCTCCGCCACCAGCGGTTTCCAGTGAACGTTTTGGAGAACGAGGGTCACGGCCGCGGCGCTGGGCGGGCGAGTAATCGAGTTGGTGTCAATTTCATCCCGTCGACAACCGTGCTGCCTTTCAATGGTGCCCCAGCGCGGGGTGCGCCTACCACTTCCGGCTTTGTGAGCCACTTTGGTCTGTTCTTCTTTGGAGACGGCGATCGGATTTTCCTGAGTACCACCGGCGGTGGTCGGCCGTTCTCCAATTTCGACGTCGCTGATTTGGCGGCCCGATTGGAAAAGGTGTTGGCGGCGCTGGTCGCCGATCCGGGGCGGGCGTTGTCGTCGGTGGATGTGCTTGATGGTGCGGAGCATGCGAGTGTGGCGCGGTGGGGTAATCGGGTTGCGTTGAGTGTGGCTGCGGGGTCGGGGGTGTCGATTCCGGTAGTGTTTGCCGCCCGGGTTGCGTGCGCACCCGAAGCGGTCGCGCTGACCTGTGGGGAGCGGTCGTGGACGTATCGCCAGCTGGATGAGGTCACTAATCGGTTGGCGCACTTGCTGGTTGG
>NZ_VTZN01000161.1 GCF_008370645.1 Mycobacterium simiae
CGCCCGATTCTCCATCCGTGACGCGCAACAGATCCGATCCACCAACCCCGCCGACTCTGTCGTCGTCGACGGGTGACACCGCTCGAACCACTCATCAAAATGAGCGACCACCTCAGCCTGTGACTCGAACATAAATTCGATTATGCCATGCCCGTCTGACAAGAAACGGGCTCGGCGTCAGGCTGTGGATAACCTTGATGTACCCCGTCCTCAATTCAGCAGTCCGCGGATATCGTCCGCAGTAAGTGTGGAACCGAAGGTATTGCCGTCGTCGATGACGCTGGCGAAGAGCTTCGCCTTGCGCGCGCTGAGTGCGATCACCTTCTCTTCGATGGTGTCTCGGGCGATCAGCCGGTACACCATGACGTTGCGGGTCTGGCCAATGCGGTGGGTCCGGTCGATGGCCTGGGATTCGGTTGCCGGATTCCACCATGGGTCGAGTAGGAAGCAGTAGTCGGCCTCGGTGAGATTCAACCCGAAACCGCCGGCCTTGAGGCTGATCAGGAAAACCGGCGCATCTCCGTCTTTGAAGCTCTGGATTACCTTGGGACGGTTGCGGGTTCGTCCATCGAGGTAGCAATTGTCGATGCCTTCGGAGTCGAGGCGATCGCGCACCCGGCCCAGAAAGCGGGTGAACTGGCTAAACACCAGCGCGCGGTGGCCGCCTTCGGCGACGTCGCGCAGGTGTTCGGCGAGAACATCGATCTTTGCACATGCCAGCGCGTCATGCGCAGGGTCGACGAGGCCAGGGTGCAGCGCCATCTGGCGTAGCACGGTGAGGGATTTCAAGATGGTGAATCGGTTGCGCTGCATGTCGTCGAGCAAGCCGAGCACCTTTTGGCGTTCGCGTTGCAGCCGCTTGTCGTAAAGCGAGCGGTGCCGGGATGGCAGCTCGATGTCGACGAGTTGCTCTTGTTTAGCGGGCAGTTCGGCGGCCACCAGCTCTTTGGTGCGGCGCTTCACTAGCGGCTTGATGCGGCGGCGGAATTGAGCGAGCAGCTCGGGGTCACCAGTCTTTTCGATTGGTTTGGCGTAGTAGTCGGCGAACTTCGTCGGGTTGGGAAACAGCCCCGGGGCGGTGATGGATAGCAGCGACCACAGCTCCATCAGGTTGTTCTCCATCGGCGTGCCCGTGATCGCCAACTTGACCGGCGCCGGCAGTTGGCGGGCGCATTGGTAGGTCTTGGCGTGTCGGTTCTTCACGTACTGGGCTTCGTCCAGGATCAGGCCGGACCAGGTTTGAGCGGCATAGGCCTCGAAGTCGAGCCGGAACACGGTATATGAGGTGACAATGATGTTGGTTGTCGCAACCAGCTCGTCAAGGTCGGCGCCCGCGCGGCGCAGGGTATCGCTGATCGCGACTACCGACAGTCCCGGCGCGAATCGCGCGGCCTCGGCGGCCCAATTCGCGGCCACGCTAGATGGCGCTACCACCAGAAACGGTGGCAAGTTCGAATCCCGCTGTTGCACATGGCAGATCAGCGCAAGCGTCTGGAGCGTCTTGCCGAGGCCCATGTCGTCGGCGAGGATCCCGCCGAGCCCGTGGGTGTGCAGCGTGGCCAGCCAGGAGAACCCGTCGGTCTGATAGGGCCGCAGGTTGGCGTGTAGGACGCTCGGCACGGCCACCGGTTCCAAACCTTGCAGCGCGCGCAGTCCCTGGACCTGTCGGCACCAGTCTTCGGCCTGTCGGGTGACCACGCCCAGCTCGGCAAGTTCGTCGAACAGCCCGGCCTGGAAACGGGTGATGCGGGGAGTTCCCGCTTCGGCGTCGGTGAGGGCGCGGGCCTCCTCGATCAGCCGGCGCAGCTTCACCAACTCCGGCTTGTCTAGCGCAAAGTAAGCTCCGTCGGCAAGCAGTAGGTGCGACTCGCCGGACGCCAGCGCAGTGAACACGGTAACGAACGGAACCTGTTTACCCTCAACGCTGATGGTGACGCCCAGGTCAAACCAGTCCGTCTCACCAGGGACCTCATCGGTGGTTAAGCCGATGACCAGGGATTCGCCTGCCTCCCGGTAGTCGGCGGGGTCGCCGGTCAACTCCAGCACCACGTTGGGCAGCCCAGCCAGCATCGGTTGGAGTTCGGTGGCAAAACGCATGGTCTCTAGACCGGACAATCGGGCACGGGCAACGAGCCTGCCGTCGGCGGCGCGGAGCCCGAATCGCTCCAGCGGGGCGTCAATGCCGCGCGCAAGCCCGCCTTCCGCATCGAGATCGCGGTAGCCTGGATCGCCCGGTGCATCAACAACAATGCGGAAGTCTTTGTCGCCCAACCGATAAGACCACTCCAACGTCAACTCGACCTGGTGCCCATCCCGGTAGTCGGCGCGCAGCACCATAGTCGGCCCGGTGATCGCCGGCGGCGTGAACGATGTGTCCGAAGACGTGATGGTCGCGATGTGCCGCAACCTGGGGTAATACTCGGTGGCGAACCGCGCCGCCTCGGTGGCGGGGATCAACAAAGTTTGGTCGCCGAGCGCCATCCGCTGCAACGCCGCCGGGACCGGTTTGTCCAGCCGCGCCAGCCGTAGCCCGCCTTCGGTGAAAGCCACACCATGGCCCGACGACCCGATGAATCCGATTGCTCTGGCCGCTGCGCCATCGACTGCAAGCAAGGGTACGACCGCAAGGTTGCCCGACGGATCGGCAGTAACGTCAAGGGACAGCTGTGCCGCGGCATAGGGCGGCACATCCTGGTGGGTCTGCGCCTGCACCAGCCGCACGCCGACTCGGCGCGCCTCGTCCAGCAGGGGCCATAACTGCGGTGACTCGAACTTCAACAGCGAAATTGTCTTTACGTCGCTATACGAATAGCTGTAATAGCCAGTCGAAATCGGGGCCGATGCCCGGTAGGCGGCATAGAACTCCTGTAGCACGTGGACGTGGGCGTCGGGATAACCGTAGTGGCGCAGCGCGGTCAACCGGCTCCAGCTCAGATCAGCGGCGGCCCAGCCGCCGCGCTTGCCCGGGCGCACCAGCCGTGCGTCCACGCCGTTGGCCGACAGGTTCAGTTCGACAGCCAGCGGCGTGCTGACGGCGTTGCTCGGCGCAGACGTGGGAAGCAACGCGTCCAGCGACGTACGCCATGCCGCTGGCGCCGGGGGCACCGGCGCGGCGGCCGACGGGCGTTGGGGTCGCGCCTTCGTCGTCCCGGTGGCCGCAATGAGGATTGCCGCCACATGCTTGCAGTCAACCTGCATGGGGCAGGTGCACAACCCGACTTCGAGGTTCCACGAGTCGGTGAAATCCGTAGACAGTTGCACCGTGGTGGTGTAGGTGCGACCCCGGTTACCACGAACGCTGCCGACCAGGCTGTCGTCCTCAGGGTTCCATAGACACCGCACCACCCGTCCTGCGCGCGCGTAGTCCAGGCCGCGGTGATAGGTATCGGTGCCCAGATGGGATTCGGCGTCATCGAGGTCGATCGACGGATACATCAGCGACTGCACGCTCGCACCGTAACGACCCGGTCCGACAAGAACTCGCAACCACACTGCACGCACACCTGAAAATGGTGCAGATGAGGCTCAGGTTTCCAATGTGGCGTTAGCCCCAGTCTTCCAGTCTCACCCCAAGTACTCGGATTCCAGCACCAAATCGGGCACCAAAGTCTGATATTCCAGATGCGCCTTGTGCTCGGTGGTATTCCACAGCGCCCCCTGCTGCCGACGCATGTATGAGCGATATTTCGGTGCGCCCGGCACCAGGACGTTGTCGGCCACCACAATCGAGCCCGGATGCAGCCAGTCGCGGCCCAAGATGCTCTGCAGGTCGTCGAGATAGGCCTTCTTATCGTGGTCGATGAAAACGAAATCAAGTGTGCCAGATGCGAATCCGTGTTCCGCCGCCAGTGCGTCCAGGGTGCGTCCGCCGTCGCCGATGGTACCCACCACACAGGTCACCCGGTCGGCTACGCCAGCATGAGCCCAGATTTGCCGGGCATTGGCGGCGTTGGCCTCGGCAAGCTCGACGGAGTACACCCGGGCCATCGGCGCCGCCCGGGCGATCCGCAGTGCGCCGTAGCCGCAGTAGGTGCCCAGCTCCAGTGCCAGCGCCGGGTTGGCGCGCCGTACCGCAGCGTCGAGTATCGGACCCTTCTCGTCCCCGACATTGATGAGCATCGACTTTTCGTAGGCAAACTTGTCCATGGTCGCCAGCACGTCGTCGACGTCTCCAGCTTTGGCGTGGTTGAGCACATAGACAGCAGCCGCTGCTTCTCGACCATCACCGATCTGACCTGTCGTGACGAGGTTGCGGATCCCGGGCGCCATGCGCCAGACCGACCACCGAAATGGGGCTATGCGTGCTCGAAAATTCATAGATACCCAGCATACGTACAGCCGTCGGCCAGGTAGGATTCGTGTGGCGCAGCTAGCCGCCCCTGAAGAGAAACGCAACTTCGACACGCCGGATTTTCACCATATTGCGCAAGCGAGGACGGCGCGATGGACCGCCATGACACCGCATCCGCAGTGGCCGCTGGACATCGTTGCGGTCTTTGGCTCAGCGGTGCGCGGGGGTCGGTGGCCATCACCTCCATCGTGGGTCTGTATGCACTCAGCGCCGGGCTGATCCCCGAGATCGGCTGCGTGACGGCGACTGCCGACTTTGCCGGCGTCCCACTGCCGAAGTATCCCGACTTTGTAGTCGCCGGGCGAGACCTTTCGACCACCCCACTGATCAAGCGGGCCGAGGCTTTGGTCGGGGCGGGACTGCTGCCGCATCGGGTGGTCGCCGCGGTATCAGATCGACTGGCGGCCACCGAAGACGAGATCGTCGGTCCGTCCTGCGTGGCTACGCCTGATCCGTCCACCGTCGGCGCCAGCACCCAAGCTGAACTGATCGATCGGCTCAGCGATGCGATGGCTTCGTTTGTCTCACGCTACGCACTGGACACCTTTGTCGTGATTGACGTGGCATCGACCCAGCCGCCACTGCCAGACCGCCCCGAGTACCAGAACCCTGATCTGCTGAGGGCTGCGCTGGGTGAGAAGGACCGCACCGCGTTGCCCGCGAGCGGCCTCACTGCCCTTGCGGCGATACGCAACGGCGCCGCCTATTGCTGCTTTACCCCGTCGCCCAGCATGGGCGTCCCCGCCTTACGCACCCTTGCAGATGACGCCGAGGTTCTCTACGCCGGCCAAGACGCCAAGACCGGGCAAACCTTGCTGCGCACTGCGCTGGCGCCAATGTTTGCCAGTCGTGCGATGAAAGTCCACTCGTGGGCTGGGACTAACCTGCTGGGTGGCGGGGATGGTGCCACGCTCGCCGATCCTGTTGCGGTTCAGTCCAAGCTCGCGAGCAAGCAGCGCGGCATCCAGCAGATGCTTGGTGGCGGTGTCAGTACTCCACTGCATATCGACTACGTGCCGGACCTCGGGGAGACCAAGGTTGCGTGGGACTACATCCACGCCACCGGCTTCCTCGGCGGCCAGATCACCCTGCAAACCATCTGGTCCGGACCGGATTCCGCATTGGCTGCGCCGTTGGTTATCGACGTAGCCCGGCTGCTGGCGATGGCCCGAATGCACGGTGCGCACGGCGTCGTCGGGCAGCTCGGCTTTTTCTTCAAAGAACCGTGGGGCTCGTCGACGCATTCACTTGCGGCGCAATACGAGGCACTGGTGCAATGGGCCAAGTCGTTTGCGACGCCGGTTTCGGCCGGGCAGTGAAGATCAAGGCGTACCTGGATCTGATGCGGGCGCCTGCTGCGCTCACCGTGCTGGGTGACACCGCGGTCGGCGCCATCTGGTCGGGACAGCCCCTGACCGGACGCCGGCTCGCCCTACCGCTGGCGTCGGCGCTGCTGTATTGGAGCGGCATGGTGCTCAACGACTGGGCGGACCGAGAGCGCGACGCCATAGAACGCCCCGAGCGGCCGATCCCGTCGGGTGAAGTGTCGGCCGGCACAGCGCTGTCAGTCGCCGCCGGCCTGGCCGGGGCGGGTCTGGCGACCGCGACGGCGGTCACCGGCCGCCACGGCTTGGCCGCCGCGGGCCGAATCACGTTGTTCGTCGCGGCTTATGACCTGGTTGCCAAGGAAACTGCGGCGGGGCCGTTGGTGATGGCGGGCTGCCGGTTCCTCGACGTGATGCTGGGCGCCGGCCCGAATTATCGGCGCGCGCTGGTTCCGGCGTCGGTGATCGGCGGGCACACCACGGCGATCACGGTGCTGTCCCGCAGTGAGGTCACGGGTTCGGAACCGAGATTGCCGGCGATCGTCGGCGGTATGGCGGCAGCGGTGGCCGCCTCGGCGATGGTGAGCACGCCCGGGTTTCGTGCCGCACCGGCCGCGGCGGTGTACGCGTGGTCGTTTGGCCCCGGTTTGTGGAAGGCGTGGCAGCATCCGACCGCCGCGGTTCTTCGCAGCGCGGTGCGCACTGGCATCGCGTCGACGATCGCGGTTCAGGCGATGTTGGCCGCCCGGGCACCGCGCACCATGCTGGCGTTGTGTGGGTTGGCAATTGGATTGCGGCTCAAAGTTTCTGCGCCCCAACCCACCGAGGTGACCTGATGCACGTTGGCTACAACACCAATGGCTTGACCGATCACCCGCTTGCCGAGGCCATCGCGCTCATCGCCGACCACGGATATACCGCCATCGCGCTGACCATCGGCTACCCGCACGTTCGACCGTTCGACTCCGATCTGGGCGCCCAGTTGGGCGCATTGCGTGCGCTGCTGGACACTCACGGACTGCGGGTGGCGATCGAAACGGGAACGCGTTATCTGCTGGATCCGCGGGTCAAGCACAAACCTGCGCTGGTCGATATCGTCGCCGAACCTCGTGTCCGATTCCTCCGGCGGGCAATCGATATCGCCGCCGATCTCGGGGCCACCTGTGTGTCGCTGTGGTCGGGCTACGCCGTCGACTACAACGAACCCGACACCACCCGGGAGCTGCTGGTCAGCCGCCTGGCGCAGGTGGTCGACTATGCGGACCGCAAGGCGGTCATGCTCGGGTTCGAGCCTGAACCCGGAATGTTCGTCGAGACGGTGGCACAGGCCCGCGAGGTGTGCCGGGCGCTGGGCGATCCGCCGCGGCTGGGCATCACGCTCGACGTCGGGCATTGTGTGATGACGGAGCCGGGCGGTGCGCAAGCGGCGATCGCCGACCTGGGCGAAAATCTGGTCAACGTCCACCTCGACGACATGACGCCGCTCAAACATGAACACCTCGAGTTCGGCCATGGCGACCTCGATCTGGGGGCGGTGATGGATGCCCTGCAGACCGGTAGCTTCGACGGTGTCGCCTCGGTCGAACTGCCACGGCATTCCCACGACGCACCGAATGTGTTGCGGCGCAGCATGTCAGCGATCACTCTGGCCAGGCTGCCGATCGCGGCGCGCTCATGGATCGACAACGCTGCGGCCGAGATCCGTAACGACCCGGACAAGATCTTGGAAATCTTTCCCAAGGCTGAGCGCTGGATGTCACAGATTTGCGGTGCTGCGACCCTGATGGCCCGGGTACAACTGCTGACCACCCTGGTGGCCGAAATTCCCGACGAGACTGCGGGTCCGTTCATCGAAAGGCTGTACCAATGGGGGGATAGCGACGAACGCTTGGCCGTGCTGTGCGGTCTGGAGGCGGCGGCGCTGGACGGAAACCTCGGACCCGTTACCACCGCGGCCGGCGTGACGTTGGCCGAGGATGCGTTGCGGTGCAACGATCCGCGACTTGTCGGCGCGGCGCTCGGCGGATTCGGAACACGGTTCCTGGCCCAGCACACCTGGCGTCATGGCGTGATGAAGCTGATATTCATGGAGGTTCCCCTGACTGCCGTATCCGGCCTGCGCATCCGTGCCGATGCGGAATTAAGCCGGATGGCAACCGATTACATCAGCGAGCGCACTGCGGCCGGACGCCCGGTGTCGGCGGACGTGCGGATGCTGCAGCAGCTGACCGCCACGATGACGGAGGTTCCGGAGTGAGGATCTTCGACCCGCACATTCACATGACGTCACGGACCACCGACGATTACGAGGCGATGTATGCCGCGGGCGTGCGTGCCATCGTCGAACCGGCCTTCTGGATGGGTCAGCCCCGCACCAGCGCAGGATCGTTCATCGACTACTTCGACAGCCTCATCGGCTGGGAGCGGTACCGCGCGTCCCAGTTCGGCATCGCCCACAACTGCACGATTGCCCTGAATCCCAAGGAGGCCAACGACAGTCGCTGCCGGGCGGTGCTGGACCAGGTGCCGCGGTATCTGTCGAAGAGCGGTGTGGTTGCCGTTGGTGAGATCGGCTACGACTCCATGACAGCGGAGGAAACGGAGGTATTCCAAACGCAATTGGAGATGGCCGCCGAACACAGCCTGCCCGCGCTGGTGCACACCCCGCACCGTGACAAGCTCGGGGGCACGCTGGCCAGCATCGACCTGGTGAAGCGCGTTGGAATCGATCCGGGAATGGTGCTGCTAGACCACCTCAACGAGGTGACCATTGAACCCGCCCGAGACAGCGGATGCTGGATGGGCTTCTCCATCTATCCGGACACCAAGATGGACGAAGCGCGGATGGTCGTCTTGATGCAGCGTTTCGGCCTCGAACGGATCATCGTCAACTCGGCCGCCGATTGGGGGCGATCCGATCCGCTCAAGACGGTCAAGACCGCCAAGGCGATGCTGGCGGCCTCGTTCAGCGAAGACGACGTCGACCGGGTGATGTGGCGCAACCCGGTCGAGTTCTACGGCCAAAGCGGGCAACTTCGCCTGTTAAGCGACGAGCAGCAAGCGGCTTTTGCCGGCAACACCATCAACCGCGGAGAAAAGCGCTGATGCTGTCCTACTGCAGCAATGTCGTCGCTGCTGACAGTCTGCAGGCGCTGGAGCACCGACTGCTGTCGGTGTTCGCGCCGGCTCGGCAACGCGCCGGACTGGAACTCCTCGGCATCGGCCTGTGGTTGCCGGCCGCCACCATGGCCCGGTTGGCCGGTGATCGAGCAGCGCGCAGCCGGCTGGCCGCGATTCTGGCAGACAACGGCCTTGCGGTGGCGACCATGAACGCTTTTCCCTACGGGGTCTTCCACGGTAATTCGGTGAAGCACGCTGTATATCAACCAGATTGGACCACACCGAGCCGGCTGGAATACACCCGGCACTGTGCCGAGGTGCTCAGTGACCTGCTGGCCGGCACCGAACAAGGCACCATCTCGACACTGGCGCTGGGGTGGAATGACCCATGGGACGACGAGGCCGATGTCCGGGCCCGGCAGATGCTGGCCACGCTCAGCAGCGATCTGCGGCGCATCGAAGAAGAGTCCGGGCATCGAATCAGGTTGGCCCTCGAACCCGAGCCCGGCTGCGTGATCGGATCATGCCGCGACGCCATCTGTTGGCTCGGTCACGGCAGCGTCGATACCCGCTACATCGGGCTGTGCCTGGACACCTGCCACCTGGCCGTGATGCGGGAGAACCCCTTCGAGGTGGTGGCCGGGCTGGCTGACATCGGAATCGACGTGGTGAAGATCCAGGCCTCCAACGCGATTGCGATCGACGACCTGGCCTCCGACGGGGTTGCCGAAGCCTTCGCCGCGTTCGCAGGCTCCCCGTATCTACATCAGGTCAACGGCATCGACGCCGACGCGCGCCAGTGGTTCCGCGACGACCTGTCCTTCACAGACCCTTCGACACCCCGCTCCGGCAGCGCCCGCGTGCACTATCACGTCCCGCTGCACCTAGCTCCGCCGGCACCGTTGAGCAACACGGCGCATGTGCTGGCCGACGTGATGGCGATGCTGGGTGAGGGGGCACTACCGCAACCCGTGGACGTCGAAATCGAAACCTACACCTGGGAAGTCCTTCCGGCGTCGCTGCGCCTGGGTAGCCTGGCCGACGATATCGCGGCCGAAATCCGTTGGCTGAAAGACCTATTGTGCACGCGGGACGCCGCATGACCCAACGTGTTCTGCTGGTCAACGTCGTCGGGCTCACCCAACCGCTGCTGCGGCACATGCCAAATCTTTCCGCGCTTGCCGCTTCGGGCGCGATGCGACAACTAACACCGGTGTTCCCGGCAGTCACCTGCTCGGTGCAGTCGTCGATGCTCACCGGTCTGATGCCCAATCAGCACGGAATCGTCGGAAATGGCTGGTATTTCCGCGAACTCGGGGAGGTGCTGCTGTGGCGCCAAAGCAACAAACTGGTGGCGGGGGAGAAGGTATGGGAGACCGCTGCCGGGCGCTTCGACGGGTACACCTCGGCCAATGTCGGCTGGTGGTATGCGATGAACGCCAGCAATGACGTGATCGTCACGCCCCGGCCGGTCTATCACCAGGACGGACGCAAATCGCCGGACTGCTACGTCGTGCCGTCGGATCTGCATAACATCCTGACCGACCGGCTGGGCGTGTTCCCGCTCTTTCGGTACTGGGGCCCGACGGCCGACATCACGTCGTCGCGCTGGCTGGTGCACGCCTCTTTGGAAATCCTGCAACGTTATTCGCCCACCCTGCTCACCGCGTATATCCCACACCTGGACTACGACTTTCAGCGCTACGGCCCGCAGTCACCAGAGGCCATTACCGCCGCCGCCGATGTCGACGCAGCGCTGGCCCCCTTGCTGGCGGCGGCCGCCGAGCATGACATGACGACCATCGTCGTCTCCGAGTACGGGATCGCGCCGGCCGACCGCCCGG
>NZ_VTZN01000162.1 GCF_008370645.1 Mycobacterium simiae
TGCGCGCGTGTGCGGCTGTATCTGGCCGGCGACATGCTCGCCTTCGAGGAAGGCCGGATGGGGAAGGTCAGATTCTGGCCGCCAGATTCCGATGACTTTCTGGGCCGAGCATTGTCAATACCTCTGAAATCACACCGCAAGGAGGTCATCATGCCCATCCGCCACACTACCCCGCTGGGTGCCCCGTGCTGGGTCGACCTGACGACGTCAGACGTCGACCGCGCTCAAGACTTCTACGCCCAGGTTTTCGGCTGGACATTCGAATCCGCCGGACCCGACTACGGCGGATACATCAACGCCGCCAAGGACGGTCATCCAGTCGCCGGCCTGATGGCCAACAATCCGCAGTGGCAGTCTGCGGACAACTGGGCCACCTATTTCCACACCGCCGATATCAACGCGACTGCGGCCAAGGTGACGGACGCGGGCGGTTCGACATGCGTGGCTCCGATGGAGGTACCCGCGAAAGGCTTCATGAGCATGGCTACCGACCCGGTTGGCGCATTCTTCGGATTGTGGCAGCCGCTGGAGCACCGCGGCTTCGAGGTGATCGGGGAAGCCGGCTCGCCCGTCTGGCATCAACTGACCACCCATGACTACCGTGCGGCGCTCGACTTCTATGGTGATGTCTTCGGATGGCGCACCGAGCAGATCTCGGACACAGACGAATTCCGCTACAGCACAGCATGGTTCGGTGATGACCAATTGCTCGGCGTGATGGACGGCGCCGGCTATCTCTCCGGGGACCAACCCTCGCAGTGGACCATCTTCTTTGGTGCCCAGGACGTCGACCAGACGCTGCAGGTGATCACCGACAACGGTGGCGCGGTACTGCGTCCGGCTGAGGACACCCCGTACGGGCGGCTTGCCGCAGCGACTGACCCGACGGGCGTCGTGTTCAACCTGTCTTCGCTGCGGACCTAGAACCATAGCGGGGTGCGGTCGGCGCGATGTGGCGCCCTATTACGCTCGCAGGCATGACTCGTCGGCTGCGCCCTGGTTGGTTGGTGGCGCTCTTCGCCGTCGTCGTCTCGGCCAGCACCTGGATGCCGTGGCTGACGACGGCGGTGGGCGGCGGCGGCTGGGCCAACGCCATCGGAGGAACTCACGGCAGCCTGGAGCTGCCGCGGGGATTCGGCGCTGGCCAGCTCATCGTTCTGCTTTCGTCGACGCTGTTGGTGGCCGGCGCGATGGCGGGCCGCGGATTATCGGTGAAGTGGTCTTCGGTTGCCGCGCTGCTGTTTTCGGTACTCATCGTGGCGCTCACGGTATGGTATTACCAGATCAACGTCAACCCGCCGGTGTCGGCCGAGTACGGGCTGTATGTTGGTGCGGCCGCAGCTGTTTGCGCGGTGGTTTCCTCGCTCTGGGCGGTGGTCGCCGCAACCCTGCAATAGACTTCACTATTCGTGCAGGACTTTGTTGGGAGCCGTGCGTCGTGAGTCCGACGCTGGGCGAGGTATTCCAGGTCGTCGACCTCACTGGGGTCTTCGGCAACGCGGTGCTCGGCGGCATAGTCGCTACCGAGGAACGATTAGACCCGGTCGGATTCGCGGCGCTGGCCATGCTGTCTGGCCTGGGTGGCGGATTGATCCGCGATGCCCTCTTGCAGCACGGCCCTCCAGTCGCCCTGACCGACTACGTGTACCTCATCGTCGCTATCGCCGGAGCCATCATCGCCTTCCTGGTGCCCGTGTACGGCCGAGCCTGGAACCTGGCTTTCCCGGTCATTGACGCGATCGCCCTGGGAACGTGGGCGGTCGCGGGCGCTCAGAAGACACTCGCAACTGGACTCGGGTGGGAGGCGGCACTCTTGATGGGCACCATCACCGCGGTCGGCGGCGGGACGTTGCGTGACATTGCGGTGCGTCGAACTCCTCAAATCTTCGGTGGTAACACCCTGTACGCGACCTGCGCAGTTATCGCCAGTGGCGTCATGGTGCTCTTTGCCTACTACGGGCGAGCGACGATGGGTGCGGTGATCGCCACCGCCGTCGGCGCCACCCTGTGCCTGCTCGCTCGCTGGCGGGGTTGGCAGTTGACCGAGAGGCCGGCATGGCACTACGCCCTGCGCCGGCAGCCCAGCAAACGGCTGCCACGAATTACCTTGCGGGTCAACAGCGACGACTCGCCCCTGCCGCTGGTGAGCGGAAAACGAAAGCCGCCGAGCCGCTGATCAGCTCAGCTCGACGGGTATTCATGCTTTCCCGAAGCCAAGCTGCCGCTGGGCTCGTTGACGCCGTACACAAAGGGAGCGAACACGACTTCGCGCCCATCCGGGTCGCGAAAGGTGATAGCTCCCATGGCCTCCCAATACGGATGCTGCTGGACCGGCTCGATGCCGGCCTCCCGCAGCCGCGCAATGGCCGCCTGCTGCGCATCCTGGTCCGGAAAGTACAGGCAGAGCTGCTCATGGTGGTCGACGGCGACCTCATCAACGGCCTCGACGATTTCGAGTGTCAGATTCCAGCTGGGCAAGCCGAATATTGCGCCGTTGCTGCCGTAGCTATCCCCGAACGTCTCATAGAGCGGGAGCCCCACCAGCTCGCGGTAAAAACGCACAGCCTCGTGGTAGTTCGATGAGCGGCGGGCGAAGCGAAGCGCGCCAATCGGCGCCAATTCCTTGGGCCAGTGTGTCATCCGGCGGTGCTCGCTCACTGCCCCTCCTTCACCGAGCCTGTAATCTCACAGGCCGCTACTCGTAGTTTTCCTCACGCATTACCGGCTGGCGAGCATCACAGCCCGACAGCACCTGCTGCAGATTCCGCCTGACGCCAGCGGCGTAGCTCGGCGCCCGGCACCCACGTCGAATGGGTACCGCTGGAAATACGCTCGGGCAGTTGCAGTTTGCATACCGGGCCAGCACCGACCCGGCCCGCGTCGAAGACCAGGCAGTAGGAGGCGTCGTCGTTCATGTCGGTGATCAAGGTGACCAGGTATCCGTCGTCTTCGGCCGTGCCGCCCGCTCGTGGGGCCAGCTGAGTCTCGCTTCCGTAGACACCGTCGGCAAATGAGTAACCCTCGTGGGCTCCGGTAAGCAGGTCGTGTTTGACCAATCCGTCGAACAGGAACCAGCCCGGCTTGCCGGTCGCGGCATAGGCGTAGCGGTACTTGCGCGTGGCGTAACCGTCGTTGATGGTGCCGAATTCGGTGATGGAATCCGACAGCTGCTCTTCTTTCACCGCGCCGGTCACCAGGTTGAGTCGCCACCGATGCAAGCGGGATTGCAGGCGATCCAGCGCCAGGAAGCGAAACAGCTTCTCCCACTTGGTACCGCCGGTATCCAGCGGCTGGGGATCGCCTTCGTAGAAGCCGTCGAGCACTATCTCGTCGCCGTCCTCGTAGGCGTTGGTGAAGTGCAAAACAAACGTCGGATCCGCTTCGAACCAACGGATGTCGGCGCTGCGCCCCCGGCGCGGGATCACCGCGAAGCGTGACGGCAAGTCGGGGTAAAAGCGCGGCAGGTGCACGTTGTGCTCGAGCAGTCGCGGATCCCAAAAGAGCGGGAAATCGTTGAGAATGGCGTAGTTTTCGGTGAACGCCATGTCATGTGGCAGTCGTGGGCCGGGCAGCGGAACGTCGACGTAGTGCACCAGCTCGTTGTTCTGGTCGACGACGCCGTAATGCATATACGGGTCTTGCTTGGTGTAGTTGAAGAACAGCAGTTCGCCGGTGTTGGCGTCGACCTTGGGATGGGCGGATACGCCGCAGTCGACCGGGAACCGCCCGTTCCAGCTCTCTTTGCCGAGCGTGTTGCCGGAATATGGGTCTAGCCGGTACAGGTCGCCGCATTGGTAGAAGCTAGTGAGTGCGATGCCGCGGTGCACGATGACGTCGGTGCTCGACGCGTCCTTCATCAGGGTGCGAGCGCCCCAGCCGGTGTCCCGCTTGGCGAATTGCACCGGCTCGGCCAGTCCCGGCCACAGCGGTCCGCCCGCCTCGTTTTCCGCCAGGAAGCCTTCGGTCTGGACGAAACGGTTGCGATAGAAGGCTTTTCCGTCGCGGAAGCCGACGACGTGGACCATGCCGTCGCCGTCGAACGGATGATAGGTCTTAAACGCCGGGTGCAGTGGGTTCTCGGTGTTGCGCAGGTAGATGCCGTCCAGGTCGCGGGGGATTTCACCGTCGACGGCGGTTAGGTCGTCGGCGTCCCATTCGGTGGTTTGCGGCCGCCACGGACCGGTACGGTAGGGGTGATCGTCGTCTTCGGGCAGGGTGGACAGGTACTTGCCGACGAGTTCAACGTTCATGTCACATCCTTGGTGCGCTGCTGACAACAAAACTGACCGTGGTGGCCGTGCTGCCACCAAAATTAAGTGTGGCGAAGGTTTTTGCGTCTTCGACTTGATAGTCACCGGCCGTGCCGCTGACCTGCTTGGCTGCGTCCAGCAGCATCCGCACACCGGAAGCCCCGACCGGGTGTCCGCCACCGATCAGTCCTCCGCTCGGGTTGATCGGCAGCCGTCCGCCGATCTCGATTTCACCGTTCTCGATAGCCTTCCACGATTCCCCCGGGCCGGTCAGGCCGATGTGGTCGATCGCCAGGTACTCACTGGGGGTGAAGCAGTCGTGCACCTCGAATCCGTCGACCTCGTCGAGCGTCACGTGCGCACGACGCAAGGCGTCCAACACCGCGGCCCGCACGTGCGGCAGAACGTAAGGATCGGCGGCGGCGCGGTCTAACTTCTGTCGCAGGCCCAACCCGACGGTGCGATGTCCCCAGCCGTCGACGCGCCCGATTGGGCGCGCATCGGGATGCGCCCGTAAGTAGGCATCGTTGACGAGAACCAATCCCGCTCCGCCGTCGGTCATTTGGCTGCAGTCGAGGCGCCGCAGCCGGCCCTCGGTGATCGGGTTGGTCTCCTCGTCGTCACTGATCGGGTCGGGAATTGTCCAATGACGAGTCTGGGCGTTGGGATTGCGGCGCGCGTTGGCATAGTTGAGTGCGGCGATGGCCCGCAGGTGGGTGTCCTCCAGGCCGTAGCGCCGCTGGTACTCCTCGGCGAATTCAGCGAACATCGATGGCCAAAGATAACGCGCCCCGGCACCCTCGTGGCCGGTCCACGCCGCTGCGCCCAAATACTGCGCCGCGGTGTCACCCGGCACCGTCTTCTCCAACTCCAGGCCGACCACGAGCGCGGCGTCATAGGCGCCCGACCGCAGGTCGGCCATCGCCGCCAGCGTCGCCACGCTGCCCGAGGCGCATGCGGCTTCATGGCGCGAGGCCGGCGTATCCCACAGGCCGTCGCACACTGTTGCCGGCATCGCCCCCAAATGCGCTTGGCTGGCGAACATTTCGCCGAACGCATTCGCGACGTGGACTACGCCGATAGCGGCGGCCTCCACCCGGGCCACGGTCAGCGTGCTCGTCACCACCTCGGTCGTTAGGTCCGCAAAGTCGCGACTCTCCTTGGCGAGGTTACGCGCGAAGTCGCTCTGGTAGCCGCCAAGAATCCACACGCCCGTTGTGCCGTCCATACGCGGCACGCTACTCCGGCATCGTCGTCAAGATCCGGCGCGTCGCGCAACAGACCGGGATGGGCGGCCCCGCCGGCTCTCGGGCTGAACCGACGGGACCTGGGCAGGCGTATAGGCCGGCCAATACGCCCCCCTTATATCAATCATTGCCAACGGTGGTGATCCGCAAACATGTGCGAACATGTCCAGCTCCCAGTCTGATGAGTAGCAAGTGTCGGGCAGAGCGGAGCAAAGTTGGTTCACAGCGGGCGGTTTCGGTTTGGTCCTGCGGTGGGCGGCGGGTGCTGGATCACCACGACCGTGGGCTTGCGCCAAACTTGACCGTCCTGTTCCGGGCGAGCATCTTTGGTGGCCCGCGGGTTTCCTCCGCCGATGCCGCGCCCGGCCAAGCTGGCCAGAGCCATCCCGCTCAGCAGGCCTGGCGGCATTCCTCCGATGTTCGTGGCTGCGGCGCTGAGGCTGGCACTGGGCGCCGATTCGACTGCCAGCTTGATCTCGGGCGCAGCCATGGTCCAGCCGTGCGGCACTGACAGACCACCCAGCAGAGCAGCTGGGCCTACCCCCGCGGACACCGACACGCCGCCCGACGCGGTGCTCGGTGCCGAAACCGACGCATCCGTCGTCGCGCTGACAGCGTTGCCTTGAGTGGGCTCTATCCCGCCGCCGGTGTCGTCACTGCCGCAGCATCCGCCGGAGCCGAAAGGCCTGGTCGTGTTCACTATCGACAAGCCCAGGCTCGCAGTTCCGACGGACGCGATGTAGAGAGCCACCACGTCCAGCTCCCCCACCGGGGTTGGGATTGCGACGGATGCGGCCGACGCAGCCGACTCCGTCGCCGGCAGGACAACCGAAGCCGCGGGCCGGGGGAGAGTTTGGGTGCCCAGCGACGAAAATTGACCAAGGGCCGCCTGGGCGTTGGTCCCGGTATCTGTACCGGCGGCTTTAGCAACTGCCGCGGCCTGGGCGGCAATACCTGCCGGGTCGGGCGATTTGCGACGGTTGGGTAACCGGCGTCAGCGTCGACGCTGCATAGGAGGCTGCGGCATAGCTATTCATGGCGGCGGCATCCTGCGTCCACATTTCGGCGTACTCGGTCCGGCTGGCCTCGATCGCCGCGGTGTTTTGCCGCAAAATGTTGGTCGCCACACAACCGGGTTCATTGCGGACGGTTCGTGGGTGGCCCGCCAGCCGGTGGTGGTTGCTGGATCACCACCACCGTCGGCTTGCGTTTAGGCTGATCCTCCCGCTCTGGGGAGGCATCACCAATCCCACGAGTACCCGTACCGCCCAGCCCGCGTCCGGCCAAACCTGCCAACGCCATCCCGCTCAACAGTCCTGCTGGAGCTCCGCCAAATTCTGCGGGCGCGGCGCTGAGCTCGGAGCTGGGCAGTGACTCCACCGCCAGCTTGATTTCCGGAGCGGCCATCGTCCAGCTGTGCGGTACCGACAAGGCTCCGAGGAGCGCCGCTTGTCCGGTGCCGGCGGACACCGGCGCTTTTGCGACGGTGCCCGGTGACGACACCAACACATCGCGCTCTGCACTGATGGTGTCACCCTGCGTCGGTTCTAACCCCCCGGCGCGCAGACCGCCGCCGCCGTAGCCGTTGAAGCCGAAAGCCCACGGCCTGGACGTGTTCACCACCGATAAGGCCAGGCTGGCGGTACCGATGGCGGCAATGTAGGCAGCCGCCACATCAAGGTCTCCGATCGGGGTGGGGATTGCGATGCTGGCCGCCGGGGCTGCCAGCTGTGCTGCCGCCGGAGCGGCCGATGCGCCCGACGCGAGTTCGTGCCCCGCTTCGGGGCTGGTGCTACCTAGCTGTCCCAGGATGGCCTGTGGCTCGGGGCCCGGAGCGGTGGGAACAGCTTGGGCTTCAGGGCCGGCTGGATCAGCTGCGTGCGACGGTTGCGTGAAGGTTGTCAGTGTCGACGCGGCCTCTGACGCCTCGGCGTACTGGTACATGGCGGCGGCGTCCTGCGCCCACATCTCGGCGTAGTCAGCCTGGATTGCCTCGATCGCCGGAGTGCTTTGCCCGAAAATGTTCATTGCCACCAACGAGGCCAATTGGCTGCGGTTGGTCGCAATCAACGGTGGCGGCACTGCCATCGCAAATGCCGTCTCAAACGCGGCCGCCGCGGTTGTGGCCTGAGCGGCCGTCTGCCGGGCGTGCTCGGCTGCCTCGCCCAGCCAACTCGCGTAGGGCGCCGCCGCGGCTGCCATCGACGCGGACGCTGGACCCAACCACGACTCCAAGGTCAGCGTAGAGATCACCGAGGCATACGAAACGGCCGCGGAATTCAATACCGCAGCCAGCCCGTCCCAAGCGGTGGCGGCGGCCAGCATGGGCCCCGACCCCGGGCCCATATACAACAAACCGGAATTAACTTCTGGTGGTAAAGCCCCGAAGTCCGTCCCTAACATGTTGCTCAGCCAGTTTCTCAGCCGGCCGCGATGACGTTCGCGGCCTCGGTCGCCTCATACGAACGGGCACTGACGCCCATGGCGTTGACGAACGCGTCATGAATCGCCATGGCCTGTGCGCTTATCACCTGATACGACTGCGCATGAGCGCTAAATCGCGCGGCCGTCAGCGCCGATACCTGGTCAGCAGCCGCCGGAGCCACATAGGTGGTATGGGCGGACGCGGCCGCGCTCTGCGCGCTTACTGCCGAACCGATCTCCTGCAAACTCCCGGCTGCGGCCGCTAGTGTTTCCGGCTGGGTGACCACAAAAGCCATCAGACTCTCCTCCTACGCAGCAGCACCGAAGTGCCTGTCCGATAGGCAAATTCGTTGGACAATAGCGTTGGAACCCGGCCCGGGGAGGCACTCCTAGCTGGAGGGTACTTCGTCGCCGACGCACTGGTCCGTCATTTGGTCAACAGAGGAGCAGGAATCTGGACGCGGCGGTGGTCACCACACTGACCGGCACCGACAGAGGTCCACGTGGCGTCTTGACGTCGCCGGCGAGCCCGGAGCTTTCCGCCCAATGTGCTCGGTACAGCATCTTGGTCGTGATGGGCCCGCGTGTCCTCGATCCGATTGCCGCAACCGGCAATCCTCGCGAGGATCACGTGGGCCCAATCACAGTTGGCCGGGCCGGTTTACCGTTGCGCTATTACGGCGCGGGCGGCGCCGGGGGCAAGGATGGCGCTGACGACGGCGACTCAAGCGTGGTCAGCGTGGGGGGAGGCGTCGTGGGCGTCGTTACAGTGGCAGTCACCGTGTTGGTGCCCTCGGTCGCCGTGATCGTTGCGGGATCCTGTTTGAAGGTGGTGTCCGCACTCGAGGTGCCCGTCATCCCGTAGCCGATGAGAGCAGCGGCAGCGATGCCAACGCTGGCGATACCGAGGCCGGCGCCGATCGGCTTGAGTCCGATTTTGCGATCTGTCACGTCAATTCCTGTCTATTAGCTGTTCGAAAGGTTGTGATGATGGCAGCTAGTTGCGGGGTGATCTCCTTTTCGGGTCGTTTCGTTTCGGTCGCGCCTCGTCTGGGTGGGGCCTGCGATGGGTTTGCTAACTCCTGGGCTTGGCGAATCGTCCGAATGACGATCCACTGCCTTCTACTTCGATGAAACCGACTCCGGCGTTTCATTCTCCTACAAGCCGCTCTGCCGTGTGATCCGTATCGCGACTCATTGTAGACCGTAATACGGATCTCATGCCAGGGTGACTTGTTGGTGTGCTGCTGCCCACCACACTCGTGACGTCGAACCGGTCGAGCCATGACGTGCAGGGCCGGGCTTTCGGTGCGGTCGGGTAACGCCCAGCGAGTGACAGTCGGGTACCTGATGGGCGCCACTCCGACCAACCTTGATGCACAGCGTCAGTCGCAGCTGTCGGGCCAGGAGCCGGTTTAGTTGGCTGGTGGCACCGGCGGCATATTGGGACACGCCATGAGCAGAGCTTGCGCGGCCTCGTATGTCATTACCGCCGCGTGGTAGTAGTCGGCGTCCTCGCCTGATGACGGGTTCATTTGCGGCGGGCGGTTCGCATAGTCGCGCTGGCTGTTTGCCAGCAGCGCGGTGCCCTGTGCCCATTTGCCCAGTTGATTCTTTAACGCCGGGCTGGAAACCGACCCCGATGCTGCGCGAATATCGTCACTCATTGAGGATTCTTTGTCGGCAATGGCAACGAGGTCCCGGCGTTCTCCCTGACCATTCTCTAATGCTGTAACTGATTGCGCCATAGCGATCCACTGGTGCCCGAGCTGTTCAACGACAGCGCAATCGTTGTGTGAATCGATTTGTCGCACTACCCAGCAGGCTGTCGCACCGCACATGATGAGCAGCACGCCTGTTAGGGCGCTAACCAAACGCTTCTTCGGCGGCCAACTCGCCAGCTTTGTCACGCGCTTTGGCTTGCGTTCTGCATGAAAGCACCATCCTGCCATCGCTGAATTCTCGTGAAGCCCATCATCCCAATACGATCCGTCGGCTTGGCCTTGCGACCTCGCAATCCGGCTCGGGCGTTCGACGAGGTAGCCCGTCGGAGGGCGCGGCTACGTCAACCCGTCCAGGCCGAGCAGCAGCCCCGCGGCGCCGGGGGTGCCACCGGTGCCCGGCATGAAGCCACTCCCGCCCTTACCGCCGTTACCGCCGTTGCCGATCAGCACGGCGTTGCCGCCGGCCCCGCCGGTACCGCCGGTCCCAAAGCTCTCCCCGCCGGCGCCGCCGCCACCGCCGTCGCCGAACAGCCCGGCCTTGCCGCCGGTGCCGCCGGCCCCGCCGGTAGCAACGCCGAACCCACCGGTGCCGCCGGCCCCGCCATCGCCGGAGAGGATGCCGGCGTCGCCCCCGACCCCGCCGGCCCCGCCGACGGCGCCGACGCCGGCGGCGACCCCGCCGACCCCACCGATGCCGCCGGCGCCGAAGAGAATGCCGGCGTTGCCCCCGGCGCCGCCGGCCCCGCCAGTGTTGCCGGCGCCGCCGACCGTCATGTTGCTGCCGCCGACGCCGCCGGCCCCGCCGGTGCCGAATAGCAAGCCGGCACCGCCG
>NZ_VTZN01000163.1 GCF_008370645.1 Mycobacterium simiae
CCGGCTCGGGGGCCGGGCCGTCGATGAGCCGGCGCTGGAGGTATTCCGTTTCGAGGACTTCCCGGAACTTTTCGATGCCCCAGTCCTTCACCAGGAACTTCAGCCGGGCCTTGGCGCGCAGCCGCCGGTAGCCGTAGTCGCGGAACAATTGCGTGACCGCTTCCCAGATGTCGGGCACCTCGTCGAGCGGAACCCACGCGCCGACCCGCTGGGCCAGCATCGGGTTGGTCGACAGGCCGCCGCCGACCCACAGGTCCATCCCGGGCCCGTGCTCGGGGTGGTTGACGCCGATGAAGGCGACGTCGTGGGTTTCGTGGGAGACGTCCTGTAGGCCCGATATCGCGCTCTTGTACTTGCGGGGCAGGTTCGCGTACTCGGGATTGTTCATGAAGCGGCGTAGGATTTCGTCGATCGCCGGTGACGGGTCGAGGATTTCGTCGACCGAGTCACCGGCCAGCGGTGAGCCGTGGATGGCGCGCGGGCAGTCGCCGCAGGCCTCGGTGCTCGTCAGCCCGACCGACTCGAGCCGCGCCCAGATCTCGGGCACGTCTTCGACTCGGATCCAATGGAATTGGACGTTCTCGCGGTCGCCGATATCGGCGGTGTCGCGGGCGTAGTCGGTCGAAATTTGACCCAGGGTGCGTAAGGTGGCGGCTGACATGGGTTTGCCGTCAGAACGCACCCGCATCATGAAGTATTTAGCCTCGATGGTGTCGGTGTTTTCCTCGCCGGTCCAGGTGCCGTCGTAGCCCTGCTCACGCTGGGTGTAAAGGCCCATCCAGCGGAACCGGCCACGCAGATCGGACTTATCGATGCTGTCGAAACCCTGCTTCGAGTAGACGTTGAGGATGCGGTCGCGCACATTCAGGGGCGCATCGTCCTGTTTGAACTTCTCGGCGTCATTGAGCGGCTCACGTTGCCCCAGCGCCCACTGGCCCTCGTTGCGGGTCTTGGTGGGACGGGCTGCTGTGGTCATGTGGCGTACTCCTTTGCGGACAGTGCCGACCTTGATTGCCGGCGTGCGACGCGAATCGCGTCGGCCGGCTGGGCTTGTTCCGGCGGGACCCACGGCCACGGCGATGAGGCAGCGGCAAGAACCCGAAGGTACTGCAGCGGACCCGCGGGTCATGACGACGATGTTTCGCCGTTCGCGTTGGCGTCGGTAGAGAGCGCCATGTTGTGACATCACAACTTTTCGTTGTGCCCAAGTTGTGTAGGGCGCTTTAGTTATCGTGTAGATCAGTGTAATTGGGCATAGTAATTGGGCATAGCCCGTTGAGTTCCAGCTTCTGCTTTCGAAATCGTAAGCGGGACAGGACGTCGCGTTTGATCTTAGAACGAGCCGTTCCCAGCTAATTGGCAGCAGGCTATCAGCGTTCTTTCCAACTTTCTCGCTATGACTGAACTGCGCTAGCTGATGACAGCTTTGCGTGAGCCGTATCTCTTCAGCAGTAGGGGAGCCATGCTAAGGCCGGACGAAATCCCTTCGGAAAAGTGGGAGTTGCCGCCGATCGTCACGCCTAATGGTGAGTATTTTGGTCCGCGTCACCGGCCGCGGCAGGGGCGCATCGACCCGGGCGGATGGCATCCGGGCATGCCTTTCGGCCGCTCGGCTTGGGATGAGTATCGGCTTACGCGTTGCCGCAACGAGTCCCGTCGGGTGGCCTTCGCAGGTTCCGATGGTGTTGACTGAACTTCCGTTCTTCGCCCCGGAGCGTCCACGCGACGGGCCGCCGCCGGAGCCGAGGCGGTGGCCCAGCCATCGTTCCAAATCGATTCTGCGGAAGCCTCAATCGCTCAAATCACACCGACACCAAGTTCCCCGCATCGGCAGTGGTCGCGAAATTCGAATTCCAACCAGCCGGCAGCATCGGTAGCCGCGGGCCGCCTGCCAACTCACCATCCACCACCATCGCCAGACCGGCAGCGTGCGCAACGCCGGACTTTGGCTCGGTCCCGGCAAACCCCGGCGTGCCGGCACTGTGAGCAACAGCGGCCCCCGGCATTGGCGCTTCCGAACAAACAGCGGCCGTCGATGCCGACACCAACTGCGCCTTCGGCAACATCGCCGTCGGCTCCACGGCACCGACAGCCGCAGCTGCCACCGGTGCTGCAACCGGACCCGCTAGCGTGGTCACGCTCGAGCTAGCCGAAGCCGCGGAGGCGGCCAGTGTCGTGGCCGTGGCCAACCCACCCGCCAGGGTCGAAACCATCCCAATACTTTGACTCATGATCCATTGAATGACCAGATTTCCAATGGAGTAGCCCAAGACGAAAGGGAGCATGCAAATAGCGAAAAGTTCTATGAAGACGGTCAGCCACGTTAGGCTCAAGTATTGAAGAATCTCAATCGCTAGACTTGTATCGCCAATGGCTAGCACGTAAGCAAGAAAGAGGAGCACTGTAGGCGTAAATATCACCACGATCAGTGCAAAAATGATGAACGCCGGTATAGCTATGATCTCGGTGCCAACGCATTCGATCATGTCCCATAAAATACGGAATATCGGAAAGGGCTCGTGGCTGACGACCCGGGCAACGTTGGCTACGATGTTGCCGGTAGAATTGGCGCCGGGTTTGATGATGAATGGCGCCGGTGGGATGACTGGTGCGCAGGCTAACGTAGCCGCAGAAACAGTGTCGTAGACGCTCATTGTGGTGGCGGCTTGAATCCACATACGCACATAGTCGGCCTCGTTGAGCGCGAGCGGGATGGTGTTGATGCCAAAGAAATTCGTCGCCGCCAACGCCGCGTGGGTGGCGTGGTTGCCGGCCAACTCAGGTAGTGTCGGCATGGTTGCCACTGCGCTGTTATAGGCCGCCGCCGCGGCGTCATGTGCCTCAGCGTTCGCAGCGCTATCGGAACTGGCCCGGATCAACCATGCCACGTATGGCGTGTAGGCCAGCACACAGCTCTTCTCGCCAGCACCTCGCCACGCGCCTTCCTGCATCGCGGCCAGAGTCGCGGTGAGTTCTTCAGCCACTGAAGCATATTCGGCGCTAAGTGACGCCCATCCGGTAGCGGCTACCAGCAACGAAGCGGAACCCGGACCAGCGTCTAGCAAACCCGAATGCACTTCCGGCGGCGAAGCCATCCATACCGGTGCGGTCATGCCAAGCGAGGCTCGTCCGCGGCCACAGCCAAGGCATCGGCAGTGGCCTCACTTGTCCCGGCCTTACTCACACCCATCTCAGGCCGGCCCGACCTTCCAACCATGTAGAACGTCACCACAAAATCTCCTCCTAAACACTCCGACTGCCCAAGCCGTCAAGCCACGACCGCCCGACTGCTCAACGACCCACGTGGCCAATATTTGTTGTGGTATCACCGTCGTCGGTTCTGATATCACGTTGTGCGCCGCGTTCAACCGTTCACACGACGTGATCGCCGACTAGTAGGAAGATGGCGGCGGCAAGTGTTGATGTCAAATTACGAAGCCTTATCAATCGATAATCGAAAACTATTGATAATGGGCCTGCTGGTCGCGCTCCGAAGGAGTGCAGACCCGAGTCTCTGGGCTGCAGAGCTGATTACCGCACCTGCCTCTTTCCCGAATATTGGGAGTGTCTCTTGGCTACGGTCCCTGCGCCGGTAGCAGGACATCGGGGTTGAGAATGCCGGCCGGGTCAAAGCTTTGCTTGATTCGGTACATGAGGCTAATCTTGGCCGGATCCTCGAGTTGGAGAAAGTACGGAGTTTTTACCCGGCCGAGGCCGTGTTCACCGGAGATGGCGCCGCCTAGTTCCATTGCCAGCGCGAAGATGTCGGTCATTAACTGCTTCTTTTTCGCCGGGTCCTTGCAAATGATGGCCATGTGTACGTTGCCGTCGCCGGCGTGCCCGCAACCGATCGCTGCGCCGCCCGCTGCCGCCGCCAGACTTCGTGCGGTGCTGAGGAACTTCGGCATCGACGCACGCGGGACGACAGTGTCGATGATGTCGTCGGCGCCCGCAGCCTTCGCCGCCCAAAACGCGTTCTCCCGTGCCTCGATCAGCTTGCGCGCCGCGCTCCCTTCCAGGATGTAAGCGTCAGTCGCGCCTAGCTCAGCCAGCATCTCACCCGCGGTCTCGACATCCTCCATCAATCGATCCGCCGTGCGGTTCTCCACCGCCACAAGTAGATACGCTTCGCAGCTGTCGCGAACCTGGTCTGGAATACCCAATTCCAGGTTCTGGGTGTGCACGAGCGCGGCCATTGTCATGTTGTCGATGTATTCCACGATGTAGGGCGCAAGGCCGCTGGCGACGATTTTGGGCACCGCCGCCGTGACTTGGTCGAAGTTGGCGAATGGGGCTAGCACGCTGGCGTTGTGGCCGAGCCGCGGATGCAGCTTGACAATCACCTCAGTGACCAACGCCAACGTTCCTTCGGAGCCGACGATGAGCTGGGTCAGGTCGTAGCCGGTGGACAGCTTGGCGATCTTGCCGCCGGTGCGGATGATCTCACCGGTCGGCAGCACCGCCTGCAATCCGAGGACATTGTGGCGGGCTATCCCGTACTTGACCGCGCGCATGCCGCCGGCGTTGGTTCCGACGTTTCCGCCGACGCTGGAGGACAATTCGCCTGGGTGCACCATGTACCCAAGCCCGGAATCGGCGGTCGCGGAGTCCAGTTCGGTCAGCGTCACCCCAGGCTCGACAACGGCGACCTGGTTGGCCGTATCGACCTCCAGTACGCGGTTCATGCGTTCGAAGGAGATCAGCATCCCGCCCGCGCGCGGCCGCGCCGCTCCCGACAAACCGCATCCCGATCCACGCGCGGTGACTGGCACGCCGCGTTCGGTGGCCGTCGTCAGCAGCTGGGAAACCTCTTGGGCGGTAACCGGTTTCACGACGTACGCGGGCTGCTGCGGTGGCAGTGTTAACTCCTCGTCATGTGCGTAGTCATCGGGAATCGCGTCACCAATCAGCACGTGGCTGTTCCCGACGATGTCCACCAATCGTGCTGCGATGTCGCTCATCAAGTGCCTCACGTTTGTGCCGTTCCGGACCGCGACTCACTCTAATAGCCGGTGCCGACGCGGATAGGGCGGATAGGCACCGGACCGGATGCGATGCGTCGTGTAGCCACCCGCGGGGTCTGCCATCAGGCCCGGAAACCGCAGGCCTACAACAGCAACTGCGCCGGTAATTCCCTGCATTGCATGCGTTAGTCGGGGATGCGGTCGAAAACGACCTTGAGTCTCAGCTCGGCAAAACGGCGATGAGGCACAACGGTTTGCATTTCTGGAGTTGCGCTCCCCGGGGCCGGGGCGCGCTGGGCGAATCAGAGCGAATCTGCCGCTTCGTGGTAGCCGGGTGTGCCGCACCGAGCTTCCCAAGCTGATTGCGGCGATGCGCTGTCCGTCTCAGCGATACCGTTCAGCGTTGCGCTTTCCGGCTCCGGTTGCGGTGGTGCCTGGCGTAGGGTGCGTCTCGTGAGGTCTTCGATAAAGCGGGTTGCGCTGAGCACCGGCGGTGGCGACGCGCCCGGACTCAATGCGGTCATCCATGCGGCCACCTTGGCGGCACGAAACCGTGGCTGGGATGTTGTCGGGATCCGTGATGGCCTCAACGGCCTGCTATTGCCGACGGAGTATCCCGATGGCGGGTTGATCGAGCTGACGCGGGACAGGGTTCGCGGCATCATCCACCAAGGCGGCACCATCATCGGTACCACCAATCGCGGCAACCCGACGGCCTATCCGGCGCAACAGAGCGACGGCAGCTGGGTCGAGGTGGACCGCACCACAGAACTGCTGGGCCGCTTCGACGAGCACGGGATCGATGCCTTGATCATGGTCGGCGGTGACGGATCGATGGCGATCGGACAACACCTGTACCAGGCCGGGCTGCGGCTGGTCGGCGTACCCAAGACGATCGACAACGACCTGGACAAGACGACGTCGACTTTTGGCTTCGACAGTGCCGTCGACTTCGCCTCCGAATGCATCGACCGGCTGTTCACGACCGCGACCTCGCATGGGCGGATCATTGTGGTAGAGGTGATGGGCCGGTATGCAGGATGGATCGCCCTCAATGCCGGCATGGCTTCGGGAGTGCACGCGATCCTCATCCCAGAGATCCCGTTTAGTCTCGAGCCGGTGGCCGCCGTGATCACTGACCGGGAACGGCACGGCGCGAAGTTCTCCATCATCTGCGTCGCCGAGGGCGCTCGACCGGTCGGTGGAGCGGTGTCGATCGTGGGTAAGTCGGTAGGGCAGGCCGAACGCCTCGGTGGCATCGGCGCCAAGGTGGCCGCCGAGCTCGAGCGGATGACCGGACGCGAGGCGCGCACGGTGGTGCTCGGCCATTTGTTACGCGGCGGTTCGCCGACCTCGTTCGACCGACTGCTTGGCCTGCGCTTCGGCGCCGCCGCGGTGCGGGCTCTCGACGAGGGCCAAAACGGGGTGATGGTGGCGCTCAACCCACCAACAGTTGATTACGTGCCGCTCGCCGAGGCCACGCGCCGGCAAAAGACGGTCCCGCTCGACTGCGACTCGATACTGACCGCACGCGACATGGGGATCAACTTCGGCGACGACATGCCCAGCCACAGCACGATCGGACGATAACCGCGCGGTGTCGGCGTGACTCGTTGCCGCACTGCTAGCCCTCGGACAAACCAACGGCATTTGTCGACCACAGCGGCCGCAGCGGGGTCGGAAACAGCTTGGGACAACGCGACATCGAAGTTGAGAAACAACAATGACTCACGACCGATGGCGGTACCAGCCAGCTGGCCATATGATTTGAGGGCATTCGGGAGTTCTGAGATTCGCTTGTCGCCGGTGTGCACGGCAATATCGGCGAGGTCGGCCACCACGACGTCGGCGCCACGCTGGATCAGCCCGTCGGCTTGTCCGGTGCTGTGGACACCGGCCGCCGCGTCAGGTAGTCGTTGAACAGCGACGCCCAGGCCGCGCGCTGAACGGAGGCGGCGTCGGTAAGTACGCCGTAGAGGTCGAAGATCACCGCGTCGTGATAACGCGGATCGATGACAACCGGTGGATTCACGTCACAGCTCCTTATCGACAGCAGAGGCAAGAGAATTCATTGCAGTGGCGCGGCCTGCTGCTCGAGTTGGAGGATCTGGCGGGTGGTCTTGACCACCACATCGGGGTTCAGGCTGATCGAGTCGATACCGATACGGACCAAGAATTCGGCCATGTCCGGGTAATCAGACGGCGCTTGTCCGCACAGCCCGGAGTGAATTGCGTTGCGGCGGCAGCCTTCCACGGCCAGGCGGATCATCTCCTTGACGCCCTCGTCGCGTTCGTCGTAGTCGAAGGCCACGATCTCGCTGTCCCGGTCGACACCGAGGGTGAGCTGAGTCAGGTCGTTGGAGCCGATGGAGAAGCCGTCGAAGCGTTTGGCGAATTCGTCGAGCAGGATGACGTTGTTGGGGATTTCGCACATCGCGTACACCTCAAGCCCGTTCTCGCCGCGCTGCAGACCGAGGTCTGCCATCGTCTTGAGCACCAAGTCCGCCTCGGCGACACGGCGCACGAACGGCAGCATGATGATCACGTTGGTCAGCCCCATCTCGTCGCGCACCCGTCTCATCGCGCTGCACTCCAGCGCGAAACCCTCGGCATAAGCCGGGTGCGCGTACCGCGAGGCGCCGCGAAAGCCGATCATCGGGTTGCTTTCGACGGGCTCGAAGCCGCTGCCGCCGATCAGGCTGGCGTATTCGTTGGTCTTGAAGTCCGACATCCGCACCACAACGGGCTTGGGCCAGAAGGCCGCCGCGATCGTGCCGATGCCCTCGGAGAGCCGCTGCACAAAGTAGGCGCCTCCGTCGGCATAGCCGCGGGTGAGCCGGTCGATCGTCCGGCGCGCCTCGGGGTCGTCGACCTGGTCGGGATGCAGCAGGGCCAGCGGGTGCACCTTGATGTATTCGCTGACGATGAATTCCATCCGGGCCAGTCCCACACCGTCATTGGGCAAGAACGAGGTCTTGAACGCCAGATCGGGGTTGCCCAGGTTGATCATGATCTGGGTGTGTGGCCGCGCCAGGTCGGCCACTTCGGTGCGGTCGACGTGGAAGCCGACTTCGCCGCGGTACACCCGCCCGGTGTCGCCCTCGACGCAGGAGACCGTGACCACCTGGCCATCCGGCACGCTCGTGGTGGCATCGCCCGCGCCGACCACGGCCGGGATGCCGAGTTCACGCGCGATGATCGCCGCGTGGCAGGTGCGCCCGCCGCGGTTGGTGACGACGGCCGCGGCGGTCTTCATCACCGGCTCCCAGTCCGGGGTGGTGGTGTCAGCGACCAGCACCTGGCCGGGCTGGAAGTCCGCGAGCTGCTCGAGGTGCTCGATGCGTTTCGCCACACCCATTGCGACCTTCTCACCGACCGAGCGTCCCTCAGTGAGGACCTCACGCTTCTCGTCGGAACCCTCCAGCACATACGTTTCAATGGTCGTCAGGCTGCGTTGGGAAGCCGCGGTCTCGGGGCGGGCCTGCACGATGTAGAGCCGCCCGTCCACGCCGTCTTTGGCCCACTCGATGTCCATCGGCCGGCCGTAATGCTTCTCGATGGCGCAGGCGTAGCCGGCCAGCTCGAGAACATCCTCATCGGTGATACAGAAGTGGGCGCGGTCGGCCTTCGGGGTGGGGATGTTACGGGTGGTTTGCTTGGTCCCACCCTCGACGAAGACCATCTTCACCGCCTTGTCGCCGATCAGCCGGCGCAGCACGGCGCGGTGACCGGCCAGGTAGGTCGGCTTGTGGACGTAGAACTCGTCGGGGTCGACCGCACCTTGCACCACGTTCTCGCCCAGCCCGTAGGCGCCCGTCACGAAAACCACGTCGTTAAAACCCGATTCGGTGTCGATGGTGAACATCACCCCCGAGGAGGCAAGGTCGGAGCGCACCATCTTCATCACGCCGATCGACAACAAAACCTTGAACTGGTCGAAGCCCTGGTCGATGCGATAGTGGATGGCCCGGTCGGTGAACAGGCTGGCGAAACACCGGCGGCACGCGTCGAGCAGGCTCTCCGACCCAGTGATGTTGAGAAAGCTTTCCTGCTGGCCGGCGAAGCTGGCCGTCGGCAGGTCCTCGGCGGTCGCCGAGCTGCGCACCGCCAGGCTGATGTCCTCGCCGTACTCGTCTTGCAGCATGCGGTAGGCGGCCACGATCTCGGCCGCCAGGTCGTCGGGAAGTCCGGCGCCGTAGACGATTTCGCGGGCGTGTTTGCCTTTGCGGGCCAGCGCGGTGACGTCGTCGGGGTCCAGGTCGTCCAGTTGGGCGTGTAGCGCGTCCCAGGCGCCGGCGCTGTCCAGCATGTGTTTGTAGGCTGCCGCGGTGATGGCGAAGCCGTGCGGGACGCGGACCCCTTGCTCGGATAGCTTCTGGAACATCTCGCCGAGTGAGGCGTTTTTCCCGCCGACCAGCGGCACATCCTCGATGCCGAACTCTTCGAAGAAGCGAATGTAGGTGAAGGTGCTCATAGTTTTTCCTCCGTTGGTTCAATAGTTTTCGTAGAAACCGCTGTTGGCTTTGCGGACTGCCCAGACGTAGTCCGCGCGTTCTCGGGCCTCGGCGTCGGCGGACTCGGGCACCGCCAACAGCCCACGTACCTCGTCGACGGACTGAAAGCCCTTGCGGCTCAGCCAGTCGGACAATCCTTGCAGCAGCACGCCCGCGTACTCGGGGCTGTGGCGCAGCAGCGCCGACGCCGACTGCACCACATCTGCCCCCGCGAGCAGGTACTTGGCCAGATCGGCGGCGTGCTCAACTCCCGTGCTGGCCGCCAGACAAGCGCGTATCCGCCTGTGCAACAACGCAATCCAGGTCAGCGGTAAGCGCGTGTCCGCCGGCGTCGACAGCGCCACGGTGCGCACGGTGCTCAGTGTCTCCGGGTCGATGTCGGGCTGCAGAAACCGGTTGAACAGCACCAGCCCGTCCGCCCCTGCGTCATCTAACCGGTGCACCATGTCGGCGGTGGCGCTGAAGTAGGGGCTGAGCTTGACGGCGACGGGAACCGTTGCCGCGGTTTTGACCTCGGCCAACACGTCGAGATGGCGCTGCTCCACGGCCGCGCTATCGACACCGGCGTCGCCGGGCAGATAGTAGATGTTCAGTTCGATCGCCGCCGCGCCGGCGTCCTGCATACAGCGGGCGTAGCGTGCCCAGCTGCCCGGTGTCGACGCGTTGAGGCTGGCGATGACGGGGATGTCGACGGCGGCCGCCGCACGTTCGATAAGACGCAGGTAACGCTGAGCGCGGCTACCGCTGTCCACGGTGGGCGGGAAGTAGGTAAGCGACTCCGGGTAGCTTTCGCTGCCCTGGGCGGCCATCAGCTCGTTGTTCTCGGCCTCGCGGCGCAGCTGTTCTTCGAACAGCGAATACAGCACCACCGCACCCACACCGGCATCAGCGAGCCGACGCACACCATGCAGCGTCTGGCTCAGCGGTGACGCCGAGGCCAGCAGCGGATTGCGCAGGCGCAG
>NZ_VTZN01000164.1 GCF_008370645.1 Mycobacterium simiae
CCGGGGTCCGTTGCGTCGAACACGGCCACCTCATCGACGAGGAAACCGCCGCGCTGCTCGCCGAGAAAGACATCTGGTGGTGCCTGCAGCCATTCCTTGACGCCGAGCCCATAATCCCGGTTGCGCCGCCTACTCGGGAGAAGCTCCGCCAGGTGGTCTCCGGCACCGACACCGCGTATCAACTCGCAATCAAGCACCAGGTCAAGATCGCCTTCGGGACCGACATATTGTTCGACGCCACTCTCGCCAGCCAGCAGGGCGCCCAGCTGGCCCAGCTCACCCGCTGGTTCACGCCCGCCGAGGTGCTGCAGCAGGCGACGATCCGCAACGCCGAGCTGTTGGCCATGTCCGGCCCGCGCAACCCGTACCCGGGCCGGCTGGGTGTCGTGGCCGAAGGAGCCCTGGCCGACTTGGTTCTCGTCGACGGCAATCCGCTTGTCGACATTTCGTTGATCGCCCGGCCTGAGCAAGCATTTGTCGCCATCATCAAGGACGGTCACCTGGTCAAAGGCAGTCTCCGGTAGGCAAGACCACGTATCCAGCTGGGCCGGTACCGCGGGCCGCGCGTGGTAGAACGCACGACAAGGCCAACTGACCAACGAGACCTTTCGACGGCCGACCGCCATCGTCGCCGCCCCGCATCGCAGGCGGCACTCGCGGCGCGGCCCGCCGCGGCATAGGGTGGTCGCCGTGGCAGCTGCCTTCGGCGGGTTCGAGACCTTGGCAAGCATTCTGACCGAACACGGCCCATTGCATCAGGACGACCTGGTAGCGCGGCTACGGGACAGCGGCGTGGCCAATCCAGATCAGGTTCTCGATCAAATCGAATGTCTTGCAAGTCAATTAGTCGATGATAGCTGGGTCTGGCTTCCTACCGTGCTGGCGGGGCGGGTGTTCACGCACCGGCTCGGCGCTGACGAGCTGGCCCACGACGTTCTCGCGATCACCCCAGATCTGGACCCCATCGCGGAGCTCTGCCGCCACGAGCGGTACCAGCGGCTTACGGACGGATCGCCGCTGCGGGTGGCGCTGGCCGGGTTCGATCACGAGCTGCTTGAGCAGAGGGGAATCCCGGCCGAGGAGGTCGACCCGCTTGGGGCGTTGCTCCTGGCGTCGGGCACATTAGCGGCGTTGGGCGCGGCGCAGGGCGACCTGGTTGGGGTGCGGCTGACCGAACGGGGGCTGGCGGTCGAGCGGATCACTGAGGTGGTGCCGGCCGAAGACGTGGGCGCTCGGCTGGCGGCGACGCTCGACGCCGAGGAGCCAAAATACTTGGGCGCGGCGGTATGGACACTGTGCGCCGACGATCCCCAACTGTTCACCGAGCCGCTGCCGCCGCTGTCCGAGATCGTCGACGACTACGGTCTGGAGCGCGGCGGCGATTTGCTGGCGCCCGGCGGGTTCGCTTTTAACACTTGGCGTTTCGATCAGGGTTGCATGGCGCTGGCCGAGCGATATGACCTCGACGCCGACGACGCCGTCGCGCTGTTCTCGCTGCTGAAGCTGTACGACCACATATCACTGTTGCTCGATGCCGCCGACGAGAAGGAGTCGCCGGAGGAGGCCACGGCCGCAGCCGTCGATTGGATGGCGACGCCGGAGTTCAACAGGCTCGTCGATCTGGTCGCCGAGTTCGGGGACGCGCTCGTGGAACCGCTGCTGGCGGAGCTGGTGGTGGCCGAGACCATTGACACCGACGGCGCCGGGACGGCCGCGCTGGCCTTGTTCGCCGTGGTGCTGGAGCCGAAGGTGCCTCGTCCGGCGCGGGTGGCGTGTCGGTGGCTGCGTGCGGTGGCGATGGAGCGCATCGGCGACATCGAGGCCGCCGAACGTGACCTGCTGGCCGCCGAGTCGATGAGTCCGGATTGGCCGTTGCCCTTGTTCGATCTGGCTCGCATCGCCTCCGATCGCGGCGACGTCGAGCGCGGTTTGGCGTTGCTGCGCCGAGCCGGCGCTGAGCCGGACTACCCGCTGGCGGAGCTGCTGGAGCAGTACCGGGCCGAGCCGCGCCGCGACATCGGCCGAAATGACCTGTGTTGGTGCGGGTCTGGGCGCAAGTACAAGAAGTGCCATCTCGGGCGTGAGCAGCTGCCGTTGAGCGACCGGGCCCGCTGGTTGTACGCGAAGGCTATCCAGCATGCGCTGACGAGTGGCTGGAACGACCTGCTGATCGGCGTTGCCGACGAACGCTCGCGCCACGCCGGTGATGATCCCGAGGCCCTGACTACCGCGCTGGGTGATCCGCTGGTGATCGACGTGGTGCTGTTTGAGGGTGGAGCGTTTCAGAAGTTTCTGGAGGTGCGCGGGTCGCTGCTGCCCGACGACGAGCGGCTGCTGGCCGAGCAGTGGCTGTTGGCGAAGCGGTCGGTGTTCGAGGTGCAGCGGGTGCAGCGCGACCACAGCGTCACCGTACGCGACCTGCGCACCGACGACACTCACGAGGTGCGAGAGCATGCAGCCAGCTGCCAGCTCAAGCCCGGACAGCTGGTATGCGCGCGGGTGCTGCCCGCCGGGGACACCACGCGATTTTTCGGCGGCGCGGAACCGGTCGAGCTGCCCGAGCGTAATCCGCTGATCGACCTGCTGGACACCCAGCCGGACGCGGTGACGCTGGTGGCTCAGCTGAGCCGCCGGTTTGCGCCGCCGGCGCGCTAGGCGCTGATAGCGACTACGAAACGGGGGTCGCCCCGCGCCAGGACGGGCGGCATGGACGCTGACCGGCTGCGCGCCGTTCGGGGGGCCTGACGGAGCGTTTCTGCCCAACCCGTGGCCGTAATAGTCGGAAACAGGCACTGGGCGGCGCATGATGGAAGGGTGCGGATCGGAGTTGGGATTTCCACCGCGCCCGGCGCGCGGGAGGCGGCGGTAGCGGCGGCAACGCAGGCGTGCGATGAGCTCGCGGGTGAGGCGCCGTCGCTGGCCGTGTTGCTCGGTTCACGATCACACGCCGACCAGGCAGCGGACGTGCTGAACGCGGTGCGGGGGATCGTCGGATCAACCCCGCTGATTGGTTGCGTCGCCCAGGCAGTTGTGGCCGGCCGGCACGAGATAGAGGACTCACCCGCAGTGGCGGTGTGGCTGGCGTCGGGCCTGGCCGCCGAAACCTTCCAACTGGACTTTGTCCGCGCCGGCTCGGGCGGGCTGCTCACCGGGTATCGGTTCGACCGGACCGCCCACGATCTGCACCTGCTGTTGCCCGACCCTTATACATTCCCGTCGAGCCTGCTCATCGAGCACCTCAATACCGACCTGCCGGGAACCACCGTGGTGGGCGGCCTGGTCAGCGGTGGACAGGGACCGGGCGGCACCCGGCTCTTCCGCGACCACGGCGTGCTCAGCTCCGGGCTCGTCGGGGTGCGCCTGCCCGGTGTGCACGGCGTTTCGATCGTGTCTCAGGGCTGCCGGCCGATCGGCTGTCCCTACATCGTCACCGGAGCGGATGGCGCGGTGATCACCGAGCTGGGCGGCCGCCCGCCGCTGCACCGCCTGCGGGAGATCGTCGAAGGACTGCCGCTGCACGAGCAGCAACTGATCAGCCGTGGTCTGCAAGTCGGCATCGTGGTCGACGAGCACCTGGCAGCCCCAGGTCAGGGTGACTTTCTGATTCGAGGGCTAGCCGGTGCCGACCCCTCGACCGGGGTGATCGAGATCGGCGACGTTGTCGAAGTCGGCACCACCGTGCAGTTCCAGGTCCGTGACGCGGCGTCGGCCGACAAAGACCTGCATCTGGCCGTGGAGCGGGCAGCAGCCGAGCTGGGCGGGCGTCCGGCTGGCGCGCTGCTGTTCACCTGCAACGGGCGCGGGCGGCGGATGTTCGGGGTGGCCGACCACGACGCGTCGACGATCGAGGACCTGTTGGGCGAGATTCCGCTGGCGGGGTTCTTCGCCGCAGGGGAGATCGGCCCGGTTTTCGGCCGCAATGCATTGCACGGCTACACAGCGTCGTTGGCGCTGTTCGCCGACTGAGTTCCCTTCACCGCTCGGAAGCACTATGCGAAATGCCCACCTCTGCGCGACTTTCCGCGCGACAAGCCGGCGCCGCCGGGCTTCGGCGTCGGCGGTGACGGATTCATTGCTGTAGCGCGGAGCGGATACCGGTATGCCCAAAGTCGTTGCCTTACCACCTTTTCCATAACAACGGCTCGCGCAGGTCGGTCGCCAGTGCGTAGGAGAGGCAATCGCCGAAGTTCAAACCGGCCGGATGGCCGCTACCTTTGCCGAAATCTGCGTAGGCCTGGCGGGCAGCCCGGCCAGCCTGCCGCTCGGTTACCGGCTCCACCAATAGCCCGGCTTCGCTGAGAAGCTAGTCTAAACCTCTGCCGATGATCGGGTCACGTTGGGAATCCAAGACGATCCTGCATTCGAGATAGCTTGCTGGAGAAAGCCTTCGCACGTCGGCGCCGGCGATAGTCAGGGCGTAACGGGCGGCGTCGGCTTCTTCGGTGAGGATCGCAATGATCGCCGACGTGTCCGCGATCACGCCGGTAGTTCTGCCTCGTCGTAGAGCAGTGCAGCGTGGTGCAGTTTGGTTTCTGGGCTCATCCGGCTGGCGGTCTGCTGGCCGATGGCCAGGAGCCGGGCGGCGAGATCGTCCCTCTACAGCCGGGCCAGACACTCTTTGACCGCAGTCGCCACCGCCTGCGCCTGGCACTCACCCGTGATGGTGGCGATCTGCTTTACCGCTTCGTAGACGGACGCATCTTTGATGTTCATTGCCATCTGGTACCTGTCTACCAGCACGAGGGTGCCAGCGTAGGGGAGGAACGCGGCCTATCGGTCGCTCTCACTGGAGTCCGACCGAATCCCGAGCCAGCGCATAGCTCATTCGCGACCGACCCCCAAACTGGGAATAAGTAGCGTTCAGATCCGTATTCGCTCAAACGCGAAGGCTTGCCGCAGAAGGAAACCCACGACCACGTACCGGTTATGCGTCACCGTCGGACTTGAAAAGCATTGAAATAGAGAGGTTGTCGACGAAGCCGTCACCGAGATCGGGCGTCAGGTGCATCTGTTGGATTCCTAATTGCGGTCCCCTCCTTCCGCCTCGGTGTTCGCGGCCAGCGACGCTGACGCTGACGACATCATCAGTGCGGCCAACACCTTGATTGAGTTCTAATCTGCTCATCTACACCTCGCGTGGCGCGTCCGAGGCTTCTCAACTCACACAAGTCCGAGTGGCTGCACGCTCCGGATACCTACACCACCTCATACAGGCTGCCGTGCTTGCTTGTCATCGTGGACTCGATCGACACCGCCAGCCCGTTGTCATGAATCAGCAGCCCGAACTCAATGTTGCGATTCTCGGCACTGTAGGAGAAGTTCGCACTGGTCAGCAGCAGGATCTCATGATCGACGACGATGAACTTGGTGTGGCTGACGATCGCGGTTCCGCCGGGAAGCTGCGTTGACCGGTAGACCGTGGCGCGGGGAAGCTGGGACTTGACCGCAGTGGGGTTGCCCTTCTCGCCGTCGACGTAGACGCATACCGTGACGCCTGGTTGTTCGGAGACATCCCTGAGTGTGTCCCACATGTTCGAGTTCTTCGAGAAGTTGTACGTCGCGCATGACACGGAGACTCGTGCACCGCTGACGACGCGGTGAAACTCGCTGGTCAGATGTCCGATGGTGGCCTCGTTGCCCGGCATGGTCCACACCGGGACGAGTTGGCTGTGCACAGATTTCGCCCCCGCGATGGCGCGAAGCACTGCGGCGGAGACGACGGGATTGGCGTGGCCGAGCCCGGCGTTGGCCAGCAGCTTCGCGGCCCGCTCGCGGCGCGTTGCGCTCACCGACCCCAACGCGTGAACGGTGTGTTCGCCCACCTCGAACAGCACTGCAAGCGCCTCGGCCTCACCGGCGGTGAGGTACTCACCCAGTGCCGCAAACGAACTCATATGGCACCGGGACTCCCGAAGAGACCCGGCAGGGCTTCGCCGTCGGCGCCGGGCAGCGTCAGCAGGAACCGGCGGTCGAGGAACCGATTGGCCCTCTCGCATGATGTCTCCGACGCAAACGAGCAGCAATGGCAGGCGGCGCCGTGCAGGAAGTCTTCTGGCGGGCTGGGGATCCGCATGGCGCACAACGGGTCTGACGAGCAACGCGACGCACGCCGCAGTGCAGCGGCGACAAGACCCTGCAGACGAAGGGGTTCGGATAGCGCCACGAGGCCACCCAGGGTGCCCTCGCTGTCGGAAGCTGTGGTGCAGATCAGCAATCCCGCCGCACCTTCCCGCTGGGGCGAGGTGCGCCAGCCGTAGATGCGTTCCGACAGGCTGGCCGCGCCGTACCCAGACGACATGGCCATCTCACGAATCAACACATGTGACAGGGTGTGCAACAGCCAGTATCGCGGCGCGGGCAACCGGGTGTCGGGATCGATCTTCTCATCAGCCGTTTCGGAGAAACGCCGCCAGAAGTTCCGGCGATGCGCGTCTCGGTGTGCGGCCCACAGTTTCGTGCCGAGTACCGTGTTCTCCCACGCCTCGACCTCAGAGAGGTTGAGCTGCAGGAATATTCCTTCACCGCGGTCTTCGGTCGCCGGTACCCAGGAAGGTCTACTGTTGCGGGTCAGCTTGACCAGCCGGCTGACCACATCGTTGACCCGGTCCAACTCGTCGAGCCGGGTAAACCCCAGGAAGGCGTTGATTTTCTTCATTTTGTTGACGGCCACCACGCGGCTAATCCGGTTGTGCAGTTCGGGACCGCGAAGCTTCTCGGTGACCATCAGGCCGCTGGTATTCGGCTGCTGCGGGAACAACGACGGCTTCTGCAGGTAAAGCCACTCGGGGACCAGCATCTCGACCGGATCCCACGCGGCGAGCTTCTCGTGCCGCACCTCGTCGGGGTCGGGCGGCGTGAGGACCTCGGCGACCGCCTTGGCGAGCTTGTCGTCGGAAACGTCTTTCACATCGATATTCTTTGCGCCGGCCAGTGCTCGGATGACATCGATCTGTGCGGCGAACTGCTTGACTTGTTCCACGCCGAGTTCGGCGCGTAGCCGGTCTGCGAGCGCTTCGGTCTTCTCGTCGTCGGTGGGCATCACGATGATCGACTGGGTGGAGGCGAACCACAGGTTCGATGCGCCCATCATGATCAGCGCGGGCCGGGCTTCACAGTTGGTGTCGAAGGCGTTCAGGTGCGGGTGGCGGCCCCGACATTTCTGTGGCAGCTTGTCGCGACCGACAACGCCTTGGGCTTCGGCCATCCCGCGGGTCGCCCCACAGGCTGCACAGCCGATCGTGGAGCCGACGCTCTTGCCGACGTTGGCGTCGCGCATTTTCAGGTCCGGTGCTTCGGCCTTGGGACACGCGCCCCCTCGATGAACCCACAGCAGGTACGGGAACTCGTCGAGGTGCCCGTTGGTGCAGGTCAACAAGTGCTGAGCCGGGACGGCCGGGCTCTCGCGCTTCCGTGGCTTCGAGCCCGTGCGCTCGACGCCTCTGCCCGGGCAGCTCATGTGGGTGAACTGCGCCAGGTCCGGGCGAAACGGGTGAGTGTTGGTGTAGCTGAATCGCGGCAGCGGGCCAAGGTAGTCACAACCCGTGCAGCGCAACCATTGTGGGAACACTCGTGCTGGAATACCAAGATCGCCAGCCTCTTTGGAGAATGCGCGCTGTTTGGGCTGCCAGGGAAATGGCCGCAGCGCGTCCACCTGCGGGCCGAGGTGCAGACGCACGACGTCGAGCAGGCGCGGCTCGATGATCGTCGGAATGTGCTCGCGCCGCTTCCAGATCGGCTCCCAGTCATCCAGGCCGGCGGGCATCACCGAGAACCCCGGCAGGTCCATGATCGCGCCGGGTCCGTAGGTGTACAGCAGCGACGACGGGCGCGCGGTGCCCACCTTGGCGCGGTTCTTGACGACGCCCTCTTCGACGTCGGCGAGTGGGTCCAAAGCGCTGGCGGCATCGTGCAGCATCTCGGAGGCGGTGTCAGTCATTAGTCCTCCGTCCCGGCCGGCAGGTTCCATGCGGGCGCGCCCTCGGGTGCCCGTGCGAACAGGCGCTCGGGGATGGGACTGACCAGCACGTTGATTTCCGGCTGCACTTCACGCATCGAGTTTGCGACGACGAACGGAGCCTGCGTCGAGCCACCGATCGACGCCTTGGCATTTTCCGGGCTGATGATCAGCGGCAGATGTCTATCACCCTCACCGGTGCGCTCGTACACCAGCGTCTTGCCCATCTCGGCAGCGTGTTTCGTCCGATCCGCCCATCGGTCGAGCCGGTTGATCAGCAGGTCGCTGGCACGCTTGGCGGCATCGTCGTCTTGGGCGGCCGCCGCGATGCGCTTCTTGAGCCGCTCGGTGATGAGCTCGACGGCCTTGTGCTGGTGCTTGATTCGCCAGGCATTGCGCTCGGGTGACAGTCCATCGATCAGATGCGCCTGGATGACCCGCGCCGCGCTGACCAGTAGGCCATCGATGCCGCGGTCCAACGCGGTGGGCGAATATGGCGTGACCGACAGCGCCTCGACTTGCGCGTAGAACGTCTCGTGGTAGTGGCGGAACTGCTCGAAATGCGCCAGATCACGCGGCCGGGCCCAGTTGCCGAGCGTCACCACCAGCCCCGGCTTCGTCGCGTCACGACCGACGCGGGAGGAGGCCTGGATGTATTCGGCAGTGTTCTTCGGCTGCCCGACCACGAGCATCAGGCCGAGCCGTTGCACGTCCACGCCGACCTGCAGCATCGAGGTCGCAAGGATCACGTCGAAGGGTGCCTCGTTGCGGGTTGCGACCTTCTTGCCGTCTTTTTGATCCGCGATCCGCGCTTGCAGCGCCGCGTTGGTGTCATACGCGGGGTCGAATTCCAGGCCGAGTCGGTCCAGCGTCTTCCCGATTTCCGAGGACGCGATGCGTGACGTCAGCTCGCCGGTATGCAGCATGCCGAATGCGGCGCCCGGCCGGGGCGGGAAGCCGGAATCCTTGCGCGGCCGCCGAACTCGGGTCTGCACGTCGTCGGCCAAATACCGGGCCATGCCGGCCAATTCGCGGGTCGCGTTGAAATAACCCACTAGCGTCATGTACGGGTCGGCGTCGGAGTGGCAGCGGTCGAACAACAGTTGGCCCGCTGACAGCAGCACCTCTGAGACCCGGATCTCCGCGCTGGCCAAGCGCACCCCTTGGGCGCTCACCCCGACATATCGGCGGCCGGGGTTCTTCTGGCTGACCGGGATCTCCTCGGAGAAGAAGGTGTCGGCGACATCGAGCACCTGCGGCGGGAAGATCTCGACCCGCCGCCCGTACAGGCCACGGACCTGCTCATGGGCGTTGCGCACTGTCGCGGTCGACGCAACGATCGACGGCCGCACCGGTTTGCCGTCCGGGCGCTGCCACGAGGCGAGGGTCTCCACCGCCACTTCGAACAGCCCGACCGAGGTGCCCAACGCCCCGGTGATCAGGTGCAGCTCGTCCTGGATGATCAGGTCCGGTGGCCGTAGCCGACCCACCGGGTACGTCGTCGCCGCCGGCTGGCCATTGGTGGCCGGGTGTGCGGTGGTGATGTTGCAGCCGCCGTAGTCCGGGTGCACGTAACCGTGGCGGGCACACCGGCGTCCGACATAGCCGAACAATGCCGCAGCCTCGCCTTCGCGGGCGAGCCGGGCGAACTTGTCGACCGTGGCGATGACGAACGCCGGGGTGAGCCGGTAGATCTCCTCGTCCACGGTCAACACCGGCAGGCCCTCAAGCACGGTGCCACCCTTGGCGAACGGGCACTGTGACAGCTCGTCGCCGCAGTAGACGAACACCCGGCGCAGCGTGGCGTCGGCTCTCACCTGCGCGGGGGTGATCGGGGTACCGCACCACGGGCAACGCTGAATCTGCAGCACCGTCAGGCGATGTGCGCCGTACTCGTTTGCTCTGATCAGCTGTTCGTCAGCTTCCTCGAACCGTTTCGGGCTCACATCGGTGCCCACCCATAACCCGATCCGGAACGGCTCACTCCCCCAGGTGTTTTCATCGGATCGCCGCGCCAGCTCGGCGGCACACATCAGCGCGGTGGCGCGCTGGAATTGCTGGGCGGTCAACAGCCGCAACGTGTATCGCATCAGCACGGCCACTCCGTCGCGGCCGTCGAGCGGGCCTTCGGTCGATTCCACGACACCTTGTCGGCGGCGGATCGCGAACGTGTAGGCCGCCAAACCGAGGTATGCCTCGGTCTTGCCGCCACCGGTCGGGAAGAAGAGCAACTCCACGCAGGCCAGGTGGTCGGCACTGCGCAGCGGTGATGTGGGGTCGGTCAACGCGCCGAGCTGCATGAGGATGAACGCCAGCTGGAAAGGTCGCCACGACGCCGCAGTGTCGCCTTTCGCTGCGACCTTGGCCTGTGCCGCCTGGATAGACAACGACGGATCCGACGCTCGCTCCGCGGCAACCTGAGACGCGACACGTTGGTCGCGCATCACCTGGTTCATGAACTGA
>NZ_VTZN01000165.1 GCF_008370645.1 Mycobacterium simiae
GGGTGATCGCCTCAGCAGCAGCGTATCGAAGCTGAAACAAGTTGGAGCCAAGTCGGGTCTATCGAGGTGGGAACTGTCTTGTATCCCTTGTGCGAGTGTTGGATTAGCTGTTAGGCGGACCGGTTGAAGGCTCGCCGGGCGGCCCCTCCTAACCCTAACGTAGGCGGTTAGGGTAAGGGCGGTGAAGGCCGTCGATGCCGAAATGCCTGATTTTGCTGTCGACTTGGTCGCGGTCATGTTGGGCCCGGATGTTGAGGGCGTTCGGATCCGCAGGGCGTAGCTTCGTATTGACGTGCGCTCCGAAATTGGTTCGCTGGTGACGGTTTCGCGGTCCGGATGGTAGGCGCGGGGGCAAAAGGAATCCTCGGCGATGGTCGTTTCACAGCACTCAATTTGGCTGCACTGCTGCCTCACCCGGACCTCCACGTGGTATGTCGCAGTCGGTGTGTATGGCGGGCGGCAGGTGCAGGTGTACGCTTCTATCCCCCGATCGGAGGATACTGTGGTCCGCTAATCGAAGGACCCCTGGATCGGCCGATTGGAGGATACCGCGGCGGTCCGAGGTTCTCTAACAATAAGTCTCGCAGTTGAAATGCAGTGATTATGCGTCCCCACTGAGCGCCGGGAAGGGTGAGAACTTCATCCCACTTTTGTGTCATGCGACGCTGCGGCTCGCTGCTGCCAGTACTCAAGCGTCGCTACCGCCGAGTTACCTAACTCAACTCCACGCTGAGAACTCGCGCGCGGGTCTCATCACTTCCTGACCCCCAAGGCTAAGATCCCCCGCCAGAACAACTTTCAGCGGGGGCGCATCGCTGGATCCAACCCAGCCTCCGCCTGACGTTGGCATCCCTGGCTGGATTTCTCGGTAGTAGCCAAAGTTGTGAATATTGGCTCGCAGAGGCGTGCTAGCGCCGGAGGCAGGTTTGCCGAAATCCGTTTTCAGGCGCCGACTTGATGGTTATCGTTCTTTGCCGGCGTTTCTCGCAGAAGGTGTCTAGCGCAGGTTCGCTGTGCCTAGCCGACTGTATTCGGTTTGGCGCCAGGGCTATTGAGTAACTCAACGCTCGCTGTAGACGGGACGATCAAGGCCCTCCGGCACTTCTCCCGGAATCCGCGGCGATGAAATGCCTGCGGTGGTTTCGGTCCTAGTCAAGCATTGCCTGACGGATCATTGCGTGCTAAAACGGAATTGACCCGGCGCTCGGCTACCAGTCGCCGTGTGAGTTCTGCGCCGCGTACCTCTGTCTGCAGCTCGCAGCGTAGATGGAAACAAGGCCTGCAGTCCGGGGAAAACGCGAGGCGGCTCAACCACGACGTATCTTGGGGCCTGCGCGGGGCGTAAATAGCCTCAGGCACAGTCAGATACAGTGCAACGCGCGCGGCAGATTAGCAAAGATCGATCTGCGCTCTGCGTACGATTTCGCCCGCTGTCGAGGCCGTCGAAGTCGGCAAATCAGCAACGAGGACTCGCTTCCGGCCCCTACGCTGCAGCGTCTGGCGACGGCCCCGAACGCAACCAAAGTGGTTTAAGAACAGCGTAATTCAGCACAAATTAGGATCATATTAGCTTCATCGGTACCGATTCGTTACGCTATCCCCTAACGAAATGCTCATGGGCACTGTAGATTTCGGGCGTGACTGAAATTTCGGATGCTGCCGACAGGTTGAGCAACGACAAGTACCGCTATCTGGTTGGCTCCCGTGCAAGTCCGTGCAATCCGTCCGCCCAACCCAGCGACGAAGTTACCTATTGGAAAGGCGGGCGAAGTTATCGATTGGGGCGCCGACACCTCCTGATCCGGATCCCAACGATGACTCATCGCACCGCGGCAACAGCAATGGGCTCCGTCCTTATCCTGGCGGCGTCGGTCATCGTCGATTCACACTCTGCCTTGGCCAGCCCCCCGGTTGGCGCTAAACCTCCCGCTGTCATAGCCCTCGGCGACAGCTATATATCAGGCGAGGCCGGGCGTTGGCAGGGAAACGCAATCGCGCCGCTGCCGGGCAGCCGGAAGGGTACTGACCGCGCAGCGTATTTATGCGGGCCACGGGAACGGCTGTGCTCACACAACCCCCAGCGGGTATATGGAACTTCGTACGCGAACGGATGTGATCGATCTAACGGCGCTGAGATCACCTACGTTTACCAGGTTCAAGTCGGCGACCAAAGTTATGACATCGCCCAAGACGATCGCATTAACGTCGCGTGTTCTGGTGCCACTACCGAAAGCATCTACAAAGTCCCATTCAAAGGTGAACCGATACAAGTCGATCAGCTCGCTCAGTATGCCCAGAGCAAGGACATCAAACTGGTCGTCCTGTCGATAGGCGGCAACGACCTCAATGTTGGCGGCGTGATCAGATCCTGCATCAAAGCCTTCCTCAGCAGCGGCGTGCACTGCCACATCAGCGAGGCACCCTTACTGCCACAACTGTTGGTGAAAATGCAGGACGGGGTAACGAGAGCCCTGCAGTCAATTCGCACCACAATGACCAACGCCGGATACCGTGATTCCGATTATCGCCTGGTCCTTCAATCCTATCCATCGCCCGTACCCCCCGCGGCGAATAATCGGTACCCGGAAAACGTCAGGATACGATTGCAGGTCGGGGGATGCCCGCTATTCAACGACGACTCGGATTGGGCATACGGCACAGCAATCCGCGCCATCTCGGACGCACTCCGTCAAGTGGCCACAACTGTCGGTGGTGTTGACTTTCTAGACCTTTACCATGCACTGGACGGCCATGAGGTCTGCGCCAAGGGGGTAGGGCAGTCAACAGACGGAGACAGCTTGGACGCTCCGCGATCCAAGTCCGACAGCGAGTGGGTGCGCTGGATCAGCCTCCACACGCAAGACGGCAGGGTCAACGAAGCCGCGCACCCCAACGCCTACGGCCAACAGCAGCTAGGCGGATGCTTGCAAAGCGCCGTTATGGTTACTCAACAGAGCTTCGAATGCAACGCCTCGGGGTGAGTGAACACGTGAATGCCGTTGCGGTGCTGGTTCGAAGCGCCCGCAGAACTGTTTCGACTCTTTATGTCGCGGGCGTTGACGGTGTGTATCGGGCTGGTACGTGAATTGTTGGCGACCAGGCGGGGCGAAGGGCGGATCCATCCGGCGTGGCCCGGTCTTGGAGTGCGGCAACGCGTCGGCGGGCTTGATTTTGAGGGTCGCCTGCCGCGCTGCGCCTACTCGATGTTGATGTGTGCTCCGAAAATCAGTTCGCTGGTGACGGTTTGGCGGCCACCATGGTGGGTAGGCGGGCACTGGCGTGCCGCAGTTTGGCTCCCACGGTGTGGGCCTGGCGGCTGGTATCGCCTACGACGGACCGCAGCGAGAGCTGGTGCGACGCTCGGCGCTGACGCTGAAGCTGCTGGATTACACCCAAAATGGTGCGATCATCGCTGCGGCGACATCGAGCCAGCCGGAAGGGATTGGCGGCGAATGTAATTGGGATTACCGGTACACGTGGGTGCGCGATGCCGCGTGCAGTGTTTATGCGATGCGCCGCATCGGCCTGCCGGACGAAGCCGACAGGTCCGCGGGTGATGTATTCACTCGACGGCCTGCCACTGCCTGAGGAGCGTCTCGATCCCGAGCTCGCCGGCTACGGGCTTACCGCCCCGATGATGCGATGGTTCTTCGACCACTATGCCGATCCCGGCGTACGCCGATGACCCGAGGATCGCCCCGCTGCGTGCGCGGGATCTGTCCGGCCTGCCCCCGGCGATCGTCGTCTCGGCAGAGTTCGACCCGCGGCGCGATGAAGGCGACGCGTACGCCGAAGCGCTTGCGGCAGCAGGGGTTCCCACCCGGCATGTGCGGGCTTGCGGACACACGCACCTGTCGTTGTCCATGGTGGACGTGGTCGTCTCCGGAGCCCCGATTCGTGCCCAGATCGCCGACGCGTTACGGGGATTCTTCGCGACCGACGCCGCGACGACGGCGCCGGCTCAGGCGGCGGGCTGACTAGCTGGCGCCCGCCGCGATCACCTGGTCCACCTCGCGGGCTCGGTCAGCCATCTCGGCGTGTGCTTTGTCCAGTGCCTCCGCCTGGTCCTCATCGGCCTTCATCAGCGCTTCGATGTTGAAGCCGGCCATGTCGAGGACGCCCATGTCCCGGAAGGCCTGCTGCACCTTATCGCCCCACAGCCCAATGTCCTTGACTATTGGCACGATTCGGCTGAACAGGTGCGAGCGGAACTGGATCATCAGCGGCGACGTGTCGACCCACTCGGCGCACTTCTGGACGTCCAGGTCGAGGGTCTGGAAAACCTCCTCGCCGCGGAACCGGTCGCGCATCAAGTAGCAGGCGTCCACGACGAACTCTTCGCGCTCGTCCCGTTCGGCGTCGGTCAGCGCGGAGTAGTAGTCCTTCAGCGAGATGCGGCCAAAGGCGACGTGCCGGGCTTCGTCCTGCATGACGTAGGCCAGCACCTGCTTGGCCAGCGAGTCCGGCGCGGCCAGATCACGCAGCACCCCGAAGGCGGCGAGCGCGAGCCCTTCGATGAGTACCTGCATCCCGAGATAGGGCATGTCCCAGCGCGAGTCGCGCAGCGTGTCGTCCAGTAGGGCGGTCAGATGCTTGTTGATCGGGTAGACCAGGCCGACCTTCTCCTGCAGGAACCGCGAGAACGCCTCGACGTGCCGGGCCTCGTCCATGGTCTGGGTGGCCGCGTAGAACTTCGCGTCCAGGTCCGGGACTACCTCGACGATCTTAGCCGCGCACACCATCGCGCCTTGCTCGCCGTGCAGAAACTGCGAGAACTGCCAGGCCTGGGAGTGCTGGCGCATCTCGGCGCGACGTGCCTCATCTGCGGCGTCCCACATCGGGCTGCCGAACAGCGGATGGAATTCGTCAGGCAGTCCCACTGGGTTGTGCGGGTCGACGTCTTGCGCCCAGTCGATGCGCGACTGGGCATCCCACTGCTTGTCCTTTCCCTTCTGGTACAGGGACAGGAGCCGGGCACGTCCTTCGTCGTATTCCCAGGTGAAGCGCGCGTCGCCGACACTGGGGACTTCCCAGGAGTACGGCGTGGGCACGTCCGTGTACTTGTCTCTCGTACTCATGAGTCTTCGCCTTTCCGACCGGTGTGACCAGTGGTCATGTATGGCCTATATCACAGGTTGCACCGCCCAGGGCAAGGCGTCAAGCCTTCTGGCCCGTTCAGGCGACACATGGGCTTCCGGCATAGGCCGCAGCCGAACGAGAAGCCGCGCGGGAAGGCATTGCGGTAGTCGTCCGCCGCGGTACGTCTTCCGGGACTTGGTCCGTCATTCAGGCGATCCCTCTCCAACAGCGAACAACGTGAGATGCGATCCTAACGCACGTGTGCAGCAGAAAGGCTCCTCCAGATAACGCTGCAGCAAACATGATCTCCCAACCGGAGTCGGTAGCATAGCCGTAACGTGCGGGAGCCAAACGCGGGCAGATGCTGCGGCAGCGCCGAAAACGCGGGATGACGTCTTTGCCCGGCTCGAACGTGGAGCCGATGACGGGAATCGAACCCGCGTATTCAGCTTGGGAAGTCGGTCAGAGGGATCTAGGCGGGTTCGCATGGGTTTCGTTTCGGTTGCGACCTGCGGGAATAGGTTTAGCTGAGTGTCGGTGAGTATGGGTAAATCCGGCCGTGTTGTGACCCTGCCGTGACCCGCAACATTGTCAGATATCAAGGCAATGAGTCGGACACAGAAGGGATTTGCCGACTTCTGACTATCGTACCCAGAGCTTGCCGCTACTGGGCGCACGCGTTGTCACCGCCTCTGAGGGGGCCTACACCCGGTGAGTGGGCCCGGAGAACTGGATCGGCACGCGGGCAAAAATCCGACAATCTGACTGCCGGTATGCGATATTGCCGAGTGTGACGGTCGCCCTCTACGTGAAGGTGTTCGACGGGATCGTCCTCGCGACAGACTCGGCGACCACACTGGCCGCGGCGTTGCAGAGCGGACACATGATCCAACAGGTTTACAACAACGCCGACAAGATCTTCCACCTTCACCGACGGTTACCGATAGCCGCGATGACGTGGGGCCTGGGAGTCGTTGGCCCAGCAAGCATCTCGTCGTTATCAAAAAGCTTTCGTCTGCGACTGATGGGCCGCGATGCCAACTTCAGTGATGACGAGCTGGACATCGGCAACTTCACAGTGAAAGACGTGGCGATCCGTGCATCAAAGATGTTCGCGCAAGCGGCGAAAGACGCAGAGTGGGAGGAATTTCCAGCAGAGCTCGGCTACCTTGTAGTCGGGATTTCGTCCAACTGCGACCAGGCCGAGGCGTGGCTGCTGGAGTTTTCCGGTAAAACCGTGGCTCCGAAACCCCGTCAAGTGTTGAAGGACGTCGACTACGGGTACAAGGCGTACGCACAGCCTGATGCGGTAGATCGGTTGTTCAACGGTTACGACACCCAGCTCCGGGAGACCCTCATCACAGCGGGCACCTCACAAGGTATCGACCGCAACGTGGCGGAGAACCAGATAGATGCCGCGCTGGCCTCGTACAAGCTGGACCCGGTCCAGCCGGGCATGCCTCTACCGGATGCCATTGAGCTGGCGCGGTTCATGGTGGTGACCACAGAGGGGTATGCAAGGTTCCGCATTGGGGCGGATACTGTTGGTGGACCGGTCGAAGTGGCTTCCATCAGCCCGCATGAGGGATTCAAGTGGATCAACAGGAAGCACTACTACAGGCCGGAACTCAACCCAGGAGAGAACCTCGTATGACTCAGCTTCCCTTCATCAGCGCTAACCAGCCTACGACAGGTGACCGTGGAAAGTCTGACTCTGTGTTTCGATCAGCTGGGCAGACAAAGCAGTACCCGCCTCGACCACACATCACGACGGCAAAACCGCAAGGGTCAGGCGCCACCAAGGCCGAGAAGTCGCCAAGGAGCGGCAAGTCGGCCAAGTAGCAAAGCCATCATTCGTAACGCTACCGACAAACGTCGATCAATTCCTTAGCGGAGAACCAGTTGTTTTTCGACTTCGACGGTCGAGACCTCGCCGACCATCTGCTCGTAGCTAAACCGACGTAGTTGGCTCCAGTCCGGGTACATGGCGTCGATCAGCATTCCGACGGTCAGTTTCCGATGCTTGTCATGCGCCGTAAACGGTGCGTCTGGGAGGGCGGGCCCGGTTGAGCTCGCCTTTTGGGGCGCTGCAACCCGAACGAACACGAACCGTTGCTCTCTCGGGTAGTAGCAGGCGATTGTGCCTCCATCGGGGAAGTAGTGCAGCATCTGGCCCGAGAGAACGTCGTCAGCAAGGTCTGATTCGACGCACACCACGGTGTTGCGTACCCAGCCGAATTGCCCGTGGAAGTCAGGGTCGCGTTCGAGCTGAGCAAACGCGAACGTGGCGATGGTGTGAGAATCAACCATCGATCCACCTCCGAACCCTCTCCGGCCATTCTCGGCTAAGCCGCATCAACTGCACGTCGAACTCAACACTCACTCTAGCCTCGTCACCAGCAGAGAGCGACAGAAGACTCACACGTCGTCCCAGGTCATCGCTTGGATCGTCACTCTGTCGGAATTCGTGAACGTGAACCTCTGAATGACAGATGTCGATCCTCTCGACGCCTCGGCGCTCGGGGTTACTAATGTCCTCGACCCGGCGAGCGAAAATCATGATCGCCCAATCCACATTCCGTCCGTGGTAAATCGCATATCGATACACGAGCTCGAAGACCCAGCCATCAACGGGCGCCCCGAGCACGCTGACCCGATGATCGCGGTGGATCTCTTCCTCCGGAAACACCGTCGGGTCATATGGTTGGTCCGCGCGAACCCTGCGGCGCGTCGGCTTGCGTCTACGGCTCACCGCGATCGCTGGTCCCCGTCATCCTCCTCGCCATACAGCTTTGCCGCCACCGCAGCGGCATCCAGGCCGTAACCACCTGGGCCCCGCGCGATGAGACCAGCGCCGACTATCTCGCCGTTGAACATGTCGACCAGGCGATATAGGCCGTAAGTGATCGCCCGCTCATCCCGCCGGCGCGACTTCTCCAACCGATAACCCTGCCGCACGGCGGCCCGCCGCAGCCGGTTCTCGAAGACCTTGAACTGACCCTCCGTCATCGCCTCGACGTCGGTACAGGACACAACCTCAGCTGTGCGCGGCGCTATACCCGAAGTCATGCCCAAAACTGTACCGAGCACCGCCGACAATCAAAGACGCTGCTCAGCGCGTGTTGCCGCCCACAAGGCCCGAAACTCGGGAAACCGTACAGACCAAAATCCGCAGCGCCTTCCGGCAGGCTGCGAGGCCCTGGGGGAGCCTTCCCCACCCGCCTTCGCGGCGCGGGAGGCGCTGCGGCTCGGGTTCCGCCTGAGTCTGGGGTTTTCGCGGGGGTATCCGGGTCATCCGCGGGCTGCCCTGGCTTCGCGGGCGGTCTTCCAATCGTGGCAGGGTTTACAGCAGCTCTGTGCGTTGGACGGGTCGTCGGTGCCGCCGAGGTGGACGGGCACGATGTGATCAACCTGGTCGGCGTGGACAAGGCAGCCCGGCCCTTTGATCTGGCACTGGTGGCCGTCGTGTTGGAGCACTTGATTACGTAGGCGTTTCCACGCCGTCTTACCTGTGCGCTGGGAGCTGGCGGTGCGGGGGCTGGTCTTCCAGCCGATGTGGTCGGGGCAGCGTCGATCCGGCGGGTAGACCAGTTCGAGGCAGCCTTGATAGCCGCAGTGTCGTGGTGCTCGCGGCATGGTGGGTATCTCCGTTCGTTTGGTTCCGGCCGGGGAGCGCGAGTCCGAGACGATGCCTCGCGCTCTGACCCGGCCGGGTTGTTCAGCGTCCGGGGGCAAGGAGTAAACCCTGGCGCTGAACGGGCTTACGGCCTTTAGGTGCCGGGTTCCATGCTGAACTTGCCGATCCAGTCGGGGCGGGTCACGCCCCATCCGATTCGCCAGGTTGCGCGGAGCTGTACCGAGTCCTTGGAGAACAGGACGTGTTCGGAGGTGGCGATCGACACTGGGCCGATCGCGGACACGATGGCGTTGCGGTCGACGACGAGTCCGTGGTAGGCGGGGATGAACCGGGAACGGAGCACGGGCAAGCTCAGCAGCATCGGCACGGCGTCGGTGGTACCCGCGCCGAGCAGCGACTGGTTGTAGTCGGTGGCGACCTTCATATTGCGGATGGAGGCCCAGCCGAGCGGGTCGACGATGATGTGGCTTGGTTGCGCGCCGTTGACCTCCAGCTTGGCGATGAGCTCCACCAGGTTGTCGAGCTTTGTGAAAAGCAGTGTGCCGCCAACGGTGTTCACGATGTTGAGGAGACCGGTCGGGTTGGCGACATCTGCGATGTAGGAGTTGTCCGCCTTCCGTACAAGGTCGCGCGACACTGACTCGGCGAGCTGCTGGGCTGTCATGGCCTGCCTGAATTGCTCATTTGAGAGGTTCACCAAGCGGGAGATTTTCTTGGTGCGGACGACAACCTCAGCGAGATCCGGGTCGTCTTCGGGGATTTCGGCGCCCTCAGCCACATAGTCGGCTGACTCGGCGTCGTTGACGTAGGCCACCCGGACGGCGGGTTGGTCGCCGTCCACGGTGCCGGCGATGGTCGAGGTCTGCAGGATTAGCGCGTCGCCGACGACTTCGTCTGCGGCGAATAAGGTTTCATCGGGGCGCCACGGATAGGTGGTGGTGGTAGTCGTGAGTGTGCTCACGGGGGGTCTCTACTTTCATTCGGTCACAACACGATTCAGGGCAACATTGTGAGAACTTGGTTTTCAACGGCTGCACACCTGGTGCTGTGGCCGGTACCCCGCTGGGGTGAACGGTGCGGGCCGGTCGGCGCCTGGCCGAACAGCGGCCCGCACCAGCTGATTCTACCCGCTGCGGGGACGGAACGCGTCCACGAATTTCGGTTGCGTGTCGCCGGTGATTTTGCCGTCCGACGTGACGGTCGACGCGGGCGGCGCGGCCGGCGCCAGCTTGCGCCAATGCTGATGCGCGTCAACCAGGCTCGTGATCAGCTGGTCAACCTTGCTGGGGTCGACGTCGCCGTTGTCGTCGAGCAGGCCCGCGAGTTCGGCGCCGTCACGCCAAACATCCTGTCCATCGGCCAGTTTCGCCGCCGCCAGGCGTTCGACCTCGGCGCGCTGCAAGACGGTCACCCGTTCAGCGAGGCGGTCGCGCTCTGCCTCAGCGGCTTTCGCCCGATGCCGGTATTTGGCGGCCTCGCGGTTCTCCTGGCCGTCCTCATGGGCCTCGGTGTCGTCGGCTGGCGGGGTGGGCTCCTCGTCCCCGGTGCTCTCGATTGCTGCTGCGGTGTCGGTGGTTTCGGTCACTGCTGGTTCTCCTCGGGGTTGTAGTTTCGGAATCTTTCGATGACCTCTTGGCGCAGTGCCTCGATGACAACGTTGCGGTCGGTGCCCATTTGGCTGGCGAGT
>NZ_VTZN01000166.1 GCF_008370645.1 Mycobacterium simiae
AGGCCGGCGCCGCCCAGGTGATCGAGGATTTCCGCGAGATCGCCGCGTGAGCAACCAGCCGGACCCCTCGACCGTTGGATCTGCGCGGCACGCGCGCCGTGGTGGCCGGCGCCAGCCGCGGTATCGGCCTGGCCACGGCGCGCTTACTGCTGGCCCACGGCGCGCAGGTCCGCCTCACCGGCGGGAACCCGTCAGCGCTGGACCGGGCAATCGGATCGCTCGATTCGTGGCGCCGGCCGTTGCCGGGCACTTGTCTCGACACCAACGACCGGCAGCACTCTGGCGAATTTCTGTCAGCCGTGAAGCAGAAGTGCCGCGCAATTGACTTCGCGATCAACTCCGCCAAAATGAGTCTGCGGGGAACCCCCGCAGGACGTTACTGATGAGGAATGGGAACTCGTGATCCAGACGAATCTCTCCAGACAGTTCACGTTCAACCGCGACGCCTATCCACGGCTGAATGGTCATGCCCGGGCCGTCCGAGTGGTGATTACTGGGAGCATGACCTCACTCTTCGGCGCTGGCATCGGCGCAGCGTACGCAGCGAGCAAGGGTGGCGCGGTGCAGTTTGCGCGCAGCCTCGCGGCAGCCGGGGACAGGGGCAACATCCTGGTCAACGCGGTACTGCCCGGGCGGGTGCGCACTCCACTGACCGAGACCGGGCGGCGCAGCCATCCAGACCACCCCTGGCGGATCGACGAGCGAATTCCGCAGGCACGCCGGAGGAAACCGAGTGAGATCCCCGGCCTCATCCGCTTTCTGCGCGGCGACTTGAGCCGCTACATCACCGGTTCAGCTTTGACTGTGGACGGGGGCTTCAGCGGTGTGCGCTGAGTCTGCACCAGTGAATCGCACGATCGCTCTCACCTCGCTGCTGGCGTCGGCCGACTATGTACGAACGGTTTTCGCGCGCCGCGAGATCACCTTGCTCGAGATTGTCGATGGCGATTTAGACTTTGCACCAGGTGATGTCGATCCCCGGGGGATTCTTCGGAAAACCGCTGACACCCGTGTGGAGGCCTTCCGCTACCGAGCTGACGATCTGCGCCCGACCGCGCAGGCTCTCGCAGCCGCCGGACCGGCCTTCGTGTTCTACGGTTACGAGCACGACCTTGCTTCCGCGGACGGTCTGGCACAGCTGGTCTGTCCCGATTTCGCCAACGATCCGGCGACGTCGGCAGCGCGCGAGCGTAAGGACGAGACCGACCGCCTGCTCTGCGAGCGCGGCTACCCGGTGCCGCGTGAGGTGTCTTTCCGGCTTCACGAACCGTTTGACGAGCACCAGCTGGACTCCTTCGGTGATTCGGTGATTATCAAGCCGGTGCGGTACGCGGGAACTCATGCCATCGTGTCGAAAGATTCCGTCCTGGCCTGGCTGCAGACGGCTCGCCGCGCCGAACCCGACCGGGAGGCCAGCTACACGGCCCAGGAGCTGCTGATCGATTGGGACGCAGATGGCATGCAGCAGACCTACAGCATCGACGGCTTCGCGATCGGCGGCGAATACCACGTCGTGAGCCTGCAGCGATGGCGAAAATTCGTGTTCAACGACGGCTTCCGTTACTGCTGGGCCGACCAGCTCGACGTGGCCGCGCCCGAGCATGCCGCGTTGCTGGCCCACACCAAAGAGGTATTGCAGGTGCTAGGCCTGAAGAACGGCTTCTTTCACCCGGAATTCACCGAATCACCCGAGGGGCTCGTGCTGATCGATTTGAATCCGCGAGTGGCTGGCGCCGACGGCGTGGTCGACAAGATGATCGCAGCCGCGCAGGGGGTTGGCGTGATCGACACCTTCGTCGACACGGCGTTCGGCGCGCCCAAACTGACTCCCGGGCCACGTCACCACGTGCGGCTGCTCGCGATCTACGGACTGGCTGACGGTGAGCCGGAGACGATCGCGGGTTTGCCCAGCTTCCAGGAGCTGGTCTCGTCGAAGATCCTCCACTGTCACTTCGTGCTATTCGCCCACCACGATGCCGAGCAGGTGACAGCGGATGCCGAACTTTGCTACCAACGGTTTATAGCGTCGCGCTACGCACATAAGGCTCGGCTCGCTCCACGCTGATTTCGGCGTGGAGCGAGTCGAGCCTTTACCAGATACCCGTATGGGGTATATAGTGGGACGGAGTAACCGTCGGGACTACCGTCCCCCGATCCGAATGAGGATGATACAAATGGCGACCCACGAGGCTGGAAGCATGCTGACCTGCGGGCACGAGGGCTGCGGCTGTCGCGTACGTATCGAGGTTCCCTGCCACTGCTCTGGTGCCGATCAGCCGTACCGCTGCACCTGCGGCGACGAATTAGTTCCTGTCCAGTAAGTCCGATCAGCCGGTCGTGCACTCGGAGTCGGTCGCTGATGCCGATCACCGCCCGACTGCACGGCCGGCCAGCTCCACCTGAAGGTGACGTGCACGGTGTCGCCGCCGGTCTACACCAGGTCGCGATATTCGAAGCTGGTGTAGGCCAAACCGTGCCCGAAAGCGAACATCGGACGCTGGCCGGTTCTGGCGAACCAGCGATAGCCCACATCCGCACCTTCGGCGTATTCGATGATCGTTGGTGTGCCGATCGGCTCACCACAACCAGGCAGCTGCGGGCGCGGAGTCTGGACGAGATCGGCAGGGAAGGTGATCGACAACCGACCCGATGGATTAGCGCGCTCATCAGCAGCGCCGGAACCCGAGCCGCGGAATTCCGGGCACGTAGCCGGCGCATCGGGACGTCCGCTGGGATGCGCTGATCGTGCGGCGGCCACAAGTCGCCGGTCCCCTAACGCCGACCAGCAGTGCGAAGCGTTCGTCGTCGGTCATGTGGGACTCGGGCCGGCTCATCGCACACCCTCTTTGACGTATACGACCCGCAACACATGGCCGAGTTCGGGCCCCATCACCAACTCGCTCAATGTGCACATCGTCGCCACGAACTGCGGGCCGTGCGGTGGCGGCACCTGACACAGATGATGCGCTATTTCGTGCAGCACGACCAGCTCTCGCATCGCCCAATCGGCGGTGTCGCGGTCCGGGACAGCGATCGTTGCTGCGCCGTCCCGGTTTTCGTAGTGCGCCGCCGTGGCCGCCCGGCGGGCACGCACCCGCAGCGGCGATATCGCTGGCCAGTGCTGCCGCACGGCCGGCAACGCGAGCACCTCATCGACGTAGCGCTGCACCGACGCTACCGAGGCAAAGCGACCTTCCGGCGGCAGTGTCAGCTGCGTCCCGAAAAACTGCACACTAGGTGATCCGTGCTCGGCGGCCCGGTCGAACAGGGTGCGGACGAACTCTTCGGCGGCATACACCCGGGCCCGTTGAGAGTCCCGTCTCGATGAGTCCGGCCGAATCACCGCTCTAGAACGGTCCGGGCTCCGGGTAGCTCAGGGCTCTTCCCGAGGCGCGCCTGCCGTCCGGCCCGATCACCTGCGCGCCGCGCCGCCGACGAATATCCGGTCGAAGCCCTGCCGGCTTGCCAGGTGCCGCGCGCCTTTGAGGCACCTCGGTAGTGGTCACGCAACTCGATCTCCTTGTCCCGCAGCGCGATAGCGGTGCCGGGCGCACCAGCCCGGTCCGCGCTGACTTCCCGGCGGGCCTGCTCGCGGGCCTCGGCCAGGCGCTGACCCACACGCGCCCCGAATGCCAGCTGGAAGTTGAGCCTGGCAGTGATGGTGGGGGTGGGCCGGTGGGCACCCGAGGCCAGGTAGGCATCGGAGGCCCGGACCATTTGGACCACCAGGCCGGCGTACAGCGCGTGGGTGGCGTCGATGTCCTCGGGAAACCCATAGGCGTAGAGGAACGTCGAATTCGACGCGACATCGCAGCGCACGTCGTTGGCCGCGGCGATAAGCACGAAAAGCTGCACATAGGTGCGCAGCCCACGGCTGCCGGCGGTCCCGATGCTGATGGTGCGTTGGGTCGGCGTCTGAGCGGCCGAACGGTCCGCCGAATGGGACCGCGCCACCGCAAGGTCGATGGAGGCCGCCGTCGCCAACCGCTGCGCGGCGCCCAGGAACGCGTCGGCTTCGTGCGGATTGTCGGTGCCTTCAGCCTGGCGGAGCAGGGCCGCAATGCGTGCCAGCATTTTGTCGTCGGTCATGGCGCCAAAGCTACTGGAGCCCTACGACATCCGCGTTAGACGCGGCGGGTGATCCAACCAACCACATCGTCGAGCACCTGTCCGCGCTCCGGCTCGTTGAAGACTTCGTGGTACAGCCCGGGATACTGCTTGAGCTCGACATCGGCGGACCCCACACACTCGACCAGGCGACGGCTGCCGTCGATGGGAATCAGCCGGTCACCGGTGCCGTGCACCACCAATAGCGGCGCCGCCAATGCCGGTGCCCGCCGCGGCATGGTCTCACCAACCTGCAGCAGCGCCCGGCCAATCCCGGCGGGGACTCGTCCGTGGTACACCATCGGGTCGTCGTTGTAGGCCGCAACCACCTGCGGGTCCCGGGATATGGCGTCGACGTCAAGTTCTTGGACCGGCAAGCCCGGCAGCACCACTCCAAGAACTTTGGCGGCCACGGCCACCAGCGGGTTCACCAGGTCCTGCGCGGCGACGGCCGGCGCGGAAAGCACCATCAGGTCGTAGTTGTCCGGGCGTTCGACACCGTAGGCGAAGACGATGCCGCCGCCCATGCTGTGCCCCAACACGATGCGCTTGAGTCCCGGGTTCTCCCGGGTGGCGATCCCGACGATGGTGTCGAAGTCGGCGGTGTACTCGGAGATGTCGCGGACCACCGCACGCTTGCCGCCCGAACGGCCGTGCCCACGGTGATCGAGCGCGTAGGTGACCAGCCCAGCCTCGCCGAACCGCTGGGCAACGTGGTCGTAGCGGCGAGCATGCTCGCCCAGACCGTGCGCCAGCACCACTACTGCCAGCGGCGGGGTTTCCGGCGTCCAGACGTCGTAGACGATGTCCACACCGCCGACACCGTCAAAGTTGCGTTCAGCGCGGGTCGTCATCATTACGGGCAGCTTACGGGCAGCACAGCGGCTCCCAGAGCGGGGTTGTCAGCGGCTTTGCGTAGGCTCGGCTAGGTGAGTCTGCTAGCCCACGACCCAGCACAAGACGATGAGCTCGGCGGTGATTTCTCCGCCCGTACAGAGCCCTACCGGCGCGAACTGCTGGCGCACTGCTATCGCATGACGGGGTCGCTGCACGATGCCGAGGATTTGGTGCAGGAAACGCTGCTGCGGGCCTGGAAGGCCTATGACCGGTTCGAAGGCAAATCCTCTATCCGGACTTGGCTGCACCGGATCGCCACCAACACCTGCCTGAGCGCCCTGGAAGGCCGGCAACGTCGGCCGTTGCCCACCGGGTTGGGAGCGTCCAGTTCGGATCCGACTGCGGATCTGGTGGAGCGCGCCGAGGTGCCTTGGCTGGAGCCACTGCCGAACCTGATGGACGACCCGGCGGATCCCGCTGTGATCGTCGGGTCGCGGGAGTCGGTTCGGCTGGCGTTTGTCACCGCGCTACAGCATCTGTCGCCCCGGCAGCGCGCGGTGCTGTTGCTGCGCGACGTGTTGCAGTGGAGGTCAGCAGAGGTGGCCGAGGCGATCGGCACCACCACCGTCGCCGTCAACAGCCTGCTGCAGCGCGCCCGGTCGCAGTTGGAGACCGTACGGCCCAGCGCCGACGACCCGCCCGCCGCCCCGGATTCGTCGGAAGCCCAGGACCTGCTTGCCCGCTACATCAATGCCTTCGAGGCCTATGACATCGACCGGCTGGTGGAGTTGTTCACCGCCGAGGCGATTTGGGAGATGCCCCCGTACGTCGGCTGGTATCAGGGCGCCTCCGATATCATCACGCTCATTCATCAGCAATGTCCGGCCGAATCTGCCGGGGATATGCGCCTGATCCCACTAGTCGCCAACGGCCAACCCGCTGCGGCCATGTACATGCGCGCGGGTCCGATGCACGTGCCGTTTCAGTTGCATGTGCTGGACATGAATGCCGGCCGGATCTCCCGGGTGGTGGCATTCCTTGACGGCACCCTATTTCCGAAGTTCGGTCTGCCCGATTCGCTGTGACGATGGCCAGCGTGCAGATTCGGCGAGCGGCCGATCGGGCCGTCACCACAACTTCGTGGCTAACATCCAGGCATTCGTTCTCGTTTGGTGACCACTACGATCCGGACAACACCCATCACGGGCTGCTGCTGGTGAGCAACGATGACGTCGTGCAACCCAGATCAGGATTTGACACCCACCCGCACCGCGACATGGAGATCATCACCTGGGTGCTGGAAGGTGAGCTGACACACCAAGATTCGACCGGAAATCACGGCGTGATCTATCCTGGCCTGGTGCAGCGCATGTCGGCGGGCAGCGGGATTCTGCATTCGGAGAAGAATGGCTCGGCAACGCGGCCAGTGCATTTCGTGCAAATGTGGATCATTCCTGACGAAACCGGCCTGGCCCCCAGCTACCAGCAGCGTCAGATCGACGACGCCCTGTCGAGCAGCGGGCTGGTTACCATCGCATCGGGCATGCCGAACCACGAACCCGCCATCACCTTGCACAACCGCAGCGCGGCACTACATTGCGCACGGTTGGGCACCGGCGACAGCGTTGAGATACCCTCTGCGCCTTACCTGCACCTGTTCGTCACCCGCGGCCGGCTCGTCCTCGACGAGCTTGGGAACCTGGACGAGGGCGACGCGGTCCGCTACACCGAAGCCGAATCCGGCCGGCTCACCGCCGCTGCGCCCGCGGAGGTGCTGATCTGGGAGATGCGGGCACGGCTGGGCGGTTAGCACCGCATAGAGTGGGCACGACAGACAGGAGCCCTCATGCCTCGATCGAAGCCGCGGCACGCCGCGCCGAACCCCAAGCGAAATGTCAAAGCGCTTCGGACAGTGCGGTTCTGGGCGGCACCGATCGTTATTACATTAGCCCTGATGTCGGCGCTAGCGGCACTATACCTGGGCGGAATCCTCAATCCGACGACCAACCTGCGACACTTCCCGCTCGCGGTGGTCAACGAGGACGCCGGACCTACCGGTAAGCAGATTGTCGACGGCCTGGTTGCCGGCTTGGACAAGAACAAGTTCGACGTGCATGTGGTCTCACGCGACGAGGCCAAGCAGCTGCTGGACAGGGCGCAAGTGTACGGTTCAGCCGTCATTCCGCCGACCTTTTCCTCGAACCTGCGAGACTACGCGGTGAGCGCGGTGCAACCGACCCGCGCGGACCGTCCTTCGATCACCATCTCGACCAATCCACGCGCCGGCACGCTCGGCGCGAGCATCGCCGGGCAAACCTTGACGCAGGCCATGGCGGTGGTGAATACCAAAGTGGGCGAACGTCTGACCGCCGACGTTGCGGCACAGACCGGGGCCGCGCCGCTGGCCGGAGCCTCGGCACTGGGGCTGGCCAGTCCCGTCGACGTCAAATCCACGGTGTACAACCCGCTGCCCAACGGCACCGGCAATGGCCTCTCGACTTTCTACTATTCACTGCTCCTGCTGCTGGCCGGGTTCACCGGCAGCATCGTGGTCAGCACCTTGGTGGATTCGATGCTCGGTTACGTACCAGCCGAATTCGGCCCGGTATATCGCTTCGGTCAGCAGGTCAAAATTTCCCGGTTCCGCACCCTGTTGGTCAAGTGGGCGTTGATGACGGCGCTGGCCTTGATCACCTCGGCGGTTTATCTGGCCATCGCGCGCGGTCTCGGCATGCCCATTTCCCTCGGCTGGGAGTTGTGGCTATACGGAGTGTTCGCGATCATCGCAGTCGGCGTCACGTCCAGCTCGTTGATCGCGGTGCTGGGGTCGATGGGCTTGCTGGTCAGCATGTTGATCTTCGTCATCCTCGGACTACCATCCGCGGGCGCCACGGTACCTCTCGAGGCGGTACCCCCCTTCTTTCGTTGGCTGGCCGAGTTCGAACCGATGCACCACGTTTTCCTGGGGGTAAGGTCGCTGCTCTATCTCAGTGGTCAAGCCGACACCGGGTTGTCTCAGGCGGTGACGATGACGTCCGTCGGCCTGGTCATCGGCCTGTTGCTCGGCGGCATCATCACGCACTTGTACGACCGCAAGGGTTTTCACCGCATTCCGGGCGCGGTCGCGATGGCCATCGCGGTGGGGCATCAAACTCAGCATCAGGCCAAGAAAAGGGCACGCGCTAGCGCCAGCGCCGGTTCGATTGAAAGCCCAAGCGAGCAAACGTAATTCGACTGCCGCCGAGTCGTCGCGGGTTTGTTACCAAAGTTGACAGTGTGGCTAATGTGACTAATCCTGGGATGGTTGACTTTCGACCGGGCCGAAAGGGCTACCGTGCTGACGCCAGCTGCCAGCCTGCGCCGACTTGCGGCTTGCGGTGCTGCGGTGGCGGTATGCGCCACCCTCGCGGCCACCACGGGGCAGCCTGTCGCGCACGCCGCTGACGGTCGCGAGATGCTCGAGCACGCCATCGCCACCACGAAGGGCTCGTATCTGGTCTACAACTTCGGCGGCAGCCACCCGATGCCGTTGCTCAACGGCGAGGGTGGCCACTATGAGATGAACAACGGCGGCCATCTCATGGTCATCAAGAACGCTTCGCAACGGCTGCAACCGCACCTCTTAGTCGACAGCCACACCGGCGATCAAGCCCGCTGCGAGCACAACCCCGGGGCCCGCACTAGCGAGGGGCTCTGGCAGGCATCCGAGATTTACCCACCGCTGCAGGCCTGGCAACGGATGGGACAACCCACCATCGCGATCAACGCCAACTTCTTCGACGTGCGGCCGCAAAAAGGCGGCTCCTGGCGCACGACCGGCTGCAGCTCACCGCTGGGCGCCTTCGTAGACAACACCCACGGCCAGGGCCGCGCGAACCAGGCCGTCACCGGCACCCTCGCCTACCCCGGCAAGCAAGGGCTTTCAGGGGGGAACGAAACCTGGACCTCGCTGACAACAATGATCATTCCGGCCGGCGGGGCACCCAACGTATTACGGCCCAAAGGCAGAGAGGATTACGACCTCGCCACCCCGGTGATCCAGGACCTGCTCAATAAGAACGCGAAATTTGTCGCGGTGGCCGGGATTGGGCTGTTGTCCCCCGGCAATACCGGGCAGTTGCACGACGGCGGTCCCAGTGCGGCCCGCACGGCGCTTGCCTACGCCAAGCAACGAGACGAGATGTACATCTTCGAAGGCGGTAACTACACCCCCGACAATATCCAAGATCTCTTCCGCGGCCTGGGCAGCGATACAGCGATTCTGCTTGACGGCGGCGGGTCGTCGGCGATTGTGCTACGCCGCGACACCGGGGGCATGTGGGCCGGGGCAGGGTCGCCGAAGGGATCGTGCGATACCCGTCAAGTACTGTGCGACTCTCACGAGCGGGCGCTTCCCAGTTGGCTGGCGTTTAACTAAGAGTTGACCCGTAATGGGTCATGCAGCGCCAATCAGCTTGGGGGCTGGTTGTTTTCGGCTGTCCCGTGACGTCCACGCGGTGGGCGTGGTCTGTTCGGGGATGTGCCGGGTGCTGCTTGTTCAGCAGAGGCCACCTGGTGGTGGCTGCCGGTCCTGGCTGATCCGTCACCGGGTGGTGTTGGTGGCTGGTGCCGGTTGACTGAACCCTCCGACTCTTGCTGGGAGGCCAGCCCATCGCGCAGGGCGTGGGCAAGTCGGTAATCGACCCGCGCGGTACGCGGATCATCGGGATCGGTGAGTTCGACGCAGGCCGCCAGGGCGGCGGAGACGATGTCACGATCGGCGTGCAGCCCGCAGGTTGGGCAGTGGTGGATGCGTTGGGCCAGGGTCTTGGCAACATGCGCACCGCACAGGCAGTGCCAGACCCTTGCGCACCTGCTCAACGGCGACCGAATCATCCTCGGCGACGGCGGATACCGCGGCATCGCAACCGTCACCGGCCCCCAACGTGACAACACTGGCCGCATCATCACCGATCACCACAACCGCGCTCACCGGCGCATTCCGCGCCCGCGTCGAACACGTCCTTGCCCGGCTCAAAGACTGGCAAATCCTCCGTCAATGCCGACGACGAGGCCACGCCATCAACCACAGCCTCCACATCATCGCCGGGCTCTGGCACCTCAAGACCGACACATGATTACGGGTCAACTCTTAGTCCTCACCAGCTCGATCAGCGTCACCGTCGCGGTGGGTTCCTGAAGCGCTTGGGTCTCTGCCTGACTGGGCGGTCCGCAACTTGGCGCCCGGACGGCACATGGAGTAGGTGACGCTGTAGCTCAGCAGCGTACGTCCGCGCGTCGATGACCATAACCGGATGCCGCCCCAGGGCGGCGCGGTCGGCGCACCAGAAGAGCCGAAATCTGACGCAGACCTATTCTCCCGACCGGCTCGAGCTACGTCCTCACCTTGCATTGGTC
>NZ_VTZN01000167.1 GCF_008370645.1 Mycobacterium simiae
GGGACCGCTGCGGCTGGAGCAGATGGACGCCGCGGGCATCGATTTCCAGGTCTTGTCGTTGTTTGATCCGGGCGTCCAACACGATTCCGATGTCGACCGTGCCGTCGATCACGCTCGCGAAGCCAATGACAACCTGGCGGAGACAATCCGGGCGACACCAGATCGTTTCGGGGCGTTGGCGACCCTGGCGCCCCAGGATCCCCAAGCCGCCGCGGCGGAGCTGACGCGCGCCGTCACCGAATTGGGCTTTCTCGGTGGGCTGATCAACGGGCACACCCACGGCCGCTATCTGGACGACCCGGCCTACTTCGGGCTGTTCGAGGCGGCCGAGGCGTTGCAGGCACCGATTTACCTGCACCCGACGACCCCTCATCCCGCAGTGATGGACGCCTGGTTCCAGCCGTATGTCGGCGACGGCCTGCACCTGGCGTCGTGGGGATTCGGCATCGAAACCGGTACGCACGCTTTACGGCTGATCTACTCGGGTCTGTTCGACCGCTTCCCCCGGCTGCAGATGATCTTGGGGCACTTGGGCGAGATGCTGCCTTTCGCCGCCTACCGCATTGACCGCTATTACGGTCTCGCTGGTGATCCGGATGCCGCCCCCAAGTTGCGCCGGCTGCCCTCGGAGTACCTGCGCTCGAACTTCTATGTGACCACCAGCGGCAATTTTTCCCCGCCGGCCTTTGCGTGCACGCTGGACGTCATGGGTGCCGATCGGGTGATGTTCTCGGTCGACTATCCGATGGACGACAACATGGCCGGGGCGAAGTTTCTCACCGACTATCCGCTCGACGACGAGCAGTGCCATAAAGTCGGTGCTGGCAATGCGCGGCGGTTGTTCAAGGGCAAGATCCCGGCGTTGTGAGCGGCGGCTTGCGAAGGCGAGCGACGGTTGGGCTGCGCTTCCGCTATGTGGAGCCTAGGGTGTGGAGCCTAGGGGAATCGAACCCCTGACACCCGCCTTGCAAAGGCGGTGCTCTACCAACTGAGCTAAGGCCCCTCGTGGTGACCAGGCGCATGATCAGCATCGAGATCCGGCGCCACGTGCCACACTTCGGCGTCGCGCCGCGCCCGCGCCGCGGCAACCACGGCAGCGATCGCTGCCACTGACAACGCGAGCCTCACACAACGTCTGGACGGGCACATGGTCGTGGGCCTAGGAGGACTCGAACCTCCGACCTCTTCGTTATCAGCGAAGCGCTCTAACCGCCTGAGCTATAGGCCCGTACGTTGCGTACGGCCGAGCGACGAGATTACCGCAATCGCCGCCCGACCCCCAAAACGTCGTGGGCATCGCAAGCGCGGCGCAGCCGGGCGCAGGGGGTCGCCGCGCATCAACCTAGTCCCGGTCCGCCAGTGTCACTTCGATACCGCCGATCAGATCGGTCGTCAGGTTGTAGACAAACGCCCCGATGGTGGCCATCGCGGTCATCAAGACGATGTTGACCAAGCCGATCAGGACGGCGCCGCCGAAAATCGTGCCGCTGGAGACCAGCTCTGCGTTGCTACCGCTGGTGTTGTTCAGCAAGTCCCCGACGTTGCTGTTGAGCTTGGCCCACACACCCATGCCGCCGAGCACCAGATACAGGAACGCTACCGAGATCATCCAGACGAAGAACAGCGCCACCGACAGCAGCAGCGACACCTTCAAGGTGCTCCACGGATCGATCCGCCGGATCTGCATGCTGGCCCGTACCGGTCCACGACCGCGCCGTGATAACACCTGTACGCGGGATTCTCGGGCTTCGGTGATCGCCGAACGGCCGGCAGCCGGTGTGGACCCGGAGGTGTTCACGACACGGTCGGGGGCGGCTCTGCGCTGTGCTCGGGGGATTGGCCCGGACAGATCGGGCAACTCGCTCGCATAGGCCTCAACGGGTGGACCCTCAGCACGCAGCGGCGATTCTTCGCGCTCTGGTGACGTCGCCTTCCCGGGCGCAGGCGGGGCAGCCGCCGGCGCCGATGTGCCGGAGATGAACCGGTTCAAGCGGGCATCGGCGGCCGAGCCAGGGCCTGGCGGGCGCACGTCGGTAGGCGAATCGGCGGACTGCCACTGCGCCGGTTGAGACGGCCAGGCGCCACCGCGCTGGCGGGCTGGCGAGTCTGCGTGGTCAGGTAAGCGGCCCGGTCCAGTCGCCGCCCGGTGCGCACCGGCACGCTCGACCACAGCATCCCCATTCGGGTGGTCACCCGCATTGGGGGTGCCCGGCTCGTTCGTTGAGGTCACCCCGACTCCTAACGTGTCTGCCCGGCTTTACCCGGTTCGCTGGGTCTGACGGCCCGGCTCCTCTGCGGGCCGCCCCGCGACCCTCATCGTCATCGGGCTGAGTCTAGTTCCCCGGGTACGCCAGGCGCCGCTCACCGCCCGATTCGTCGAGCTGGCACTATTTGTCCGACCCGTCCGTGCCGTCGGCTTCTCCGACGGTCTCGTCGGCGGTTTCTTCGGCATTGCGGGCAATCGCCAAAAGGGTGTCGCCCTCGCCCAGGTTCATCAAGCGAACACCTTTGGTCTGGCGTCCCGCCTTTCGGACCTGCCGGGCCGCGGTGCGGATCACGCCGCCGCCCGAGGTGATCGCATACAGCTCGCTGTCGTCGTCGACGATCAAAGCTCCCACCAGCCGGCCACGCCGCCGGTCGTACATGATGGTCAGCACGCCCTTGCCGCCGCGGCCCTGTACGGGGTATTCCTCGATGCCGGTTCGTTTGGCGTAGCCCCCGGCGGTGGCAACTAGCAGGTAGGTGCCTTCGCGCACCACATTGAGCGACAGCAGCCGGTCGTCGATGTTGAATCGCATACCCTGCACGCCGGAGGTGGCCCGTCCCATCGGGCGCAGCGCCTCGTCGGTCGCCGAGAAGCGGATGGACTGGCCGTTGGCCGATACCAACAGCAGATCCTCCTCGGCCGAACACAACACCGCTCCCACCAATTCGTCCTCGCCGCGGAGGTTGATCGCCACGATCCCGCCGGAGCGGTTGGAGTCGAAGTCGGTTAGCTTGGATTTCTTGACCAACCCATTCTTGGTGGCCAGCACCAGATACGGCGCATCCTCGTAACTGCGGATCTGAATGACCTGTGCGATGCGCTCCTCGGGCTGGAAGGCCAACAGGTTGGCGACATGCTGACCGCGTGCGGTACGTGAGGCCTCCGGCAGCTCGTAGGCCTTGGCCCGATACACCCGGCCTTGGGTGGTGAAAAACAAGATCAAATCGTGCGTTGAGCACACGAAAAAGTGCCGGACGATGTCGTCTTGCTTGAGCCCGGCGCCCTGCACACCCTTGCCGCCGCGTTTCTGGCTGCGATACAAGTCGGTCTTGGTGCGTTTGGCATATCCGGTCTCGGTGATGGTGACGACGACGTCCTCGCGGGCAATGAGATCCTCGTCGCTGACTTCACCGTCGGCGGCAACGATCCGGGTACGACGGTCGTCGCCGTGCTTATCGACGATCTCGCCCAATTCGTCGCGCACGATCCCGCGCTGGCGTTCGGGCTTGGCCAGGATGTCTTCCAGGTCGGCGATCTCGGCCTCGATTTTGGCGAGGTCATCGATGATGCGCTGACGCTCGAGTGCGGCCAGGCGTCGCAGCTGCATGTCCAGGATGGCCTGGGCCTGAATCTCGTCGATGTCGAGCAGTTCGATCAGTCCGGCCCGGGCGATGTCGACGGTTTGCGACGCCCGGATCAGGGCGATCACCTCGTCGAGCGCGTCCAGCGCCTTGACTAGACCGCGCAGAATGTGGGCCCGCTCGTTGGCTTTTCGCAGCCGGTAGGTAGTGCGCCGGATGATGACATCGAGTTGGTGCTCGACGTAGTAGCGGATCAGCTGATCGAGCCGCAGCGTGCGCGGCACCCCGTCGACGATGGACAGCATGTTGGCGCCGAAGCTGGTTTGCAGCTGGGTGTGCTTGTAGAGGTTGTTGAGCACCACTTTGGCTACCGCGTCGCGCTTAAGTTCGACGACGATGCGTACGCCGACCCGCTCGCTGCCCTGGTCTTCGACGTTGGAGATGCCGGTGAGCCTGCCGTCACGGACCTGTTCGGCGATCGAGGTGATGAAGTTATCGTGGTTGACCTGATACGGCAGCTCGGTAATCACCAACGACGTCCGGCCGCGTGAATCTTCTTCTACCTCAACGACTCCGCGCATCCGGATGGAACCGCGACCGGTCTGGTAGGCATCAGCGATGCCTTGGGAGCCGACGATCAGTCCGGCGGTAGGGAAGTCGGGGCCCTTGACCCGTTCCATGACGGCGGCCAGGGTCGTTTCTTCGTCGGCGTCGTAATTGTCCAGCGCCCAGAACACCGCATCGGCGAGTTCGCGCAGGTTGTGCGGCGGGATGTTGGTGGCCATGCCGACCGCGATGCCGCCGGAACCGTTGGCCAGCAGGTTGGGGAACCGGCTGGGTAGCACCGTCGGTTCCTGCACCCGGCCGTCGTAGTTGGGGATGAAATCGACTGTATCCTCGTCGATTTCGCGCAGCATCTCCATTGCCAACGGGGTAAGCCGAGCCTCGGTGTACCTCATCGCCGCCGGTGGATCGTTGCCCGGAGAGCCAAAGTTACCCTGGCCGTCGACCAGCGGATACCGCAGCGACCACGGCTGCGCCATGCGTACCAGGGTGTCGTAGATCGACGCATCCCCGTGCGGGTGGTAGTTACCCATGGTCTCAGCGACCGACCGCGCCGACTTGGCGTGGCTGCGGTCCGGGCGAAAACCCGAGTCATACATCGCATACAGCACCCGGCGGTGCACCGGCTTGAGCCCGTCACGTACCTCCGGCAAGGCGCGGCCGACGATTACGCTCATCGCATAATCGATGTAGCTGCGCTGCATCTCCTGTTGAATGTCAACGGGTTCGATGCGGTCGACAGAGTCGTCCGGTGGCAGCGTCGTGTCTGTCATCTAGGTTTGTCCTAAACGTCGAGGAACCGAACATCCTTGGCATTGCGGGTGATAAAGCTGCGGCGGGCATCCACGTCTTCACCCATCAGGATGGAGAACAACTCGTCGGCGGCGGCGGCGTCGTCGAGGGTGATCTGACGCAGTACCCGGACCGAGGGATCCATGGTGGTTTCCCATAGTTCTTTGGCGTCCATTTCGCCCAGACCCTTGTAGCGCTGGATGCCATCTTCTTTGTTGATCTTCTTGCCGGCTTTCAGTCCCGCCTCGAGTAATCCGTCGCGCTCCCGGTCGGAGTAGGCGAATTCGGGATCTGAGCGTTGCCACTTGAGCTTGTACAGCGGCGGCTGAGCCAGAAAGACATGCCCGTTCTCGATCAGCGGGCGCATGAACCGGAACAACAATGTCAGCAACAGGGTGGAAATGTGCTGGCCGTCGACGTCAGCGTCGGCCATCAAGACAATCTTGTGATAGCGCAGTTTGGCGAGGTCGAATTCGTCGTGAATGCCGGTGCCCAGGGCAGTGATGATCGCCTGGACTTCAGTGTTTTTCAGGACCCGGTCGATGCGGGCCTTTTCCACGTTGATGATCTTTCCGCGCAGCGGAAGGATGGCCTGAAACATCGAGTCGCGGCCGCTCTTAGCCGAACCGCCTGCCGAATCACCTTCCACCACATACAGTTCGGACTTCCGTGGATCGGTAGAGCGACAATCGGCCAACTTCCCGGGAAGTCCGCCCAGATCAGTTGCGCTCTTGCGGCGCACCAATTCCCGGGCCTTGCGCGCCGCGATTCGGGCCTGAGCCGAAGATACCGCTTTGTTAACAACCGTTTTGGCATCGGCGGGATTGGCTTCGAACCAGTGCGTGAGCTGTTCGTTGCAGACCTTCTGCACGAACGACTTGACTTCGGTGTTACCCAGTTTGGTCTTGGTCTGGCCCTCGAACTGGGGTTCGCTGACTTTCACCGAAATAACCGCGGCCAGTCCCTCCCGGATGTCGTCGCCGGTCAGGTTGGGGTCTTTGTCTTTGAGCAGCTTACGGTCCTTGGCGTACTTGTTCACCACCGATGTCAGCGCGCTGCGGAAGCCCTCTTCGTGGGTACCGCCTTCGTGGGTATTGATGGTGTTGGCGAAGGTGTGCACCGACTCGGAATAACCCGCGTTCCACTGCATCGCGATCTCAACCTCATGGCCGGGACCCTTACCGGAGAAATCGACAATGCTGGCGTGGATGGCGTTCTTGGTGCGGTTGATGTGTTTGACGAAGTCAACTAGGCCGCCGGGATAGTGGAACGTGCGGCGCTTGACCTTATGTGGCGCGGCGGATTCGGCGGCCTTCTGGCTCGCAGACTTGGGTGCCTCGGCGACGTCGCTGACGACCTCGTCGACCACCTCCTCTTGACTCACCCGCTGATCGGTCAAGTTGATGGTGAGCCCCTTGTTGAGGAACGCCATCTCCTGCAACCGCCGCGCGACAGTCTCAAAGTCGTATTCGGTGGTTTCGAAAACATTCGGATCGGCCCAGAAGCGGACCGTAGTACCAGTTTTGCGTGTCGGCCCGCCTTGTTTGAGACCCATCGGTTCTGACTTCTCATACACCTGCGACCACTCGGAGCCCTCGCGCTTGATTTCCACCTCGAGACGGGTGGAGAGTGCATTGACTACCGAAACGCCTACACCATGGAGACCACCCGATATCGCATAGGCATCCGAGTCGAACTTGCCACCGGCGTGCAGTTGGGTCATGACCACATCGACAGTGGGGATGCCGGAAGCGTGCATGGCGACCGGGATGCCACGGCCGTCGTCGACAACTTCCACGCCACCATCCTCCAGCAAGACGACGCTCACGGTGCTGGCGTAGCCGGCCATAGCTTCATCGACGGCGTTGTCCACTACTTCCCAGATGAGGTGGTGCAAACCACGCTCACCTGTGGAGCCGATGTACATGCCGGGGCGTTTGCGGACAGCCTCTAACCCTTCGAGGATCGTGATAGATGCAGCGCCGTATTCGTCTTGGGCCTTCTTCTTCTGGGCAGCCACGATCCGAATACTCTCCTTGGGGTTATGTGCGAGCGGTTCAGTCACCGCGGCGGGTCGCCTCTCCACTCTACCGTGAAGGACTGTCGGCACCGACTCTCTGGACGTGTTTCTACGCACCTAACTGCGCCGTGCGCTCGATATCTTCCTGCGGGGCGCGTCCCGACGTTTGCGATGCAGGTCTGCTTCGTCCTAGTGCATCTGAGACGGTGCCGCCGCAGCACTTGGCTCGATCGTCGGAGGGCGCTAGCCGTAGGTGTCACGGGGCCCTCTCCCGGCGATGTGACGCGGGCCTTTGCGCCACGACGGCGCGGTCGGTCCGGTGATTCGCAGTGAGGTCACCACTCCGTTGCCCACTGCCGCGGCGATCTTGGCCAACAGCTGCGCTTGCATAATGCGCAACTGGGTAGCCCATGCGGTGGATTCGGCGGTTACGCTGAGTATTCCGTCATGGAGTGCGGTTGGCGCCGCGTGGTCGGCGATCTGTTGACCGACGACCGACGTCCACTCACCTAACACCGTGCCTTCGGCTACCTGCGCCGACCAACCACGCTTTTTGGCCAGTTCGCGGGTCAAGCGCCCCAGCGGTTGTGGATCACGCGAGTCGGGACCCGGCCCAGACCAGCTGCGACGCTGGCCGGCGACACGACGTGGCGCCGGCAGGGGCGAGAGGCGGCCCCGGCCGGGATCCTGTCCCCGCGCACGAGCGGCGGCCTGAGCTTCGGCTAAAGTGCGCCGCACCAAGTCTATAGCGGCGGTTTCGTGGGGTTGCTGATCACTCATGTTTGCACTACCGATACTCGCCCGGCTCGGCCCTCACACAAATCAATGTGCACCTGGTTGGCATCCAACTCCGCAGGAACGTCTCCCAGCACGGCCGCAGTCACCAATACCTGTTCAGCCGAATCCGCGACTCCCGCTAGGGCACAACGGCGTTTGGCATCCAATTCGGCGAAAACATCGTCTAGCAGCAAAACCGGTCGGCTGCCGTCGACACATAGCAGCTCATAGGCCGCTAACCGTAATGCCACCGCCATCGACCACGATTCCCCATGGCTGGCAAAGCCTTTGGCAGGTTGCTCACCCAATCGCAATTCCAAGTCGTCGCGGTGCGGACCAACCAGACACATGCCACGTTCCAGCTCAACATCACGACGCGCGACCAGGGCGGCCAACAAACCGGCTTCCAGCAATTCGCGATCAGCGGCGCCATCGCATCCGGGCACGTCTGATTCCATGCTGGATCGATATCCAATTGCCGCCGAACGTGATTCGGGCGCCAACTGCTGATACGCCTTCTCCACCTGGGGTGCCAGCAGGCTAACCAAATCGATACGGGCAGCCATCAGTTCCGCGCCGTGCTCGGCCAAACGGCTGTCCCACACATCAAGGGTGTCCAGCGCACTGTGGTCGCCGCGATAGCGGGCTCCCGACACCGATTTCAACAGGGCGGTACGCTGACGTAGCACCTTGTCGTAATCGGCGCGCACCGCCGCTATTGCCGGGCGGCGCACTGTCGCTAGATCATCGAGGTAGCGACGTCGGTGCGCCGGATCCCCGCGGACCAACGCCAGATCCTCGGGCGCGAAAAGCACCGCCCGCAACACCCCGACCACTTCGCGCGTGCTGCGCACCGGTGACCGATTCAGCCGAGCCTTATTGGCGCGCCCAGCAGCGATCTCCAGATCGACCGCGCATTCTCTCCCGTCGTTGACGACGATCGTCGAAATCACCGCCCGATCGGCACCGGCACGAATCAACGGCAAGTCAGTACTAACGCGGTGCGAACTCAACGTAGTCGCATACCACAGCGCCTCAACGAGATTTGTCTTGCCGAAACCATTAGGGCCGACGAACACCGTCGGCCCTGGCGGCAATTCGAAATCCGCCTGCGCCCACGAGCGGAAATCACGCAGCCCCAACCTCCGGACGTACACCTACTTCGACACCCTGACGATCAGCCCGGCAACCGAACCGGCATCAATAAGTAGACATAGTCGGTTGGCACCGCGGGGAAGGGACCCTCACCGACCGGCGTGGCATCCTCGGCTGACGCTGGTCGCAGCAAAGCGGGCTTTCCCGGCGTGGTGAAGCCAAACGACACGCGCTCAGAGTGCAAAGATCCCAGCCCGTCAGTCAAATAGTTGGGGTTGAACGCGATCGTCAACGATTCACCGGCAAAATCGACGGCAAGGTCTTCTTCGGCTCGTCCAACGTCGTCAGCGCCGGCGGAGAGCCGCAGCACGCCGTCGGCGAATTCCATGCGGACCTGCGCGCCCCGGTCAGCTACCAGCGCAACCAGCTTGATCGCTTCGGTCAACTCGGCTACATCAGCGGTGGCCACCGCCGTATGTTCGGCGGGTAGTAGTTGGCGAAACTTAGGGAACTCCGCGTCCAACAGTCGGGTCGTACTGCGCTTGCCGTTACCGCTGATGCCCAGCAGGCCGTCTCTCCCCACACCGGAGCCGGCTCCCAAGGAGAGCCGGACGTCAGCACCATCAATGCCGGCTTTGGCGGCCTCGGCCAACGTCTTGGCCGGGACCAGCACCGATGCTTCGATATCTGGGGAAAGCGCGGTCCAGGTCAACTCACGAACCGCCAGGCGGAACCGATCGGTCGCGGCTAAAACCACAGTGTCACCGGAGATCTCGACCCGAATACCGGTCAACATGGGCAGTGTGTCATCGCGACCAGCCGCAATGGCAACTTGACCGATCGCCTCGGCGAACAACTCCGACGACAAGGTCCCGGTGTCGTCGGGCAACGTCGGGAGTGTTGGGTAATCCTCAACCGCCATGGTGGGCAGCGAGAATCTGGCATTACCGCAGGTCAAAGCGACGCGGCTGCCGTCCACATAGAAATCAACAGGCTTGTTGGGCAATGCCCGGGTGATATCTGACAAGAGCTTCCCGGATACCAAAACGGTTCCGGGAGAAGCAATTTCGGCAGCAACCTGCACCTCTGCGGAAACTTCATAGTCGAACCCGGAAATCGTCAGCCCGTCATCTGAACCGGCGAGCAGAACGCCGGAGAGCACTGGCACCGCTGGCCTGGAGGGCAGATTCTTGGCCACCCACGACACCGCATCAGCGAAGGATTCTCGCACCAACCGGAACTTCAAGTCGGTGAGACCAGCATGTGTCGTAGCCGCGTCCATTGCGTCCCTTCACCTAACAGTGAGTTCGAATCCTTCAAATCCATAGACCAGCGTCCCACCGGTATCGGGGCTACCCGCAGCGAACCCCGGTAACGGATGACCCGCGACCATAGCCGCAACGGCAGTCGAACAACAACCGTAGATCTTCTGGCCTCAAGTTGAAAGCTAGTCTTCGGCCCCGACAGGCCGGGCAAAGGCCCCAGTGCCGGCCCCGTGTCGTGCCCTGTGTTGTGGCCGTCCACA